>CACHGH010000007.1 GCA_902579215.1 uncultured Pelagibacteraceae bacterium
GTTGAAACAAGGATGAATGCAGCGATAAATAGTTTTTTCATTTTTCCCTCTTTAATTGTTAACAATTTATAAAAAATAAATTAAATCCTATTGGTAAATTTTTTCAATAAGTAAATTATCTTACTTTTTGAAGGAAAAAGACTGAAGATATTACAATTATACCACCTGTGACCATTATGAGCGTTGGGATTTCACCAAATATTAAAAAACTTAATAACATTCCAAAAACAGGAAACAAGGCATAAAAAGGAAGGACCTGTCCCACAGGATAAAATTTATAAAGATAGAACATTGACATGTGACCGAACAAAGAACAAAGGATTCCTGCATGCAAAACCATAAACCAAGCTTCAAGATTTAAATTTTTGAGATGAGAAACTGTATTTCCTTCAAAAAATATAGATGCAATTAACAAAATAAAAAAGGCAAAGAATCCCATTGAAGCACTTGTAAATTTAACGTCTAACTCTTTAAGATATCTTGAAAAAACTTGTGCAGACGCATAAAACAAAGCCATCCCACATATCAATAAAAATCCTAAAATCTCATCTGCAATTTTTGGATCAAATCCTATAAATACAATCCCTAGAAATGATGTAATTATTAAAATCCATTTTTTATAACTTATTGTTTCTCCAATGAATATTGAGCTTAAAATAATTGCAAGTGGAATTGATAATTGAGCACCTATAACAAGTGGCGATATAATGCTAGATGCTTCTACTGATAAATATAAAAACAAATTTACACCTACTCCCATACACAATGAAAAGGCGATTAAAGGTAATAGATATTTTTTTTTAGGAATGTAAATTTTACAAAAAGGAAACAAACACAAAAACACAATACCCATCCTCATTGCTCCAAACAAAATTGGAGGCACAGAAGCATTAATACCTAGTTTTCCTGTAGGGTATGCACTTCCCAACAAGAACATTACAAACAAAATTAATAAGGTATGATTTTTAGTCAATTATTTATCCCATAGTGAACGGGTCATCCATAGGCTTATCGGATGTATTAAACCAAGTAGTTTTAATTCTTGTATAGTCCTTAATGGACTCAATCCCAGCTTCTTTTCCATATCCACTATCTTTCATACCTCCAAATGGAGCCGAAGGAGAAATCAATCGGTAAGTATTAACAAATGTAATCCCAGCTCGAATTGCATTTGAAACTCTTAAACCTCTATTTATATCTTTTGTGTATATACCAGAAGATAATCCATACTGGTTGTCATTCATCTTATTTATTACTTCTTCTTCATTATTAAATTTCATGACAGAAAGCACAGGTCCAAATAACTCATTTTCTGCTGTTGGCAAACTGTGATTTTCACATTCAATTACTGTGGGTGGAAAATAATAACCTTTGTTTGACATGCTATGTCTTTTGCCTCCACATTTAAGTTTTCCACCTTGATCTAAAGTAAGTTTAATATTCTTTTCAATAATTTCTAATTGCTTTAAGCTGCTCAGGGGACCCATTTGAGTCTCAGCCTCCATCGGAGGACCTAATTTAATTTTATTTGCTCTATTAACAATTTTCTCTAAAAATTTATCATAAATAGTATTTTGTATATAAAGTCTTGAGCCTGCTATACAACTTTGCCCACTTGCTCCAAAAATTCCTGCAGTAATTCCATTTAAAGCATTTTCCTGGTCAGCATCTTCAAAAACTGCAACTGGACTTTTACCACCAAGTTCTAAACTAACCTGGGACAAGTTGTTTGCAGAGTTTTTTATTATATGTCTAGCTGTTTCAGGCCCACCTGTAAAAGCAACTCTTTCAACTAAATTATGTGAGGTTAAAGCTTTTCCACAAGGTTCACCAAAACCTGAAATAATATTTACAACTCCTTTTGGAATTCCAGTTTTTTCAATTAATTTAGCAAACTCAAATAATGTTGCTGGGGCTAATTCAGATGATTTAATTACCACAGTATTTCCCATGGCAAGAGCTGGTGCTAACTTTACAGCCGTTAATAACATTTGGGAATTCCAGGGAATAATTGCTGCTACAACTCCAATAGGAACTCTAGTAGTAATTACTTGCATATTAGGTTTATCTATTGGAAGAACCGTTCCCTCAACCTTATCTGCCAAACCAGCATAATAATCGTAATACTCCGCTATATAATTTGCTTGAGTTTTTGTTTCTTTGTATAATTTTCCTGTATCTATTGTTTCAATTTTTCCAAGTAATTCTGAATTATTCCTTAACTCATTTGCAATTGCTTTTAAATATTTAGCTCTTTCTTTTGGAAATAAACTAGACCATTTTCCCTCAAAAGCTTTTTGTGCTGCTTTTACCGCTTTATCAACATCTTTTGTACTGGCCTCGGGAACCTCTGCCCATGGCTCATTATTTTCAGGGTTTAATGTTTTGAAAGTTTTTTTAGTATCTGAGTCTAACCACTCTCCATCAATAAACATTTGGTATTTTTTAAGCTTCATCATAATTTCTATCAACAAACGACTCTACAGCTTTATTAAAATCCTCAGAACATTCTATATTACAAAGATGTTTTCCATTTTTAATTTCATAATATGTTGAATTTCTAATTTTTTCAGATAATTTTTTTGACATTTCAGCTGTTGATCCTACGTCATTCTGACCAGTAGTTACAAGTGTATTTATATTGATATTGCTCAACATTTGATCGTCATCTTCATAGTCAACAAACAGTTTATATGCTTTCAGTAAATTAGTATGGTCGTTTTCATCTAACATAGAATATATTTGGTCGTACATCTCTTTTTTTTCTTTAATATAATTTTCTGTAAACCATCTTCTAATAGCCCTATCTTTTGAAATTGGTCTGTTGGTCTTTAATAATTCAAATCTATTCTGTATAACTCTTTTCTGTTCTTCTGATCTTTTATATATTGAAGCATGTATTATTAAAGAACTAAGCATATCCCCATGAGAAGCTGCAAAGTGTCTAGCTATAAGCGCTCCTAAAGAGAAACCTATTAAATGAACTTTTTTAATTTCTAATTCTTTAAGTAAATTTAAAAGTTGTTTTGTAAAATCATCAAAATTTAATTGTTGTTTTTGTAAGGGTGTTTTTCCATGACCAAGTATATCATAGGTCAAAATATTGTGTTTTTTAAAAAATTCAATTTGTGGCTTCCAAATCTCCTTCGTTAAACCAACACCATGGATAAATACAATTGGGCTTGAATTGTTTTCTTTTTTAAAGAAATAATCAGTTTTATATTTTTCAGATGTGCATGGCATAGATCTCTCTTAAGATTTAATACCCATCTCTTTCATATCTTGATATCTATCACCTGTTCTAGCATGAGCCCTTCCAGTTGTAGCTCCCCCTATAGCAATAACAATTTCATTTTCATTTGGGGCATCATGAATCGTAAATTCGTGCGTTAGATAATAAGGTCTTAGACCTGCATCAGTTTTATGCATCATTGGGATAGAAATTTTAGAACCAGCTGGACCTCTTGTGTTAGTAAAACTTAAGTAAGAAGTTCCACCTACTGCTTCTCTAAATTTATTACCAAATCTTAAAGTGTGAATAAATGCAGAAGCGTGTTCTATCTCTCCATTTAAACCAACCATAGCAGCTTTACCGTAAGCAAGTATTTTATCACCAGACCCAATTTCTTTTATAAGTTCAGGAACTAGTATGTCACCAACTTTTGGAGCAAGTTCTAATATTTCTGGCTTTAAATCTTCAACAAATTTTTTATCAGACCATGGATTATGAATTACAGCGGCTACAGAAACTAATAAAACAGGTTCTTTAGCTTTTTTTCCACCCTCTATAAAAGTTTTATCAACAAATTTTACAAATTTTCTTAACTTTAAATCCATTAGCTAGCTTTTTGGATATTTGACTTATCAACATTTATTTTTGGAATTACTTCATCGTTAAACAATTTAATACTTCTCATACAAGCCTCATGATCAATTCCAGGAAAGTTAGACCAAACTTGTAAATTTTGTAAATTTAATTCTGATTGAAGTTCTTTTATTTTGTTTACAACATAATCAGGAGTTCCAAAAAGTAAATTTCTTTTGTGTAAAAAATCGTAATTAAGAAGATCTAATTTATTTTTTGTTTCTGGCAATTCTTCACCTGGGTCCATATGATTTCCTAATCCTCTCCAATGACATACCCATCTCATATAATTTATAATATGTTCACCCGCGAGTTTTTCAGCTTCCTCCATTGTTTCAGCAACAAACATATCTCTAACCAAACTAACTCCTTCACCCAATGGAACTTCTCTATTTTCAGCTTTAGATTTTGCTTCTTTATAAATTTCAAAACGTTTTTTTAGAGCTTTAACTGTAGGAATCCACATAATTGTATTAATTCCATTAGTAGCAGCCCATTGTATAGATCTTTCTCCATCAACAACTTGCCAAATAGGTGGGTGAGGTTTTTGATATGGCTTAGGAACAACACTAATTTTTTTTATTTCATTAGTTTTTAAATCTACAAATTTATCACTTGGAGGACTCATGTCATGCTGCCAAATAAAATTTGGCGTTGGATAAGTATAAAACTCTCCCTTATGCTCAAAAAAATCTTCAGTCCAAGATTTTTTTATTATTTTAAGAGTTTCTTCAAATAATCTAAAATTTTTTCCTTGATCTTTAAGATCAGCTTCTTTGTTCATATTAATTGCTTCTCGACCATATATGCCTCGACCAATTCCAAAGTTTATTCGACCTTTAGACATTTGATCAAGCATTGCTACGTCCTCAGCAATTCGGATTGGGTTATGAAATGTAATCACACTACATGCCTGGCCTATTCTTATATTTTTTGTTGTAGCCGCAGCATCTGCAGACATTAATAATGGATTAGGGCAACTTTCCATACCTTCATGGTTAAAGTGATGCTCAGTATACCAAATAGAATCCCAATTATTTTCATCACAATATTTTGTTATTTCTCTAGCCTCTTCGAGTATCTGTGTATATGGCTTTTTATTCCAGTTCGTAGTATTGCAAAAATATCCCAATTTCATTTATGCTCCTTCTTATAAATATTTAAAAGGACCTATCCCACTTTCGTATTGGAAATAACGACGAGTTATGTATCGCTTTATTAATCGATAGTATTATTGTTATCTTTGATATTCAATAAATTTTTTTAAAGATTGATTGAGGAATTTTTCATAAATTAAACCATCATTTTTTGAATTTGAACCATTTAAAAATGATTTGCTCATCTTAAAATCATAGGAAGGCTCAAAAAAGAAAGGTATAGACATTCTTTTTTTTTTATTCCAAAGAACTCTATGGTTTGTAGCTTTGAATTTACCTTTAGTTAAAAACTCTAATGCTCGACCTGTATTTACAACTAATGCTTTTTTATTAAATGGAACATTATACCATTTTTTATTTTTCCTATTTTGTACTTGCAAACCTCCTTTTTTATCCTGATAAAGAATTGTAAATATACCACTGTCAACATGTGTTTCACATCCAAGTGCTACTCCGTCTTGTTTTGAAACCTCAACTGGTCTTGTTTGATTAGGATAGTAGTTAAATCTTAAAGTGCTTAGCGTTTTTAATCTTTTGAATACTTCTTTAGAGGTAGCAATATCTTTATTGTATAATTTAATTACACTTTTAAAAAGAGACTCTCCCAAATTAAAAATATGATCAAAATAATCTGATAAAATTTTAATAGATTTTTTATTTATAGATTTATTAAGACTTAAATGCTCTATATATTGATTTTTAATCTTATTTGCATAATTTTTTGTAATTTTTAAATCTCCAATATCTAAGCCTTCTTTTCCATTAACGTCACTTGGAAAATATCCTCTATAAATATTTGTATTTTTAATATTCCATTTTTTAGGGGAAAGTTTTTTTTTATTTTTTTCAGTTGAGTTAAAAAACTTATTACCAACATTACAAACATTTTTAATTTTTTTTTGGCTTATCCCGTGTCCAGTAATTTGAAAAAAACCAATATCAACACAGGCTTTTTTAATTTTTTTTATTGTTTTAAGCGATTTTGGATTTTCAAAACCATTTTTTAATATCGAAGAAATATTAATAGTAGGAATCAAATTTTTTGTCATTTATCTTAGAGCTCTCCTAGCTATTGTTTGGGAAAATAGTCTTGCAATTTTCCCTCTCTATAAACATCTGTTGTGCTGCAATGTAAACTTCCACCAAAGCCATAAGCTTCTCTAAAATCTACTGGCAAAACTTCCATACCCAGTTTGTCAAGTTGTTCAGCTTGATAAACTTCACTTTTTTCTACACATACTGTTTTTGGATCTAAAACCAAAATATTCATTGATAACCATATTGAATAGTAAGTTAGAGGTGGAGGGGAGTTGTGTGCTGGTTGCGCTGCTTCAATAATTTCCCAACCGTTATCCTCAAAAAGTTTTCTTTGTTCTTTAGGAAGTTTTCTTACAGGGTTATTTAATATTAAACCAGGTCTGATGGGAGTAAAAGTTGCATCTATATGAATAGGGTAAGGATCGCCTGGAAAATTTACAGTATGAATACGATGATCAGTAAAATGTCTTTTTAGCCAGTCAATACCTTTTAAATTTGTTGTAAAACCATGTTGAACAATTAAATCTTTGCCAAACCTTAATATGTCTGCTGCATCGAAAAGAGGCTCTTCTTCAGTTGTTACAAAATATTTTTTTTCAGCCCATTCCAATCTTTGCTCAATGCTTACTTCATCAGACAAATAATTTTTATGATAATCTTTATCTGTCAACCTAGGTTTAGGAGCTGACTCGTGCTTCATACCTGGATCTTCCATAAAGTATTTTTGTATCAATGGTCTATAAGCTAAATATTCAAACCATCGACATCTAAAGCTCATAGTTGCTTCTAACATTTCTTTTCCAACAGTGATAATTACATCTCTTGATGGCATACAGCCAAACATATGTTCAGCTTTCCAGTCGGGAGTTGCAATTTTTTCATCAAATTTTAAAGGAGTTGGTCTATCAACTCTAATTCCTCTACCTTCCAATGTTTTTACAAATTTATCTAAAAGTTCGTTTGCTTTATCTATAGAATCTTGAGTTCTTCTTCCGTGTTTTCCTTTCATGACAGAGTCTGGAGGAATTTTTACATCTACAGCAGGTTCAGGCGCGGGTATACAACAATTATCTGCTCTACCAACAATAACATGTTTCAAGGGATCCCATTCATTCCAACTATTAACTATAGTTTTCTTCATATGACTAAACTATTTTTTGAGCTTTCCTGTTATTAAAAGATTATTTGTAACAAATTTTGTTTTATTTTGATTTATAAAATCATCCATTATTTTTAATTTTTCTTGTTCAAATTCAGTAACTTTTCTTTTGTTTAAATCTATATATAGAGCAAGCATTTCAATTGTTGCAGATAACATTTTTGTTTTTTTTTCATGCATTTCAAGTCTAAAATGTAATCTTTTTTTGTCATGATCAAAAAATGTTAAAACTATTTCGACCTCATCGCCTTGTTTTACCTCATTATTATACGTAGTATGAGTTTCGACTACCATTGTACTTTTTTTTGTAGTTTTAGCTGAGTGTTCGCCCATTTTAAATTTTTCGAGCATAACCTCCCAGCATTTATCAAAGATCAAAACATAATAAGCCATGTTTAGATGCTCATTATAATCCGTCCATTCTTTTTTGATTATTTGATTTGTAACATGCACTGTCATTTCATATTTTGTGTGTCAACTTGTAACACCTTGTTAAGTTGATTTAATCCTTTCCGTACCTATATACTTATCATGAATTATACTAACAAGCACATAATATGAAACTGTTTAAAAAGTTAATAATTTTATCAACATTTTTATTAGTTTCGTCCCACGGTTTTGCCGCAGATGTAACTGTCGAAATGCTAAATAAATTAGATAATGAAAGCATGGTTTATTCCAAGAAAATTGTAAAAATTAACACAGGCGATACAGTTTTTTGGAAAGCTACAGACAAAGGACACAATGTAGAATTTATAAAAAATGGTGTTCCAGAAGGTGTTGATAAGTTTAAAAGTAAGTTTAATAAAGACGCAGAATACAAGTTTACTGTACCAGGTATTTACGCCTATTGGTGCACACCCCACAAAACAATGGGAATGATTGGTTTTGTTGTTGTAGGGGACGATAAGTCAAATATAGAAGCTATAAAAGCAATTAGGTTTTCTGGAAAATCTAAAAAAATTGCACCAGATTTAATTAATCAACTTTAATTTTTTGTTAAAGATTTTTGTAGTTCGGCATTCGTAATATAGCCTTTAACATTTCCCTTTTTATCAACAACTTCGCAATTAGCATCTGTACAAACTACTTGAGGTAAAAATTCATCAATAAATTGGTCTTCTTGAACTTTAATTAGGTTTTTTTTATCAATTCCATTTGCTTGATTTACAGGCTTCATAATTACTTTTGCTTTAATTACTTTTGCTCTATTGACGTCTTTAACAAAAGCTTCAACATAATCATCCGCTGGATTCATTACAATATCAACTGGAGTTCCTACTTGAACAAGTTTTCCAGCATTTAATATTCCAATATGATCTCCTAATCTTAATGATTCATCTAAATCATGGGTAATAAAAACTATTGTTTTTTTTAATTCAGATTGAAGATCTATCAATTGTTTTTGCATATCACTTCTTATTAATGGATCTAGTGCAGAAAATGCTTCATCCATTAACATGATGTCAGTATTTGTTGCTAGGGCTCTTGCCAAACCAACTCGCTGTTGCATTCCACCTGATAACTGATTTGGGTATTGATTTTCAAAACCACTTAGACCAACAGACTCTATTTTTTCCATGGCAATTTTATTTTTTTCATCTTCAGATTTACCTTGCATTTCAAGTCCATAACTTACATTTTGAATTACAGTTTTGTGAGGAAATAATCCAAATCTCTGAAATACCATGCTCATTTTATGTCTTCTAAAATCAATAAGTTTTTCTGTATTTAGAGACATTACATTTGTACCTTCAACTAAAATTTCACCTGCTGTTGGATCTATCAGTCTATTTAAATGTCTTATTAAAGTAGATTTACCTGATCCAGATAAACCCATACAAACAAAAGTTTCACCTTCTTCTATTTTAAGAGAGACATTATCAAGACCAACCGTGTGTCCGGTTTTTTCTAAAATCTCTTCTTTTGTTGCACCATCTTTAACTTTTGGTAAAACAGATTTTGGATTGCTACCAAATATTTTGTAGACATTATTTATTTCAATTTTACTCATTTTTTTTATATTTCTAGCAGCTGTATCAGATAGTTGCAAAATTATTAGGTGCAACTGCTGATTGCATATTCACAAAACTCTTTAAGATGATAAACTTTATAAAAATTTTATATTAAATTTAAATAGAATGGACAAAAAAGTATTTGTATCTTGTGCTGTTACTGGATCTGGGGATACCGCAAAAAAACATCCTGATTTACCGATAACACCAAAACAAATTGCACAAGCCGCTATAGAGTCTGCAAAAGCAGGAGCTGCTATAGCACATATTCATGTTAGGGAAGAAGATGGAAAACCAAGTAGAAGACTTGATTTATATAAAGAGGTTGTAGATAGAGTTCGTTCAAGTGAAACAGATGTTATTTTAAATCTTACAACAGGAATGGGTGGTGATTTAGATATAGGAAAAGGAAAAAATCCTCTCGAGTTTGGCCCAATGACTGATATGGCAAATATAATGGAAAGAATTGCAAACGCAGAAGAATTTTTACCTGAAATTTGTACACTAGATTGTGGAACTCTAAATTTTGGAGATGATACACAAATTGTTGTTAATACACCCAAAGATTTAAGAGCTGCTGCAAAAAGATTAAAAGAGATTAAAGTAAAACCAGAGATAGAGGCTTTTGATTTAGGAAATATGTGGTTTGGAGCACAGTTATATAAAGAAGGTTTGTTAAGCGATCCTCCAATGTTTCAAATGTGCCTAGGGATTCCATGGGGAGCGCCAGCCACTACTTTATCGATGCAAGCGATGAAAGATATTATGCCAAAAGAAGCTATCTGGTCTGGTTTCGCAATTTCAAAAAACGAAATGCCTTTTGTTGCTAAAACAGTAGAAATGGGTGGTAATCCTAGAGTTGGCCTTGAGGACAATTTATACTTATCAAAAGGAAAATTAGCAACAAATGCACAACTGGTTGAAAAAGCAATTGGAATTGTTAACGATCTTGGGTTTACAACATTAACTCCAGAAGAAACAAGAAAAAAACTTAAACTTATTAGGCAAAAATAGTGTCAAAGTTAAATAAACTAAAATAAGGTAGAGTGATAATAAATAATAAAATATAATTATTCTAATATTGTTATGAAAAATAATTGCAATATAAAAAATATAAAAAAAAACCATTCTTTCCTTGAAGTGGAGTGGAGTGATGGTGAAAAAAGCAAATTTAATTACATGTGGTTAAGAGATAATTGTCCTACCGCACATGACAAAGACTCAAGACATAGAATGTTTAATATTTTAAAAGTCTCTCAAGATATAAATCCAAAAAAATATGCTTTAAACGAAGAAGGTAAATTAGAAATTGAATGGAATGAGGGAAATCATACTAGTTATTACGATCAAGAATGGCTAAGAAAAAATTGCTACACTATAAAAAACAAAAAAAAATATGTTTCTCCCTATCAATTATGGGATAGTTCACTGTCAAAAGATTTAAAATCAATAAGTATAGAGCATGATGAGATTATAAATTCTGATAATGGATTAATCAAATGGTTAGAACTGCTACATCATAAAGGAATAGCAATAGTTAAAAATTCTCCAGTAAAAGAAAAATCTGCTTTTCCAGTTCTAAATAGAATAAGCCATACAAGAGAAACTTTTTTTAAAACACCTTTTGAGGTTATAAATGTTCCAAAACCGAATAATTCTGCTTACACAGCGCATGAATTAAGAAATCATATGGATTTACCATGGTTTGAAAATCCTCCAGGGTATCAATTTCTTCATTGTTTAATAAATAATGCTGAAGGCGGAGACTCTTCAGCTGTTGATGGATTTGCAGTTGCTGACTATTTAAGAAAAAATGAAAAAGAAACCTTTGATACTTTGGTCAATACACATCTTAAGTTTAGAGATAAAGATTATACACAGGTTGCTCATAGAAGTTTTTATGCCCCAGCAATAAGCTTAACTAAAGATGGTGATTACAACGATATTAGATTTAGCGTAGCCACAATGGACGCTTTAGATTGTGATCCAGATAAAATGGATAAAGTTTATAAAGCTCATCATAGATTTGGAAACCTGTTGCATGACGATAAATTTCAAATTAAATTTAGATTAGAATCAGGAGATATATTTTCATTTAACAATCGAAGACTTTTGCACGGAAGAACTGCTTTTAATCCAAATTCAGGAAATAGGCATTTACAAGGTTATTATATGGATCGAGATGAAATTATTGGTAGATTAAATTTTTTACAGCAATAATTTATTTCCAACCAGTTATTGTTTTAACTTCCAGATACTCTTCTAGACCCCAAACTCCCCCTTCACGGCCATTTCCAGATTGTCTATATCCACCAAAAGGTGTACCAGGATCGGCGCCATTCCCATTAATATAAACAATTCCCGACCTTAATTTTTTTGCAACTCTTTTAGCTTTTTCCGCATCTTCTGTTTGTAAGTAATTTCCAAGACCATATTCCGTATCGTTTGTAATTTTAATTGCTTCTTCTTCTGTTTCAAATGGGATTATTGAAAGAACAGGACCAAAAATTTCTTTCTTTGCTATATCCATATCATTTGTTACATCAGAAAATATAGTTGGCTTAATAAAATAGCCTTTTTTTAAATTGTTTGGAAGTTCAGGCCCACCAGCAGCTAATGTTGCCCCTTCAGCAATTCCACTTTTAATTAAATTAATAATTTTATCATACTGAACTTTAGAAACTACTGGACCAATATGATCTCCTTTTTTTGATGCTACATCTACTTGAATTTTATCTGCTTCATCTGCAGCTTCTTTAACTGCCCTTTTATAAATAGATTTTTCAACAAGCATTCTTGTTGGAGCATCACATGACTGACCAGAATTGCTCATAACATTTCTTATTCCGTCTCTCACAGCATTAGGATATGAGTCTGCAAAAACTATATTTCCACCTTTTCCTCCTAGCTCTAAACAAACTCTTTTAATTGTGTTAGCAGCATTTTTTGTAATTAATTTTCCTGCTCTTGTTGAACCAGTAAATGAAATCATATCAATATCTGAGTGTCCTGATATTTCTGTTCCCGCTCCAGCTCCATCTCCATTAACTAAATTAAAAACTCCTGCGGGATAACCTGATTCATCTATCATTTCAGCAAATAACATTGCAGAAAGAGGCGATATTTCTGAAGGCTTAAGTATCATTGTGCACCCGGTTGCTAAAGCCGGAATAACTTTTAATGCTATTTGATTTATTGGCCAGTTCCACGGCGTAATTAAACCACATACCCCAATTGGTTCATGAGCGATATGATTATTAGATTTAGAATCAAAGTTTTCTTCAAATTTGAAATTTTTTAACCTTAATATAAAATCTTCTAAATGTGATTGCCCAGATGAAGCATGAACTGCAGTTGCATAATCTATAGGAGCGCCCATTTCTTTGGACATTACTTCTGCCATTTCATTAAATCTTTTTTTATAAATTTTAAGTAACTTTTCTAAAAAAATAATTCTTTCTTCTTTTTTAACATTTTTCCAGTTCTCAAAAGAATCTCTGGCAGCTTTTACAGCAATATTCACATCTTCTTTTCCACCTAAAGAAATTATGGCAAAAACTTCTTCAGTAGAAGGATTTATGACTTCAAAATCATTTTTCCTAAACGGTAAGATCCATTTACCATTGATGTAAAATTTTTTTTTATCTAACATTTTTTAATACAATTACCACAAAATTTATATTTCATATCCTTTTTCTTCAGGCTCATTATCTACTAGTTCTTCTGGAAAATTAGGAGCTCTAAAGTTAATATTAAATTTGTCTTCTAGTCTTTTTACCACCATAGATGACCAGGCTCTCGAACCATATTTTTTATTTGCATTCTTAAAAATATCTAAAACAAAAGGTGATATTTCTAATGGTATATTCAGTTTTTTTGATAAATCATTAAATAGAGTCATATCTTTTTCAACTAAATCCATTGTAAAATTAATATTGTAAGATCCATTTAGTATTACTTGACTTTCTGTTTCATGAACAAATGAATTGCCAGAAGATACTTTAATACCTTTAAATGTTTTAGTTAAATCTAAATTTGATTTTTTTGCAACTGACCAAGCTTCACCCAATGCAGCAAGGTGAACAGAAGCTAAATAATTTGTTATTACCTTAAGAACTGAAGCTGTTCCGAGTGCTCCAGTATGTAAGATTTTTCGACCCATTGAAGATAAAACTGGCAAAATCTTTTCAAATGCATTCCTTTCTCCTCCAACAAAAATAGCAATATTTCCAGTGGCTGCTCTATGGCAACCTCCACTTACAGGACCATCAAGTGGTATTGCTTTTTTTTCAGATATAATTTTTCCCAATCTTTTCACCTCAGACTCATCTGTTGTGCTCATCTCAAGCCAAATTTTATTTTTTGAAAGACCTTCAATTACGCCATTTTTACCCTCCATAACTTCTGAACAAATTTTTGGTGAAGGCAAACAAGTTATAATTAAATCTACATTTTTGGCCAATTCTTTTGGAGAAAAAATAATTTTTGCTCCTTTTTTTTCAAAATCATGTAATAAGTTTTTATTCAGGTCATTTACTGCCACATCGAATTGATTTCTTAATAAACTTCCTGCTAATTTTCCACCCACGTTTCCAAGACCTATAAACCCAATTTTCATTTTTACCTCTCTTAATTTTAATGAATATTCTTTACCTTATGATATATTTCTTTTCTAAAAATGTATTCAACAAAAGTAGAACCAAAATACAATCCTAACCCCAATCCAAGAATAGGGTTAATTGCTCTAGCTAGCGATTTTATGATTGAAAAAGACTTTATTAATGTAATTAAAGACAAAGATATAGATTTTTTTGTTAACAGAATAGAATGTTACAATCCACTCACTCGTGAAAATTTAATAAAAATGTCTGAAAAGGTAACTGAAGTTACAAAAGATATTTTACCTGATGAAAAAATTGATTGTGTAGTTTATGGTTGTACTTCTGGAACTATAGCTGCAGGTTATAATTCTATTGAAAATAAAATTAAAATAGCAAAACCAGAAGCTAAAGTTACAACCCCAAGTACAGCAGCAATAAAAGCATTAAAAAAACTAAACATAAAAAAACTTTCTATTTTCACACCATATAGTAAAAAATTAAATGATGAAGTCGTTGCTTATTTTAAAAAAGAGAATTTTCAAATAGTTTCAAACTCTTATTTTGATATCGATTCAGATATTGATATTGGAAAAGTCGACCAAAATTATTTGTATGAAGTGCTATCAAAAATAGATTTAAAAGGTGCTGATGCTTTATTTGTTTCATGTACCGCACTTCCAGTACTATCAATAATTGATAAGTTAGAGAAAAAAATAAATAAATTTGTTTTATCTAGCAATCAAGCGCTAATTTGGGACACATTAGAAAGCATAGGAAAAAATAATTCGGTCAAAGGTTTTGGAAGATTATTTTCATCTAATTAATTATGTTATTTACAAAAACAGAATACAAAGAAAGATTAAAGAAAGTTCAAAAATCAATGCAAGAAAAAGGCATTGAGCTATTAATTTCGCAAGACACTAATAATATGAATTATTTAACGGGTTATGACGCCTGGTCATTTTATTATGCACAATGCGTAATAGTTCATGTTAATGCAGAGGAACCTTTATGCTTCGTAAGAGCTCAAGATGCAGGCGGCGCATATATAACAACTTACTTAAAAAGAGAAAATATAATTGTTTATGAAGAAAAATATATCCATACCTGGCCAATGCATCCTTATGATCCATTAATTGAATTAATAAAAAAAAATAAGTGGGAAAAATTAAATATTGGCGTTGAAATGGATAGCCATTATTTTACAGCATATTGTTATGAAAAATTAAAGAATGGCTTACCAAATGCAAAAATAAAAGACTCAGAGAGATTAGTTAATTGGGCAAGACTTGTTAAATCTAATACAGAAATAGATTTAATGAAAGGTGCAGCAATAATTTCTCAACAAGCAATGAAAGTGGCGATGGAAACTATTAATCCGGGCGTTAGACAATGCGATGCTGTCGCTGAAATTCAAAGAGCACTTTTTAGAGGTACTCCAGAAATTGGAGGTGAATACGCTAGTATAGCGACACTTTTGCCTACAGGAAAAGGAACTTCAGCTTCACATTTAACAGCTACAGACAAAAAATTTGTTAACGGTGAAGCAACAATAATTGAATTGTCAGGAGTAAATAAAAGATATCATTCACCAATGGCAAGGACAGTTCAACTTGGAAAACCAGAACAAAAAAAAATTGATGCAATGAAAGCAACAAATGAAGCACTTGATGCCGGCATTTCTGCTACAAAACCTGGAAATACTGCAGATGATGTTGCTCAAAAATTTTGGGGAGTTTTAGATAAATACAATATAAAAAAAGAATCGAGAACCGGTTACTCAATTGGAATAGGATACCCACCTGACTGGGGCGAACATACCCTTAATATTTATAAAGGAGATATGACAGTTCTTAAACCGAATGTATGTTTTCATATGATTGCTGTAATGCAATTTGGAGAATGGGGAGTAGAAGCTTCGGAGTCTGTTAGAGTTACAGAAAATGGAAGCGAATTATTCTGCAATTATTCAAGAGATTTACACATAAAATAAAAAAACTTGAAATAATTGTCTACAAATGTTTTAAATCCGCATGTCAAAGAACCAGCAATTTGTTAGATTTGATAAAGTAGATAAAAGCTACGATGGAAAAGTTTTAGTAGTTAAAGACTTAAATTTAGATATTGCTGAAGGTGAATTTGTTACAATGCTAGGACCTTCTGGATCTGGCAAAACAACTTGTCTTATGATGTTAGCAGGTTTTGAAACTCCAACAAATGGTGAAATTTATTTAGATAAAAATCCAATTTCAAATATTCCTCCACACAAGAGAGGAATAGGAATGGTTTTTCAAAACTATGCATTGTTTCCACACATGACTGTATATGAAAATTTAGCTTTTCCTTTAAGAGTTAGAAAAACATCAAAAGAAGATATAGATAAAAAAGTTGATAAAGCTTTATCGATGGTTTCATTATCTGGGTTTGAAAATAGAATGCCTGGACAATTATCTGGTGGACAACAACAAAGAGTAGCTGTTGCAAGAGCTTTAGTCTTTGATCCACAAGTAGTGTTGATGGACGAGCCACTAGGTGCGTTAGATAAAAATTTAAGAGAAAGTATGCAGTATGAAATTAAACATATTCATGAAAGCATAGGTGTTACAGTTGTTTATGTTACTCATGATCAAGGTGAAGCACTCACAATGTCAAATCGTATTGCTGTATTTAATGATGGAAAGGTACAACAATTATCGAGTCCTGATAAACTGTATGAAGAACCAGTAAATTCATTTGTTGCAGAATTTATAGGTGAAAATAATACATTTTCAGGAGAGGTGTCAGATATTTCAAATGGAAAATGTAAAGTTAAATTGGACTCAGGAACAGAAATTATGGCAAATCCAATTAGAGTAAAATCTAAAGGAGAAAAAACCATAGTATCACTACGACCAGAGAGAGCAATTATAGATCCTCAAAAAGGTATGGACAATAACCACAAAGGAAAGATAGAAGAAGTAATTTACCATGGTGATCACACTAGAGTTAGATTAGACTTGTTGGGTAACAAAGAATTTATACTTAAAGTTCCAAATAGTTCAGCAAGAATGGATATAAAAGTTGGCAACCAAATAAACGTTGGTTGGAACAGCCAAGACTCTAGAGCTCTAGACCCAAAATAAACTCAATCAACAAAATACATACTATTTAAAGGGTAATTTAACCTTATTTGCTGGAAAACAGTAGTTGACTCCATTTTTTAGACTTGTTGTAATTGCTTTTTTAAAAAAACGTTTAAACGAAGGAGAAAAATGAAAAAAATTAGTAAATTATTACTAGCCGTTTCTTTTGTACTTTCTATAACTTCATCTGCATTTGCAGTTACTATTGCATCTTGGGGTGGAGCTTATACTGAGTCTCAGAAATTAGGTTACGGTGATCCTACTGCTAAAAAACTTGGTATAGAAATTAACTGGGTTGATTACTCAGGTGGATTATCAGAAATTAAAGCACAAAAAGAAGCTGGTGCTATTGTATGGGATATAATAGACGTATTTGCATTCGATACAATTAATGGATGTGACGAAGGTATCTTTGTTGAGTTTGACTTTGATAAAGACTTTGAGGCTGCTCCAGATGGAACACCTGCAAGTGAAGACTTCTTTACTTCAATGCCAAGCAAATGTGCTGTAGGAAATATTTTATATTCTTGGAATTATGCTTACAACAGCGACAATGTTAAAGGCACTCCAAAAACTATAAAAGATTTCTTTAACACTAAAAAATTCCCTGGAAAAAGAGCGATCTATAAGTCTGCTTTAACAAACTTAGAGATAGCTTTAGCAGCTACTGGAACAAAACCAGGAAAAGGTGGAGCAAATATCTACAAAAAATTGAATACTGAAGCAGGTGTTCAAAAAGCACTAGATACAATTAAAAAACTTTGTACAGATCCTAAAGGAGGATGTGTATTTTGGTCTGCAGGTGCTCAACCACCAGAACTATTAATGAGTGGTGAAGTTGTAATGGCAACTGGTTGGAATGGAAGATTCTTTAACGCTACAGTTGGAGAAGGCGCACCAATCGTTCAAGTTTGGGATGCACAAGGTCTTGACTATGAATATTTTGCATTAGTTAAAGGTGGACCTGACCACGAGAACGCAAAAAAAGCACTAAGAATGATGACTAACACTGAAATGTTAGCAGGAAGTGCTAAGTATATTGCATACGCTCCATGGAGAAAATCTTCAATTAAAGTTATGGAAGCAGGTGAACCTTGGTATAAAGATGGTAAAACAAACATGGTACCACATATGCCAACTGCACCAGCAAACACAAAGAACTACTTCTTAGTTGATCCATTCTTTTGGGCTGATAACGGCACAGAACTTGGTGAAAAATGGGAAGCTATGAAAGCTGGTCTGTAATTTTAAGTTTTAAAGACTAAAATTATATATTATATTTAGGGCGGTTATTTATAACCGCCCTTTTTATTTATGAGCAGCGAAACACAGAAAATTTTAACAACTGACGGAATTCCTTTAGAGGTTAGTCTAAAAAAAGCTGAAAAAAAAAATAAAATTAAAGCTTTTCTTCTAGTAGCCCCGTTATTACTTTTCATAATTATTACTTATATTTTTCCTATAGGCGAAATGTTTACAAGAAGCATAGATGACAGAATGGTTACAAATATGCTCCCTAAAACATTTAAGGCAATGGAAACTTGGGATGGAAAAGAATTGCCACCCGAAGAAGTTTTTGCTGCTTTTTTATCTGATTATAGGGCTTTAGCAGAAAAGAAAGAACATGGAAAATTAGGACAAAGACTTAACAAAGAAAAAAATGGATTTAATACAATTCTCAAAAAATTGTGGAGAAAAATGAAAAATTTTGAAGAAGGTAATGCAAAAGAGCAAATAATGGAAATCCATAAACGATTCAGAGATGTAAAGTATTGGCAAGCAATCAAAAGAACAGCCCCACCTTATACAATGGCAAAATATTTAAAAGGTATGGATATGTATTATGATGAAGATGGAAAAGTAGTTCAAGTTGAAGAAGATAGAAGAATTCACAGAATACTTTGGTTGAGAACTTTAGAAGTAGCTTTTTTTGTTACAATTTTTTGTTTTTTAATGGGTTATCCAATTGCTCATTTACTGGCAACTCTTCCGATGAAATATAGTAATTTATTAATGATATGTGTTCTATTACCATTCTGGACCTCCTTACTTGTTAGAACCGCAAGTTGGATGATCTTGTTACAACAACAAGGGATTGTAAATGATTTCTTTGTTTGGATAGGACTGGTAGGTGACGATAATAGACCAGAGATGATGTATAATAAAACAGGAACCTATGTAGCAATGACACAAATTCTTTTACCTTTTATGGTACTGCCTTTGTACAGCGTTATGAAAACAATATCTCCAAGTTTAATGAGAGCAGGAAAATCCTTAGGGGGTACACCGTTCGTTGCTTTTTGGAAAGTTTATTTTCCATTAACCATACCTGGTATTGGAGCAGGTTGCTTGTTAGTATTTATACTTGCAATTGGATATTACATTACACCAGCATTAGTTGGTGGTGCATCAGGAACATTGATTAGTAACCAAATAGCTTATCATATGAAAGCAACACTAGACTGGAGTTTTGCATCAGCTATGGGATTAATGTTACTAACAGGGGTCCTGGTTGTTTATTGGATTTATAACAAACTTGTTGGAATTGATAATATTAAATTAGGATAAATATGGCTTTACCAAAATACACTGAAACACGTTATAGAATTTGGCACTATACATATTTAGCAATTTGTGGTTTTGTATTTTTCTTTTTAATAGCACCACTATTTGTAATTTTTCCACTTTCATTTAATGCTGAGGAGTTTTTAGTTTTTTCAGATGGAATGAAACGACTTGATCCAGATGCATTTTCTTTAAGATGGTACGAAGATATGATTTATGGTACCAAAAATCCTTGGGGATTAGCAGCGAAAAATAGTTTTATCATCGCAGTATTTGCTACTATAGGAGCAGTAGTTCTTGGCACAGTTGCTGCATTAGGGTTAAGCAGTAGACATATGCCGTATAAAGGATTGATAATGGCAACTTTAATTTCCCCAATGATTGTTCCACTTATTATTTCAGGAGTTGCAATTTTTTTCTTTATTGCCAAAATTGGACTGGCAGCAACACATCTTGGAATTATTATAGCTCACATTATATTGGGAACTCCATTTGTAGTTATTACTGTTACTGCAACTTTATCAGGTTTTGATCATAGCGTAACTAGAGCAGCTGCAAGTCTCGGTAGTGATCCAGTTAATACATTTATGAAAATAACTCTACCATTAATTTTACCAGGTGTGATATCTGGAGCATTATTTGCATTTGTAACTTCATTTGATGAAGTTGTGGTCGTATTATTTCTAGCAGGATTAGATAATACAACTATACCAATTCAGATGTGGACAGGATTAAGAGAGCAATTAAGCCCAACTATACTTGCTGTTGCAACATGTTTAATAGTACTTTCAACACTAATTTTAGTTACAGCAGAGCTTTTAAGAAGAAGATCTGAAAGAATCCGAGGGATTCAAAGATAAAATTAAAGTGTAATTTATAAATAATTGTGGTAGTTTAAAGTTCTACGGGAGAGACTACTTTAATGTAGCGCCGAAGGAGCAACCACCCCGGAAACTCTCAGGCAAAAGGACCGTGCATATTAACTCTGGAAAGAGAATAAGTTCTCGCCGAAGGAGCAAATCTCTCAGGCACCAAAGACAGAGGGGGCAATGAAAGAGTTAATATGGAAGTAAAAAAAACATCGTTATTCAATCTTCATCAAAAAAATGGAGCAAAGTTCGTTGAGTTTGCAGGCTATCAAATGCCTATACAATATAAAGAAGGTATAATTGAGGAACATAAATATACCAGAGCCCACTCAGGCATATTTGATGTATCTCATATGGGACAATTGTTTATCACTGGCAGCGATGATTTAACCAAAGAATTAGAAAAAATATTTCCAACTGATTTAACAAACTTATCAATTAATAAGAGTAAATATTCATTTTTGATGAATGATAATGCGGGAATACATGATGATTTAATAATAACTAAAGTACAAAATGGTTTTATGATTATTTTGAACGCTGCTTGTAAAGAAAACGATTTTAAAATTATAGAGAAAAAACTTGATAAAAAATTCGACTTAAAAATTAGAGAGGATTTGTCCTTAATTGCTTTACAAGGACCAGAAGCTAAATATGTTTTGGAAAAAATAATTCCGCAATCAAACAATTTAAAATTTATGCATGGAAATAGTTTTTCTTTTGAAGATATAAATATTTACATAACAAGATCAGGGTATACTGGCGAGGATGGTTTTGAAATTTCTATAGATAATTCTAAAGTTGAAAGTTTTGTAGAGATTTTATTGAAAAATGGATCAAAATTAATTGGTCTTGGGGCTCGAGACACTCTTAGGTTAGAAGCAGGTTTGTGTTTATATGGACATGATTTAAATGAAACGATCAGTCCAATAGAAGCAAATTTAAAATGGGCGATATCTAAAAATAGAATTAATTCTAATTTTCCAGGATCTAATATTATAAAAAAACAAATAGATGAAGGAGTAGAAAAAATTAGAGTTGGCATTAAACCAGAAACAAAAGCGATCGCTAGAGAAAAAACAAAAATATTTGATCAAAATGACAAATTAATTGGAAACGTCACAAGTGGAACATTTGGACCTAGCGTACAAGGTTCTATTGCCATGGGGTATGTTACTAATAACTACTCTTCATCAAATACCAAAGTTTATTTAGAGGTAAGAGGTAAAAAAATACCAGCAAATGTATGTGACTTACCTTTTTATAAAAAAAACTATGTAAAAGGAGAAACAAATGTCAGAAGTTAAATTTTCAAAGGAACATGAATGGATTACTGTTGATGGAGAAATAGCAACAATAGGCATAACAAAACATGCAACAGAAATGCTAGGAGATATTGTTTTTGCAGAACTTCCTGAAAAAGGATCAAGTGTTGAAAAAGATGGAACTGCAGGAGTAGTAGAGTCTACTAAAGCAGCAAGCGATGTCTATACACCTATAAGCGGAGAAGTCGTTGATACTAACCAATCCATTGTAGATGACCCATCAAAAATTAACACTGACCCTGAAGGTTCTGCATGGTTTTTTAAACTAAAAATAAAAGATAAATCAGAAATGGATTCATTGATGAATAGAACTGAATATGAAAAATTTGCCAAAGAAAGTGCTAGCTAATGTTACATAATTCTCAAAAAGATTTTATCAGAAGACATATAGGTCCAAAGAAAAAAGACGAGCAAAATATGTTGAGTCAGCTTGGATATAAATCTTTAAGTGAATTAATAAATAATACTGTACCAGAAAAAATTTTGTTAAAAGACTCATTAAGCATTGGTGACCCCAATTCAGAGTATGAAGCTTTAAGGAAACTGAAAGCAATTTCTAAAAAAAATCAAATTTATTCAAATTTTATTGGTATGGGTTACTATGGGACTTATACACCAAACGTAATTGTAAGAAATATTTTAGAAAATCCTGGGTGGTACACATCTTACACTCCTTATCAAGCTGAAGTAGCTCAGGGTAGATTAGAAATGCTTTTAAATTTTCAACAAATGATTATTGATTTTACTGGTATGGATATAGCTAATGCTTCATTATTAGATGAGGGTACTGCCGCTGCTGAAGCAATGGGTTTAAGTCATAGATTAAATAAAAAAGATAGTAAAATCGTTTTTGTATCAAGTGATTGTCATCCTCAAACAATAGATGTTGTTAAAACAAGAGCAGAGCCAATGGGATTAAAAGTATTAGTAGGTCAAGATTCCGAGCTAGATAAGTTATCTGAAGATATAATTTGTGGTATTTTGCAATACCCCGGTACCTTAGGAGATATAAAAGATCCAAGCGAGAATATTAGTAAAATTAAGAAAAAAAATGGTAAAGCAATTTTAGCTTGTGATTTATTAGCTTTAGCAAAACTTAAAACTCCCGCAGAGTTAGGAGCTGATATAGCTATTGGTAGTTCTCAAAGATTTGGAATTCCAATGGGTTATGGCGGACCACATGCAGCTTTTTTTGCTACTAAAGATGAATTTAAGAGATCAATGCCAGGAAGGATAATAGGTGTTTCTGTTGATCGACATGGAAATAAAGCCTATAGGTTGGCTCTTCAAACCAGAGAGCAGCACATTAGAAGAGACAAAGCTACTAGTAATATTTGTACAGCCCAAGCTCTGTTAGCCATTGTATCTGCAGCCTATGCTGTTTATCATGGACCTAATGGTATAAGAAAAATTTCAGAAAGAGTTTCACAATTAGCTAATAATTTTGCGGATAAAATAAAAAAATCTGGTTATGAAATATATTCAAATAACTTTTTTGACACTGTAGCAATCAAAACCAAGGATAAAACAGAAAAAATATTTAAAAATGCCTTAGATCAAAAAGTCAACATTAGAAAAGTTAACTCTGAAATGTTAGCAGTTTCTTTCGATGAAAAGAAAAATGTTTATAGAGCCAACCAACTATTAAAAATATTTAATTGTGCAGAATCAATTAAAGATAATCCAACAGAAAGTTTACCAAATTTACCAAAAAAACTTTTAAGAACGTCAAAATATTTAGAACATCCAATTTTTAATAGCTATCATTCCGAGACTGAAATGCTTAGATATTTAAAAAGACTTGAGGATAAAGACGTTGCACTTAACCGATCAATGATTGCTCTTGGATCATGTACTATGAAATTAAATGCTGTTGCAGAAATGATACCTATATCTTGGAGAGAATTTGCTGAACCGCATCCATTTGTTCCTGTTGAACAAATGGAAGGTTTTAGAACACTTTTTACAGATTTAAAAAATTGGTTAAGAACTATTACTGGTTTTTCAGGGGTTTCTTTACAACCAAACGCTGGCGCTCAGGGCGAGTATGCAGGGTTAATGGTTATAAGAAAATATCATTTAGAAAGAGGCGAAAAAAATAGAAATGTTTGTTTAATACCAAGCTCTGCTCATGGAACTAATCCTGCTAGCGCACAAATGGTAGGTATGAAGGTAGTTGTTGTTAATTGTGATAAAGAAGGCAATGTTGATTTTGAAGATTTAAAAAAGAAAACTGAACTTCATTCTGAAAATTTGGGTGCTCTTATGGTAACTTACCCATCTACACATGGTGTATTTGAGGAAAAAATCTCTGAGATTTGCGAATTGATACATAAAAATGGCGGACAAGTTTACATGGACGGAGCAAATTTAAATGCGCTGGTTGGAATAGCTAAACCAGGAAATTTTGGACCAGATGTTTGTCATATAAATTTACACAAAACATTTTGCATACCACATGGAGGTGGTGGGCCAGGAATGGGTCCAATTGCATGTAAAAAGCATTTAGAAATTTATTTACCTACACACCCAGTAGTAAAAGATTGTGGTCCCGCTACAGGAATTGGAGCCGTTTCAGCTGCACCATGGGGAAGTTCAAGTATTTTATCAATTTCTTGGATGTATATCAAAATGATGGGATCTGAAGGATTAAGACTAGCGACTCAAATTGCTATTTTAAACGCAAATTATGTTGCATATAAATTGAAAGACCATTTTCCAATATTGTACAAAGGTAGCAAAGGTAATGTAGCTCATGAATGTATAATAGATATTAGAACAATTAAAAACGAAACTGGAATTACAGAAGAGGATATTGCTAAGAGATTAATTGATTTTGGTTTTCATGCTCCTACGATGTCATGGCCAGTTCCAGGCACCATGATGATAGAACCAACTGAGAGTGAGAGTTTATCCGAACTAGATAGATTTTGTGATACTTTGATAAAAATTAAATTAGAAATTGATAAAATTAAATCTGGAAAATATGACAAAGATGACAACCCTATTAAAAATGCACCGCATACAGATTTAGAATTAGCCTCAAACGAATGGCATCATAAATATTCTAGAGAAGAGGCTGCTTATCCATCAGAATTTTTAAAATCAAATAAATTTTGGCCTCCTGTTGCTAGAATCAACAACGTTTATGGAGACAAAAATCTTTTTTGCACGTGTCCGAGTATGGACGAGTTTAAAGAAGATGCTGCCTAAACATCAATGAAAATTGCTGTAATTGGATCGGGAATTTCCGGATTAAGTGCTGCAAATTTATTATCAAAAAAACATAAAATAGATTTATTTGAAAAAGAAGACCATTTTGGAGGGCACTCATACACAATAGATGTTGAGCATGAAAAGTTATATAAAAAAAAAATACCAATCGATATAGGCTTTATTGTATTTAATTATCAAACCTACCCTAATTTAATTAATTTTTTTAAAGAAAATAAAGTTGAAATTGAGAAAAGTAATATGAGTTTTTCAGTTTCTGTTAAAGGTACAAATATTGAGTATTGCGGAAAAGGGTTAAATGGAATTTTTTCTAATAGAATAAATTTATTAAATCCAAAATTTTTAAAAATGTTTTATGAGATTGTAAATTTTTATAATACATGCTCAAAATTAAATGAAATAGATGAGAAAGAAACATTAGGCAGTTACTTAAATAAAAAAAATCTATCTAAATATTTTATTGATTATCATTTAGTGCCAATGGTATCAGCAATTTGGTCCATGCCACCATATGAAGCGAAAAAAATGCCATTAAAATTTTTTATAAAATTTTTTCAAAACCATGGATTGTTCAAATTAAAAGATAGACCACAATGGTATACAGTAAAAAATAGAAGCAAAAGTTATGTAAATAAAATTTTAAATAATATTAGTGGTGAATATTATAAAAACTACAAAATAAAAAAAGTAAAAAGAATATCAAACGGCGTTCAAATTTATTATGGTGATGATAACGAATATTTTACTTACGACAAAGTAGTTATGGCTACCCATGCTGACCAAGCAATTTCAATAATTGAAAATCCTTCACATGAAGAAAAAAAAATATTATCAAATTTTAATTACAAAAAAAATACTGCGATTATTCATTTTGATGAGAAGGTAATGCCAAAAAATAAAAAGTCTTGGTCATCATGGAATTCATCACTCAGTCCTGATGACTTAAAAAAAAATTCAGTTACCTACTGGTTAAATCTTCTCCAAAATTTAAATATTAATAAAAACATTTTTCTTACTCTAAATCCTTTTTTTAAAATTGAAGATAATCAAGTAATAAAAAAGGTAATTTTTACTCATCCATATTACAACCATGAAGCTTTAGAAAATCAAAAAAAATTATATTTATTACAAAATAAAGATAATATTTTATTTTGTGGAAGTTATTTTGGTTATGGTTTTCATGAAGATGGGATAAAATCCTCAATAGAGATGGTTAAACATTTAAATGATTAATGGATCTTGCATTTATACTGGCAAAGTAATTCATAAAAGATTTAAACCTAAAAAACATTTTTTTCAGTATAGAGTTTTTTCACTTTTTTTAGATTTAGATGAAATAAAAGAAATTAGTAATAAAATTAATTTATTTTCACATAATAAGTTTAATTTAATAAGCTTTTATAATAAGGATCATGGAGAAAGAAATGGTTCATCTTTAAAAGATTGGGTAAAAAAAAATCTTAAACAATCAGGAATTAAAACAGAAAATATAAAAATTAAACTATTATGCTATCCTAGAATTTTAGGTTACGTATTTAATCCTTTAAGTATATTTTTTGTATATGATAAAAATTCTTCATTAATTAGTATACTTTATGAAGTTAAAAATACTTTTGGAGAGCAGCATACTTATGTTTTTAAAGCAAATTCAAAAAGTAAAGTTTTGAAAAATAATTGTAAAAAAAAAGTTTTACGTTTCTCCTTTTATGAATCTTCAATCCACTTATTATTTTAAAATTCTAAAACCAGAAAATAATTTATCAATTATAATCGACCAAAGAGACGATTATGGTAAACTCTTATTTGCTTCTCAGGACGGTGTTAGATCTAATTTAAACTCAAGAAATCTAATAATATCGTATTTAAAACATCCATTAATGACGTTTAAAATTATATCGGCGATACATTTTGAGGCATTACGACTTTGGGCAAAAGGAGTTAAATTAGTTAAAAAAAAATTAAAAATAAAAAATAACGTTACTATTGAAAGCAAATGAAAGTAAGCTCTGTTTCAGACAAAATTGTATTTTTAGCGCTTAAAAATATAAAACATGGAAACATTATTATTAAAAATTATAATGGTGAAGAAATTATTTTAGGTGATAAAAATTCTTCTCTAAGAGCAAATGTCAAAGTTATCAAACCTGGTTTTACATTAGATATTATTAGAAAGGGGAGCGTAGGTCTTGCCGAGTCTTATATGAATGGAAATTTCGAAACTGACAATTTAACAAATTTAATTGAGATCTCAGCAAGAAATATAAAAACTGTTCATAAATTCTCTGGGATATTAGATGTTTCATTCATTAATTTTGTAAAAAATTTTTTTATAAATAATACAAAAAAAAGAAGCAAAGAAAATATTTCAAAACATTATGATCTTGGGAATGAATTTTTTTCAATATGGCTAGATAAAACATTAACATACTCAAGTGCTATTTTCGAAAATGAAAAGTCAGATTTGGAAACAGCTCAAATTAATAAATATAAAAAACTGTCTAATTTAGTAAAACCAAAATCGGGAGATAAAATGTTAGAAATTGGATGTGGTTGGGGTGGATTTGCAGAGTATATAGGAAAAAATTATGATGTGAAGTTAGACTGCATAACGATTTCAAAAAAACAGTTTGATTTTGCAAAAGAAAGAATCTTTAAAAAAGGATTAACCGAAAAAGTTGATATTAAAATGCTTGATTACAGAGATATAAAAAAAAAATATAACTCTATAGCATCTATAGAGATGATTGAAGCTGTAGGACAAAGTTATTTAAAAAATTATTTTTATAAAATAAAAGAAAGTTTAGAGATTAATGGAAAAGCAGCAATTCAGGCAATTACAATTAATGACGATCTATACGATAGGTATAAAACTAAAGAAGATTTTATTCAAAAATATATTTTTCCTGGTGGCTTTTTGCCATGCAAAAAAAGCTTAGTAAATTTTGCTAATGAAACTGATTTAAAATTTGAAGAATGTAATTCTTATGGTTTGCATTATTCAAATACTCTTAACATCTGGAGAGATGAATTTACAAAAAAATGGGACCAAATTTCAAAGCAAGGTTTTGATTTAACTTTTAGAAGAATGTGGAAATTTTATTTGTCCTACTGTGAGGCTGGATTTAAGTCAAAAAATATAGATCTTATTCAATTTTCTTTAAGAAATAATTAAAATTTATGAAATTTAAATATTTTTTGTTGATAATGAGTTTTCTATTAATTACAAGTTGCTCAAGTAATCAATCTATGAAACCAGAAGATTTTAAAGATAAAAAACCCAGATTAATTATCGAAGAGTATTTATCTGGCAATGTTAAAGCTTGGGGAATTTTACAAAATAGATCTGGAAAAGTTACCAGGCAATTTTCTGCTGATCTAGACGGAAAGTGGGACGGTAAAAAATTAGTTTTAGATGAAAAATTTTACTGGAACGATGGAGAAATTCAAACACGACAATGGGAAATTACGAAAATTGATGAACATAATTACGAAGGAAGAGCAGGGGATGTAGTTGGTACCGCAAAAGGTTATTCATATGGCCCAGCTTTCAAGTTTGAATATGTATTATTAGTTCCAGTTAAAGGTAAGGAAATAAAAATTACCTTTGATGATTGGATATTTATGCAAGATGAAAAAGTAGCGATAAATAGAGCTACCATGTCAAAATTTGGAATTAAAGTTGCAGAATTAACTGTTTTTTTTCAAAAAAATTAGCGACCTATAAGGCTCATGCCTTTTTTTACAATTTTCAAATAAAGCCAATTAGGCATAACTTTCAATATTTTCATCATAAACGTGAATTGTTTTGGAAAATGAATTTCAAAAGAATTTGATTTTGTGAGACCTTTAAAAATTTTTTCTGCTGCAAATTCAGGTGATTTTATCATAGGCATGAGAAAATCATTTTGATCAGTCATAGGGGTTTTAATAAATCCAGGACTAACGATTGAAACTCTTACATTAAATCTTTTTAGATCAAAATATAAACTCTCAGCAAAAGTGGTTAAAGCAGATTTCGATGCACAATAACCACCAGCAGCTGGCAGACCTCTATAACCTGCAACCGAAGATACAATAGAAATTTGTCCTGTTTTTTTCTCCTTATAATAATTATATACAGCATTAATTGAATTTATAGTTCCAAAATAATTTACGTTCATTATTTGTTTTATTTTTTCTATATTTAATTCCTTTTCAGATTTTGGATCGTGCATTCCTGTACAAAAAAAAGAAATATCAATATTTTTTAATTTATTTTTTATATCATTAAATACTAGTTTGCACTTTTCATAGTCTGTTACATCAAGCGGGAATGGAAAAATATTTTGATTGTTTTTAGCTATTTCATTTAATAGATCTTCTCTTCTAGCAGAAATTGCAACTTTCCAACCTTCTTTAGCAAATTTTATAGCCAAAGCTTTACCAATACCGCTACTTGCGCCAGTTATCCAAATTACTTTATCGTTCATAATCAAATGATATATATATATTATTATGCTAAAAAATAAATTTTTATCTTTTTTTTTATTTTTTGTTGTTACTTATTCTGCTTCTTTTATTGGAGGTTTAGCAACAATTTCATACAAAGAACCTTGGTATTCATCTTTAATAAAGAGCAATTTAAATCCACCAGATTGGGTATTTGCACCTGTTTGGACAACTTTATATTTTTTAATGACAGTCGCTATTTGGCTTTTTTGGCATAGTAAAAATAAAAATATAGACACAGTTTATCTCTATTTTATTCACTTAGTTTTTAACACAACTTGGAGTATAGTTTTTTTTGTTTTTCATAATATTTTTTTAGCTTTAATTAATTTAATTATTTTAATAGTCTTAATTATCATTATCATGATTAGATTTAAACGTGTCAATTTAACAAGTTATTATCTTATGATTCCTTATTTACTTTGGAGTTGTTATGCACTAATTCTAAACATGAGTTTATTTATTTTAAATTAATCATGGATGACGTTGTAATAGTTGGTGGTGGTATAATTGGTGCAGCAACTGCATATTTTTTATCAAAAGAGGGTAGAAAAGTTAAAGTTATTGAAAGAGATCCAACATATAAACAAGCTTCGTTCCCACTATCTCTGGGTGGATTTAGAAGACAATTTTTTCAAAAAGAAAATATTTTATTAGGTAAATTTGCACGCGAATTTATTTTTCAAATTCCAGAACTATTAAAAACAAAAAAAAATCCAAACCCAACTGCAAGCATGGTACCAAATGGATACTTGTTAATGTTTGGTCCTGAGCATGCTGAAGAGCAGTACAGAGCCTTAGAAAATCATAAAGCTTGTGAGGCTGGAACAAAAAATATTAAAGGTTCAGAATTATCAAATGTTTTTCCTTATATAAATAATGAGGGAATAGAAACAGCAACCTACACTGACAACAAAAGTGAGGGGTGGATTGATCCATTTATGTTTCATAGTGCTTTAAAAAGTAAAGCAGCTGAATTAGGAGCAGAATTTATTAAGGGTAATGTAAAAAGTCTTTCTGAAATTAAAGCAAAAACTATTATTTCAGCAGCAGGATGTTGGACAAATGAATTATTAGAGGATATTCCAGTGGTGCCACAAAAACATACTGTATTTAGAGTTAAGTGCCCAAAACACATTCCCGAAATGCCGTTGACTGGTGATTTAACCACTGGGGTTTACTGGAGACCTGAAGGAAAGGAATATTTAGCTGGTTCGCCAATATCAGTTTTTGATTCAAAAGATCTTGAGCCTGCTTGGAATGATTTTGAAGAATTAGTATGGCCCGCACTAGCTAAAAGAATTCCTGCTTTTGAAGAATTAAAATTAACTGGCGGATGGGCAGGATATTATGATTGCAACAAACTTGATAATAATGCAGTTGTTGGAAAACATCCTAAATATGAAAACGTTTATATGGCTTCAGGATTTACAGGCAGAGGGTTAATGCAAGCGCCAGGAATAGGAAGAGCTTTAACAGAACTAATTACCACTGGATCTTACCAAACAATAGACATTAGCGTCTTTGCTGTAGAAAGAGTTTTAGATAGCAAAGCTAGACCTGAACCTTACGTTTTATAACCTTAAGTTCCACAAAAAGTCTGGTATTTTTCATTACTAGGTGGTGCAGGTAACTGGTATTCTTTAGTATTATTTTTATTTTCGTAAGGTTTTTTTAAAACTTCAATAAATTTTTCTAATGGTTTTAAATTGTTACTGTTAGCTGAATTTAAAACCTCTTCTACTTTATGATTTCTTGGTACAACTAAAGGATTAACTGACCTCATTAAATCAATTGCCTCAGTAAGTGGTTTATTATTTAATTTAATTCTTTTTTTCCATTTATTTTTCCATTTTATAAAATTTTCATCATTATAAATTTTGTTATTTTCAATATTTTGCTCCATTAAAACACAAAAAGTATTTGTAAAGTCAGCCTTTTTTTCATCCATCCAAGATAAAAGTTCGTTAATTAGTTTTTCATCATCGTCATTCTTATTAAACAAACCTAATTTTTTACGCATCATCTCTATCCATTTTTTGTTATAAATTTCACCAAATGTATTTATTATTTCAGTTGCTATCTGTATAGATTTATTTTTATCACTATCAATTAATGGTACTAAACATTCAGCAAATCTTGCCAAATTCCATTTAGTTATCCCTGGTTGATTAAAATAAGCATAGCGACCATTATGATCTATCGAACTAAAAACTGTTTCTGGGTTATAAATGTCCATAAATGCGCAAGGTCCATAATCAATAGTTTCACCTGATATAGACATATTATCTGTGTTCATTACTCCATGTATAAAACCAACTCTCATCCAATTTATAACTAAATCTACTTGCTTTTCTAAAACTTGAATTAATAAATCTATTGCAGGATTTTTTGAACTTAAAATATTTTGATAGTGTCGCTTTAATGTATAATCAAATAAAATTTTCAAATTATTTTTATCTTCACTAATAAGAGCATATTGAAAAGTCCCAACACGTATATGGCTTGATGCAACTCTAGTCAATACGGCACCTATAAGTGGAGTTTCTCGAAAAACTTTTTCACCAGTTTTTACAACAGCAAGACTACGAGTTGTGGGTATTTTAAGATGGTACATGGCTTCACTTATTATATATTCTCTTAACATTGGTCCTAAAGCTGCTCTTCCGTCTGCATTTCTTGAGTAAGGAGTTTTCCCTGAACCTTTGAACTGAATATCATAACGTTTTTTATTTTTTGTAATATGTTCACCAAGTATAATCGCACGCCCGTCCCCTAATATTGTAAAATGACCAAATTGATGACCAGCATAAGCTTGTGCTATAGTTTCAGTTCCACTAGGCAATATATTTCCAGAAAAAATAGATGATAATTGTTCTTTATTTGTTTTAGAAAAATCTAATCCTAGCTCTTTTGACAAATCTTTATTAATTATTACTAGCTCTGGTGATTTAACAGGAGTAGGTGATAGTCTTGTTAACATGCTCTCAGGCAATCCTGTATAAGTGTTATCAAATTTCCAACCTATTTTATTATCATTTACCATAATTATATTTTTTTTACATATACTCCCATTAATCCATTAATGGAAGCAACACTAATTAATACTAATTGACCTTTTATCGAATAAAAGTTGAATGAAGGATAAAAGCTTATTGCTACTGTTAATAATATATAAGTTATTATAAAAGGTTTATAAAATTTTTTAAAGAATCTTACCATATAAATGGCAAAGTTATTTAAACAGGTTTAACCTCTGCTTGATTTTTATTGGTATCTACTTCTGTTTTAAACATGTTTGAAATTTTTTGAACTTCTACAGAGGAAACTTTATATTCAGCACACATTGTTTCTTCATCTTTACCATGTCCAGTAACCATGTTGACCATATGTTCAGGAAAATGAAATGTTGTAAAAACGATACCTTCTTTTACTCTATCAGTAACTTCAACTTTTAAAGAAACTTCTCCTCTTCCAGAGTAAAGTCTAGCAACATCTCCAGTATTTAGCTCTCTATCTTTTGCATCTTTTGGATGTACTTGAAGTACATCTTCGTCAACAAGTTCGATATTATTTGTTCTCCTTGTCATTGTTGCTGCATTATAGTGCTGTAAAACTCTACTTGTAGTTAATATTAATGGATATTCTTTTTTATTCTGCTCTATTTCACTACTTTCTTTCCAGTCAAAATATTTGATTCTTCCTTTGCCTAATTTAAATTCTTTCTCATGTAATATTTTTGTATCTGTTCCATCTTCTTTTACTGGCCACTGAAGACCTAGTTTTCCAAGTCTTTCTCTTGTTATACCTTTAAAGAAAGGAACTACATCTGCAATTTCTGCCAAAACTTCATCAGCATTATATAATGGTTGCTTATATCCAAGTTTCTGCATCATTTCAGTTACTATTACTCCATCTGGCTTAGTTCCTGGAAGCGGTTCTGCTGCTTTATTAACTCTTTGAACTCTTCTTTCAGTGTTTGTAAATGTTCCATCTTTTTCAAGAAAAGTTGTACCTGGCAAAACCACATCTGCATGTTTAGCAGTTTCGCTCATAAATATTTCTTGAACTACTAGCAGATCTAGAGAATTCATTGCTTTTGCAACATGAGCACTATTGGGATCTGTTTGAACTACATCTTCTCCAATTATCCAAACTGCCTTGACCTCTTTATTAATTGCAGCATCAAAGATTTCTGGAATTTTTAAACCTGCCTTAGTTGGATGAACTACTCCATATTTTTCTGTATAAAAATCTTGTATTTTCTTATCTGCAACAGGAAAATAACCTGCACCCTGGTGGGGTTGACAACCCATATCAGCTGCACCTTGAACATTGTTTTGACCTCTTAGAGGATTTACACCAACGCCTTTTCTTCCAATATTTCCTGTGATCATTGCAAGATCTGCAATTAACATCACTGTTTTCGATCCTTGCTCTTGCTCTGTTACTCCTAGACCATGAAATTCCATTGAGTTTTTTGCAGTTGCATAAGCTATGGCAGCTTCTTTCACTTGTTGTTTATCAACTCCCGCAACTTTTGCTAAATGATCTATATCTAGTTTTTCTAAATTTTTAAGAAAGTTTTCAAAACCTTCTGTTCTACTTAATATAAAATCTTCTTTATATAATTTAGATTTTACTATGAAATATAACATCATATTTAAAACTGCAACATTCGTTCCAGGTCTTACTTTGATATGATAGTCTGCTAGTTTAGCTAATTCTGTAGTGACTGGGTCAAGTACAATAAGTTTTTTACCTTTCATTACTTGTTGTTTTATTTTTGCTCCAGTTACTGGATGTGCGTTAGTTGGATTTGCGCCTATTACTAAGAAAAGATCTGCATGATATATATCCTCTGTTGAATTTGTTGCAGCCCCTGTTCCAAAAGTTTGTTGCATACCCCAAGCTGTTGGAGAGTGACATATTCTTGCACAACAATCGATATTATTAGTTCCAATTGCAGCCCTAATCATTTTTTGAAATACATAGTTTTCTTCGTTTGTACATCTTGCAGACGATATACCAGCTACAGCATCAGGCCCATTTTCTTTTACAATTTTATTTAATTTATTTTTTATATAATCATAAGCTTCATCCCAAGAAGCTTCTTCAAACTTTCCATTTCTTTTTATTAAAGGAGATCTTAATCTATCTTTATGATCATAAAATCCAAAAGCATATCTGCCTTTTATACAAGTATGTCCTGCGTTCACCTCAGTTTTTTTAGGTGTATCTATGGAAACTACTTTGCCATTTTTTATAGAAGCTTCTAAATTACAACCCACACCACAGTATGAGCATGTAGTTCTAACTTTTTTATCATAGTCTGCAGATTTAGAAGCAAAAACATCAGAAATTGCATCTGTTGGACATGTATGTGCGCAAGCACCACAGGATACACAAGAAGAGTCACCAAACACCATGTCATTATCTGTTGTTATTCTAGACTCAAATCCTCGGCCGCTCATTGTTAAAACAAAAGAACCTTGAATTTCATCACAAGCTCTAACACATCTTCCACAATTTATACAATTATCAAGATTCATTCTCATGTATGAATGGGAAGTATCTTTAGGTATTCCTTTATTTTGTTTTGGACTATTATATCTGTGTTCTTTTATACCTAGATCATTTGCTACATCTTGAAGTTCACAGTTATTGTTAACTTCACATGTACCACAAGTCATTGGATGGTCAGTTAGAACTAACTCAACAATATTTTTTCTTAAATTTTTTAACTCTTCATTGTTTGTAAAAACATGTTGATTTTCTCCGATTGGAGTGTGGCAGGATGCTACTACTTTAGTTGGGCCATCTTTTTCAAGGGCAACTTCTACTGAACAAACTCTGCACGCACCATATGGAGCTAAATTTGGGTCATCACATAAAGTTGGAACCGTTTTTTCTCCTAAGTAACTTTTAACAAACTTTAATATTGAAGTATGGTTTGGACCTATTTCATAAGGTTTTCCATCAATAAATGCAATTTTTCTTTTTTCTGAGCTCATTAATTTTCTCTTACTATATCATCTTTCATTTCATCACCAAAATACTTTAAGATGTTCATGATAGGGGTAGGGATTGCCCCACAGAGAGCACATAAACATCCTTTTTTCATCGTAATAAGAAGCTCATTTAATAATTTAAGTGGGATTTTTGCAGATTTATTCTTTACTTGATCAAACATTTCTTTGCCTCTATAGGAACCAAGTCTTCCAGGGAAACATTTACCGCATGATTCTTCAGCAGTAAATTCAAAAAGATGATGAATATAATCAACCATATTAAAATCTTTTGGTATACTAACCACACTAGCGTGTCCAAGCATAAATCCTGCACTAGTAAATTCTTGAAAATCTAAATTTAGTTTATCTATTTCTTGCGTTGGCACCACTCCCCCAAGTGGTCCTCCAACTTGAAATGCTTTAACTGGTTTTTTTAAACCACCACCAATTTCATAAAATATTTTTTTCATTGGTGTTCCCATGTCAATCTCATAAACTCCTGGCTTATTAAAAAAACTATCTAAACAAACAAGTTTTGTTCCAGCAGATTTTTTATTTCCTATTGAGGAAAATTTTTCAGGTCCGTTGAGCAAAATACCACTTGCTGCTGCTAATGTTTCTACATTGTTTACTACAGTAGGTTTTTTATATAATCCTTCAGTTACTGGAAATGGAGGTCTTACATCTACTTCAGCTCTTCTACCTTCAATAGATGCGATCAATGCTGTTTCTTCACCACAAATATAAGCACCTTGTCCTATGCAAATATTTAGATCAAATGAGAAACCGGAGCCTAAAATATTTTTTCCAAGCAATCCTTCTTTTTTTAAAGAATTAATACTTCCATTCAAGGCTTCAATAGATTTTGGATATTCTCCTCTAATATATAATACTCCTTCGTCACCTCCAATTACAAAACCACAGATAACCATACCGAAAATAACTTTAAGAGGTTGATCTTCTAAAAGATATCTATCAGAAAAAGCTCCCGAGTCACCTTCGTCTGCATTACAAATTACATATTTTTTATCTGATTTAGCTTTACTGCAAAAATCCCATTTCATTCCTGTTGGGAACCCAGCCCCACCTCTTCCTGTAAGGTTAGAAGATAATAACGACTCAATAATTTTTTTCTTATCTGTTTTTAAAAAACGATCAAGATTATCTTTAAATTTCTCCAAACTAGAAAGCTTATCATCCATTAAAAAACTAGTTGACGCAAAACTTTTTGCATTAAATTTTTCTTGAATTATTTCTTCACCTTTTACAATTTGATCAATTTTATTAATGTCATTACCAGCAAAATTCTCACCATCATAATGAAAAGCATGATTTTCATAACAATAACCTAAACAAAACATTTCACCGACTTTGTCTTTACCTAACTTATCCTGTAATTTTTTTTTCAAGTTATCTTGTGTACCCGCACACATACATGCGCTTCCATTGCAAACAAAAGCTTTTTTTGCTCTATGCTCAGGTCTCAAAAATTCATAAAAACTTTCTGCCCCATGAATTGTTGAAACACCAACATGATATTTATCTGCAAGTTCTTTCATTCCTTCACCATTTTTAGAATTTAAAGATCTTTCAGATAACTTTTGAAAAAGGTTATCTTTTAAACCTATTCTTCCAGATAATTTACTAATATTTTTAGACATTTAATTTTATAAAATAACTCGTTCTTTGTAAGTATATATATTAAAACTATTTTTTTTTACAAACCCTAAGAGTGTCATACCAAATCGTTTTGCTAAATCTATTGCGAGACTTGTGGGCGCACCCACTCCAGCCATTAAACCAATATCTGACATTAATCCCTTTTGAACTAATTCAAAATTAAGCCTACCAGAGCATGCTATAAATTGAGAATGATTATCAATCAATTTTTTTTTATGAACATGCCCTATAAGTTTATCAAGAGCATTATGCCTTCCGACATCTTCTCTTGTTGCAATTACTTTTCCATCTTTATCAATTAAAGAGCTTGCATGTATTCCACCTGTTTTAGAAAATTCTGATTGTTCATTTGTTAAAAGCTCAGGAGAAATTAATATAATTTTTTTACTAATTTTTGGAGCTGATAAACTTAACTTATCTTTTTTTATTACTTCCACAGAGTCTAAGGATGTTTTGCCACAAACTCCACAGGAAGAATTTGTTAAAAAATTTCTTTTTAATTTTCCAATATCAATATTTTTATTATTATTTATTGTAGCTTCTATTTTATTTTGAATATTATAATCTCCAACTTTTTCTCCTTTTTTCTCAATTTTTTCTATTTCAGAAAAATTTTCGATTATTCTTTCATTATAAAGAAATCCAGAAACTAAATCTTCATCATTTCCTGGCGTTCTCATCGTAATTGATAAATTTTCTGTTTGCCAAACTTTATTCAAATTATATTTGAGAATCATTTCAAGAGGCTCTTCTATAGAGACAAAATCTTTAATCTCTTCTGATTTTCCATCTTTATGTTTAGTAACGTTATACTTTATGTCCATTTAAAGAGGATATTTCTTTTTTAAAATAAGTCGATTTAAAACTACACCAAAGATTAATATTATTAATGTACCTAATATTATTGGATTTATTAAGTATTCAAAAGAGACACTGCCAATTATTACAATTATAGGATTTCCCCCAGCTGGAGGATGAGTTACATTACAAATTATCATAATAGTTACCCCAAATCCGACAGCGAGAGGAATAATAATATAAATTGGCATTGGTACAAAATATAAAAAAAAAATACCAACAACTGAAGTTAGAACGTGTCCAAAAAAAATATTTTTTGGTTGTGCAAAGGGACTTTCAGGGTAACCATATAACAAAACCATCGAAGAACCAAAAGAGGCAATTAAAAATAAACCATATTCAGTTTTATAGGTTAGTAGTGTTAAAGCAAAAATAGTTATAAAGGAAAATAAACCTGCAAAAAAAGATTTTTTAATTATTTCTTTATTCATTTTTTAAAGCCTTAGATAAAGTTGTAAAAGGTAACAATAAACAATCTTTTCTTGAAATATTTTTTTCATTTATTATTTTGCCTAAACTTTTCCATTTTTTTAAAGTTTCATTTTCTTTTTTTTCAAAGAAAAATTCAGATTGCTTTAAAAGCTCAAGTACCTCTTTTAAATCTAAATTAATTACATTTTGAGATAATAAACTCACAGATGCCTGACAGTATATACAAGATTTACACTGATAACCAAAATCTGTAATTTTGTTATTTTTTACTATTATGCTAATTTCCATTACATCCCCGCAAATTCGATTCCTGTTTTTACAAGAATGTGTAAAATTTTTTATAGTTTTGTGATTTTTCGTATTTGAGGCAATTTTTAAAATTTCTAAATCCATTTAAATATCTTTAATAAAAATATTAATGTTTTATATTTTGTTTTATGAATGAAAACAATGTTTTAGGTGTGGTTTTAGCTGGAGGAAAATCCCAAAGATTTGGCCAAGATAAAGTTGAAGTGAATCTAGGAAACAAAACTTTGATTGAGCATACACTGGATAAGATAAAATTTAAATTTGAAGATGTGATAATCGTTTCAAAAAAAACTAATTTTAAAAACTATAAAATAATCAATGATTGTATAGAGGGGCAGCTAGGTCCTCTTGTTGGAGTTTTATCTGCAATGAAATGGATAAAAAAAAACAACAAACCATATGAATGGGTTGCAACTTTTCCATGTGATACACCTTTCTTTAATACTAAGATTATTGATGAATTTATAAAATTTTCAAAAACTAAAGATGGTTTATTGTATTTTGTAAAATCTAATAAAATAAGACATAATATATTTGGTCTATGGTCCTTAAAATTAATTGAAATTTTAGAAAAAGATATAATTAAAAATAATTATAGAAAAGTAGAAAAATGGGCTGATAAAATTGGAGTTAGGATTATAAATATAGAGGATAATAAAAAAGATCTTTTTTTGAATATTAATACTAAAGATGATTTGATTGCGGCAGAAAGAATTTTAAAACAAAATGATTAGTTATATAAATGCATTGAAAATATTGAAAAATTCAAAAATTAAAATTCAAAATGAAATAGTTTTATCAAAAGAATCAATTAATCGTGTCTCTGCAAAAAACATATTTTCTCCGTCTAACTATCCAGCTGGTAATAATACAGCATTTGATGGTTATGCAGTAAACTCTAAAGATACAATGGGATTAAGTAAAAAAAATAAAAAAAAATTTAAAATTTTAAAAACATTAGCAGCAGGGGATAATCCAAATTTAAAAAAAATAAAAAAATTTCACTCAATTGAAGTAATGACTGGTGCATTAGTATTAAAACCTTTTGATACTGTAATACCAATAGAAACAGTAAAATATTATCCAAGCACTCAAAATCCTAAATTTATAATTATTGATAAAAAAATACCAAAAGATAATCATATTAGATATCTAGGTTCAGATTTTAAAAAAGGAGAAAAAATAATTTCAGAGGGAGAAGTTATTAATTCTTCTCACTTATTAGCCTTAAAAAGTTTAGGAATAAATAAAGTTTTAGTAAAAAAAAAACCAAAAATAATTTTCTATTCGACTGGAAATGAAATATCAGAAAAAATAAAATTACCATCTTGGAAAATAAGAAGCTCTAATATTCATTATATAAAGTCTTTATCTAAAAATTCTTTTTTTGAAATTTTAGACGGTGGAATATTAAGAGATAAAGATGAAAAATTATTTAAAAAATTAGTAAATAAAGTTTTTAAAAAAAAAATTGATATTATAATAACTAATGGTGCTGTTTCTGCAGGTAAGTTTGATTTTGTTCCAAAAATTGTGAAAGAATTTAATCTGTCGAAATATTTTAAAAGTGTTGCTATTAGACCTGGAAAACCAATAATGTTCGCTAAATTTAAAAATAAAAATAAAGCTTTTTTTGGACTACCTGGGAATCCTATATCTTCAGCAGCATGCTTTAAGTTTTTTGTTTATCCATACTTAAGAAAAATTTTAGGCATGAAAAAAGAAGAGTCGTTTACGGCTGTTCTTAAAAAAAAGTATTCAAAGAAGAAAGAATTTACAAGATTTATAAAGAGCAAAGTCTCTATTAATAAAAAAGGTATAATGGAGGTTGAGGTCTTAAAAGGGCAAGAGTCCTTTAGAATTAAATCTTTAATAAAGTCAAATAATTGGGCTATTTTTAAAAGCGGAAAAGCAAATTTTAAAAAGGGTGAATTAATTGATTGCTTTAAACCACTTGGGATTCAATAGTAAATATTCAAATAATTTTTATTGTAGTAAATTAATTTTGCTTTAAATATTCAACCATGTCTCAATTAAAAAATGAAAAACTTGCTATACCTATCGTAATTTTAGCAGGCGTAATTTGGTCTTTTGGACCACTTGTCGTAAGAAATATTGACAATGCAAATTTATTTGCTTGGCAATATCTTTTCACAAGAGGGATTGTTATATTTTTATTACTAAATCTTTATCTATTTTTTGAAGAGGGAAAAGAATTTTATAAAAACTATTTAAAAATAGGTTATTCTGGTCTTATCGGAGGATTGGGTCTTGGATGTGCAATGATTTCTTTCATTTGGTCTATAACTAATACCACCGCAGCAATCACACTTTTGTGTTTATCCGCGATGCCTTTCGTAACTGCACTGTTAGGATTTTTATTTTTAAAAGAAAAAATTACAACAAGTGTTTGGATAGCAATTTTTGTAGCATCAGTAGGTGTTTTTATTATGGGATTGGGGAGTTTTTCGAAAGGATCAACAATAGGATTGTTATTTGGTTTAATTTCAGCACTAGGTTTTTCTATTTTTTCAGTTTCTTTAAGATGGAGAAAAGATACTCCTAAGTTTACAACTGTAGCAATCGCAGGATTAGTCTGCTTCTTATTTTCTACAATTGTAATAACTCAAAACGATTTAAATTTTTTATCAACTAGTAAAAATGAAAGTCTATTCGCATTACACGGAACTTTAGTTTGTATGGGTTTGATTTTGTATTCTTCAGGATCTAAAATTATACCAGCTGCTGAGCTAACCTTATTATCATTAACCGAGGTCATTGGAGGCATATTCTGGGTATGGATTCCAATATTAGGAATTAACGAAGTACCTTCTAACAATACGATAATTGGAGGTTTTCTAATATTTATGTCAATAATTTACTACAGTCTTTTAATAAAAAATAATAAAAGATTTATCGGTTTAACTTAGTCTTAAGTATTGTTTAATGTTAAAAGAAAAAATTACTGTTAGTAGCTGGAACGAATGGGATCCGTTAAAACATGTCATTGTTGGTCGAGCTGATGGATGTTGTATACCCGCACCTGAGCCAGCCTTAGATGCAAAAGTTCCAGAAGACTCAGATATGAGAGGTCAATATGGACCAAGAATGCAAGACACGGTTGACAAGGCAAACCAACTGTTAGATGATTTTTCTAATTTACTACAAAAAAAAGGAATTAAAGTAGACAGACCTACACCTATAAATTTTAACCAAAAAATTGCTACGCCAGATTGGGAAGTTGAAAGTATGTTCGGATGTATGCCCGCTAGAGATATAATTTTAACAGTTGGAAATGAAATGCTTGAAGCAACTATGAGCTATAGGTGTAGATGGTTTGAGTATTTAAATTATAGACCTTTATTACAACATTATTATAACTCTGATCCAAATATGAAACACGAGTCAGCTCCAAAACCAAGATTAACAGATAGCGATTATAGAAAAGATTATTTATCGGATAAAATTGGTATTCAAAAAAGATTGGAATGGACAGAAAAAAAATTTTTTGTAACTACAGAAGAAGAGCCTTTGTTTGATGCAGCTGATATTCTTAGATTTGGAAAAGATTTAGTAGTTCAACATGGCTTTACTACCAATTTGAAAGGAATAGATTGGATAAAAAGACATTATAAAAATCATAGAGTGCATGCTGTGAATTTTCCTGGAGATCCATACCCAATACACATCGATGCAACTTTTACACCAATAAAACCTGGATTAATTATTAACAATCCACAAAGAAGACTACCAAAAGATCAACGAAAACTTTTTGAGCAAAATGATTGGAAGATTATAGACGCAGCTCAACCTGCGCACAATTCTCCGCCAGAACTATGCTATTCATCAGTATGGTTATCTATGAATGTTTTAGTTTTAGATCCAAAAACAGTATGTGTTGAAAAAAGTGAAGTTTATCAAGCAGAACAATTAGATAAACTTGGTATGGAGGTGGTTCCAGTAGATCTAAGAGACGCTTATGCTTTTGGTGGCGGACTACACTGTTGCACTGCAGATGTTTATAGAGAAGGTAAGTTAGAAGATTATTTTCCAAAACAATGATTAGCTTGGGTATTGTTTCAAATATTCAATATATTTTATAACTTCATCAAATTTTTCATCCTCAATATCTTTATAACTGGCATTAAATTTATTTTTAACACATATCGCTACATGAGCGTAGGGGTTTCTTCCTTTGGGATGGTTTGGGTGCTCAGGCAATTGTCCTTGTAAATAATCACCAGCTTCCTGAATAATTTTCCAGAGTTTACTTGCATTTTCTTTATTCATACTACTCAAAACCTTGTTTTATCTCCTTCCAGGTATAGTCCTGGGTATAGTATCCTATAAAATCCTATCACTCCATTAATGCAAAGATTGATTTACTATATTAAGAGTGATGTAACGATGCTTGTTATCCTCTTCAAGATATAATTCTATTTCATCATCAATATCACCCATTAGAAAATCAACTATTTCGTGAACGTAGTTATCTAATTCAGCATCAGTTGCACAATAATCAAATGTTTTTTTATAGGTTATCATTTATTTGCATTGCTCTGCTGGCCATGGCTCAGGATTATTATTTCCATATGTAAAAATTGAGACAACAGTTTTATTATTTAAATTAATCTCTAATTCTTGCTTTCGCGCCTCTCCTTGATAAACAAAAAATCTCTCTCCTTTTGCATATTTTCCATCAAAGTATATTAACTTATGTTCAAGTACACTAATTTTGGAACTAATTTTAGGTGTAGCATTTTCCATCCAATCATCACTCCAAATACTAGTATCTTTAATAACTTTTGATGATGTATCAATTTTAATTTCTTTTTTTTCCCAAGCTGCGTGGGCGTCGCTACAATCGAGAGTTATTATTTTTGTATAAGCATTCCCACTCAACAACAAACCCAGAACCACGATCCCTAAAAGTTTTTTCATTTAGATTTCTTCTTTTTCTTTTTTCTTTTGGTTTTTTTGTAAGGTTTTTGAATTATAATTCTCTCTGGTTTATTGGATTCTTCTACATCATCTCTTGAGTTGCTAATAAAATAAAAAAATAATGCCAAAAAAGCTATTGCACCTATATACTCAGTCGCACTCATTCTATCTGGATCCCAATCATTACTACCTGATCCAATAAAATAAATTAAAGCTCCAAAAGCAATTATTCCTATGACAGCAATTCTAGGCATTCAAAATTATATCAAAAACCTCTAGAATGTACCATTTGATTTATCTCTAAAAAGTATAGTCCTAGGTATAGTTTGTTGCTTAAATTGATGAGTCTTTAAGGGAATTATTTTTTATGAAAGTTAAATAGTCCGCATAACTAGTGTGGAGTAGTGTGAGGTAGTGTGAGCTAGTGTGTCCCTCTAATGCCGTAAATAATCGCCAGCTTCCTGAATAATTTTCCAGAGTTTACTAGCGTTTTCTTTGTTCATATATATTTATAATGTCATTTTTTAGTTTATAAAATAAACTATTAAAAATTTTAAATTATATGAGTTGTTTGATTTCGTCCATTCATTACTGTCCAGTTAAATCTTTATCTTATCAAAGTCTTAATTCTTGTAATATTAAAAAGAATTTAGGTATTATAAATGATAGAGCATTTGCATTTTCAAGAGGTATTGATTTAGATAAAGCAAAGTTAATTGAAAGCAATCCAAACGAAAGAAAGCTTAATCATTTATTAACACTAAAAAACTCACCTTCATTAAATAAATATAATTTTGAGTATAAAAATGATGAACTATCTTTGATAAAAAATGATGAAAAATTAATATCAATTTCAATAAATAACCTAGAAGAACATTCTAATCTTTCAAATAAATTGATAGAATTGGAAAGTTCCTTATTAAAACCGATTTTTCTTTTAAAAAACCAAGTCTTTCCATTTTTTGATACATCGCATTCAAATAATGTATTTAATTCTATGTCTTTAATAAATCTTAACAGTTTGAAGGATTTTGAATTAAAAATTAATAAAAAAATTGAACTTCAAAGATTTAGAGGAAATTTTTATGTTGATGGTATTGATGCATGGGAAGAAAGAAACTGGGTAAATAAAACTATAAAAATAAACAATATTTCGTTTCAAGTTGAGAAAAATATTCCCAGATGTGTTGCAATAAATTTAAAACCTAAAACTGATGACAATAGTTTGAACTTACTTCAATCATTAAAGAAAGTTTATAATCATTTTGATATGGGTATTTATTTGCGTCCATTAGACGATGGAAAAATTAATATTGGTGATAAAATTGAGATAAATAAGGAATAAAGAACAAAAAATTTTTTTTGAGCAACCTCAGATTGAAATATTTCTTATATACAAACTAACTATTTTTTAGTTAAATTATTTTTCAAAAAATTAATTAAGGGGGAAAAAAATGAATAAATTTTTTAAATCATTTACAGTTTTTCTTGTTATCCTTTTTAGTATTTCTTCTGTTAGTGCTGCAACATTAACTGAGAGATTAAAAGATGGACACAAGTTAAGACTAGGTTTTGGTACTGCTGTGCCATGGGCTTATGCAGGAGATAACGGTGAAGCATTAGGATTTGTTAATATGATTGCTTTAACTGTTTTAGAGGAAATGGGAATTACAGAGCACGAAACTAAAGTTTTTGAATGGTCTGGACTAATTCCAGGAATTAACGCTGATAGATCTGATATGATAACAGGTGGTATGTATATCTTGAAAAGCAGATGTGCAAATATCAACTTTTCAGATCCTATAGGAGTTTTTGGTGATGCTATGTTAGTTCCAAAAGGAAACCCTAAAGGAATTAATAATTATGCAGACGTTATAAGAACTGGTGCAACACTTGTAACTGGCGCTGGTTTCAATACTGTAGAAGCTGCTAAAAAATTCGGTGTTCCAGATAGTCAAATGCTTTTAGTTGAAGGTGAAGTAGGAATACTTGCAGCAATGAAAGCAGGAAGAGCAGATGCTGCTGTTCAAACATTTTTTGGTGCAAAAGAGCATGAAGAAAAAACAGGTGGTGCATTTGAAGTTACTGATCCTAAGTTAATGCCTAAAGAAACAGTAAACGTAGTAGGTATTGGTTTTAGAAAAAGTGATGATGAATTTAGAAAAGCATTTAATGCTGCTTTAGCTAAAGTTATGGCTAATCCTGCGAAGATGTTAGAGAGAGCAGGTGAATATGGGTATGATAAAGCTCAATTACCTCCTGCTGACATGACTACTGAGTGGGCTTGCTCAACTAAGTAGTATTTTAATATAATTTTTTAATCAGGCGATCGAATAACAATGGTCGCCTGATTTCATTTAACTTTAACTGATAGTTATACATTGAGTTATTTTGCATTCTTAGCTGAACATGGAACAACACTGTTATTGGGCACAGTCACCACAATCAAGGTATTAGTTTGTTCGATTATTCTTTATGTGATTATTTCAATGATTTTTGGATTAATGCGTTTATCAAAAAATCCAATAATACAAGGTACCGCAACTGTTTATATTGAATTTTTTAGAGGGACATCTTTATTGGTTCAATTGTTTTGGGCTTATTATGTATTACCATTTTTTGGTATTTCATTAGAAGCTTTTACAGCTGGTGTAGCAGCACTAGGCTTGAACTTTGGTGCGTATGGTGCTGAAATAGTAAGAGGAGGTATCTTAGCAGTTCCCAAAGGACAATGGGAGGCTGCACATGCATTAAATTTTAGCCCAGTGAAAAGAATTAAAAGAATTATTATTCCACAAATATTTCCGATTATTTTACCACCTGCTGCAAACTTAACTGTAGAACTTTTAAAAGCAACTGCACTTGTGGCCTTAGTTACGGTTGTTGATTTAACTTTTGAAGCAAAACAAATTAATTCTATTACATGGCTTTCAGCACAATGTTTTGGAACAGCATTATTAATTTATTATTTCATGTCTAGATTTGCTCTTGTTCCTTTTTTAAGATGGTTAGAGGTTTTGGCTGCAAAAAAAGTTGGAAGGGGAAAGGTATAGTTTTATGGAAATGGGTTGGAGATGGGATTTTGCTTATGAAATTTTACCACAGATGTTATGGGCAACGTTAAATACTATAATAGCCGCAGGCGTAGGCTATGTAATAGCTTTAGTTGTCGGATTATTTTTTTTACTTGGTCAAAGAACTCCTTCTAAAATTATCAACTTCATAAACAGAGAAATAGTAGAGTTCATTAGATCAACACCACTTTTAATACAGTTATTTTTTGTTTACTTTGTACTGCCTCAATTTGGTATAAAATTATCTGCATGGTTATGTGGAATGATTACTATAGGTCTTCATTTTGGCACATATCTCTCAGAAGTTTATAGAGGTGCACTAGAAGGTGTTCCAAAAACTCAATGGGAAGCTTGTCGAGCATTGAATTTTTCTACCGTTTATACATACAGAAGAATTGTTTTACCTCAAGCTTTTCCTATAGCAATACCAGGTATGGGAAATTATTTAGTAGGAATTTTTAAAGATACTCCACTTTTGTCTACAATAGGTGTTGCAGAATTGTTTCATGCTGCAACAGCAGTTGGTGGTTATAATTATAGATATTTGGAACCCTATACAATGGTTGGTATAATATTCTTAATTCTTTCTGTGCCAGCAGCTATGTGGGTTAGAAAATTAGAAACCAGAGTAAATGTGGCTCAGGGAAAAATTAAACAATGATGATTTAAAATTATGGAAAATAAAAAGTCTGAGGAAATTATAGTAAAGTTCGATGAGGTAACAAAACAATATGGTGATCTTATAGTTTTGGACAAGTTAAATTTAGAAATTAAAAAAAATGAGATGGTTTCTATTATTGGACCATCAGGCTCAGGTAAAACAACCGTTCTAAGAGTTTTAATGACTTTAGAAAAGATTAATGGAGGAGTTATACATTTAGATGGTGAAACACTTACTCATATGAATTCAAATGGAAAATTAGTTGAAGCTGATGAAAAATATTTAAGAGAGAGACGATCTAAGATT
>CACHGH010000008.1 GCA_902579215.1 uncultured Pelagibacteraceae bacterium
GCATTCTTTAGAATTTTTTTTGGGGCAATACCAGTTATTTTTCTTTGTTTATATAAAAAAATTAAAATCGAAGCTTTTACCAAAGACTGGTTTTGGTTTGCATCAATTGGTGTAATAAATTTAGTAATTCCTTTTTTTTTGATTGCTTACGGTGTGCAAAAAGTACAAAGTAACTTAGCAGCAATTTTAATGGCATCTACACCACTCAGTGCAACAATTCTTGCTCACTTTTTTACAAAATATGAAAAGATAAATTTTACAAAAGTTATTGGAGTTCTTATCGGTTTTTTTGGCATCATTGTACTATTTTCAGACAATATACTTATAGATAATGAAAACTTTTTTTATGCATTAATGATTTTATTAGGATCTACTTTTTATGTAATCGGAGGGCTTTTAACTTTAAAAATTAGCAAAAAACGAAACGAAAATGTAACAGCTTCAATTTTAATATGGGGTACAATTGTTGTCTTTCCTATCGCCATGCTTCTTGAACAACCTTGGAACTTTAACCTAAGATTAGATTCGACAATTTCCTTAATTTATCTCGGTATTTTCCCAACAGGTGTTGCTTGGTTATTAAGGTTTCATATTTTAAAAAAAAATGGGTTAGTATTTCAGGCCCAGGTAGCATATTTAATTCCTATATTTGGAGTTATTCTTGGATATATATTTTTAAAAGAAATAATTACTTTAAAAGTTTTAATTGCTCTTGTAACTGTAATAATTGGTTTTTATTTTGTAAGGCGTTCAATTAAGCAAAATCTTACTTCAGTTTAGCAATTTCTTTAATATGCTCAGGTTTTGTTTCACAACAACCACCAATAATTGTTGCACCATCATCAACAATTTTTTTAGCGAAGCTGCATAATATTTTCCCTGTTACACCCTCTCTAGTTCCAAGAGAAATATTTGGGTTTTTTCCAATCTCATCAAACTTTGCTGTATTGAACTGATGAACAGGAAGAGGTTCATCTACACCCCATAAATTAACTTTAAAACCAAAGGGAATATTTAAATTTTTCATTTCAAACGAAGATTCTTCAACTATTTCCATGGAAACGCATGCTGAAATTAAACCCAGCCAATTGGTATTTTTATACTTTTTTACTATTTCAGTTACTGTTTCCCCAGAAGGTAATCTACAATTTTTCTTTATATGTAAACCAACTAACACTGGAATATTAAGTTTTTCTGTAATTTCAAGCGCAGCTTCAATCTCTCTACCACTAGAAATAACATCAAGATAAAAAAAATCTACATATGGTTTAATTAAACTTGCCTGATCATTAAAATTTTTTTTTATTATATTTAAATCTCTTGTATCAGCTACATAAGTATCGTTTTGTCCTGGTAGGCATCCTGCAATAAGAATATTTTTTTTAGAGACATCTCTAGCCTTAACAGCAAGTTCGCAAGCTTTTATATTTACATAATCAAATCTATCTTCAATTTTGTTTTGTATTAATCTTTGTTTTCTACTACTAAAGTTGTTAGTTACAATTACATCTGAACCAGAGTCAATAAAGGATATGTGAGTATCTATCACTAACTGATGATCTTTCTCATCTAGAAGAGCAGTTGTAGACCATAAAGTTCCTTTAGTAATTAAACCATTAGCAAGAAGTTCTTGACCCATGCCACCATCTAAAATTCGTAATTTATTAAAATAGTTTAAATCCATATTAAATAAATATTTTAATTCCCATTCTTAAGGCAACAAATAAAACTAGTATAGCTGTTATCAAAGCAAGTATACGTGTTGGAAATATTTTTAAATTTAAAAAATTTCCAATCTGTCCTCCAATTATTACAGCTAGAATTAAATACCAATATTTTGATATTTCCATTAAAACATAGTTTTTAGTTAATTGTCCAATTATTCCAGAAGTAGAATTAATTAATATAAATAAAGAAGCTGCTGTAACTATATGTTTAGGCTTACCTGCTTTTAGTAAAAAAAGTATTGGACTTAAAAATATACCTCCACCTATCCCAACTATACCTGAGATGAAACCTAATACTGCTCCAATTAATATAGAAATAAAAAATGGAAGATTTTTATAACTTTCCTCATTATCATCATAATTTTTAAAATTTGATAACAAGACAATCCCTGCAACTGTCAAAATAAAAAAAAGTATAATCTCAAATAAATTTTTGCTTATTATTAAGGAACCACCAATAAAAGCTAGTGGTATTGAGCCAATTAAATAAGGAGTTAGTAATTTTAAATTTAAATTACCTGCTCTTATGTAGTTATAACTATTACCCGAGACAACAAAAATATTGCAGATTAGTGCTAGCGCGGGAAATACATAATAGGGAACCCCCGTAATTAATAGTATTGCTAAATATGTTGACCCACCACCAAATCCTACACTAGAGTAAAATATAGCTGTTACAAAAAATAAAATTGATAATATAATCATATTAGAAATAAATTTTTTTATGGGTGTAAATATAGCATTATTAACAGTAACTGATACCAGAACTTTAGAAACAGATAAGTCAGGCAATATTCTTGTAGACAAAATAAAAAAAGCACTTCATCAACTTATTGATAGAAAAATATGCAAAGATAATAAAGAAGATATTAAGAAAATTTTGGTTGAATGGAGTAAATTAAAAGATATTGACGTTATTATAACAACTGGTGGAACTGGATTAACTGGAAGAGACATCACACCGGAGGCTCTAGATGAAATTGCGGATAAACATATCCCAGGTTTTGGAGAGGTTTTTAGAACAATAAGTTTAAAAACGGTTGGAACTTCTTCTATACAATCTAGAGCATGTGCAGTGTTAGCAAATGGTAAATATATTTTTGCTCTCCCAGGATCTTCAGGGGGTGTTACAGATGCATGGGATCAAATTTTAATTCATCAGCTTGATATAAATCACAAACCCTGTAATTTTGTAGAATTATTTCCAAGATTAAACGAAAAATAAATATAAGTTATTTTCTTGTAGCAATATAAACGCCTAATGTTGCTATAAATAAACCAATTAAATCAATTGTTGTCAGGCTTTCATTTATAAAGATGTAAGCCATTATAGCAGAAGTAGGAGGAACCAAAAAGAATAAGGTTGTTGTTTTGCTTACAGAGCCAGCTTTAATTAAAAACATTAAAATTGTAAAAGCGCCAAAAGACACTAATAAAATTTGGTGCGTCATACCCAAAACAAAACTGGTTGTAAAATTAATAAAAGGATCTTCGAAGAAATAAATTAAAATCAAATTGAAAACACATCCCCCAAAAGCTTGATAGCCATTACTTACTGATAAAGATAATTTTCCACCTAATTTTTTTTGCCAAAGTGTTCCTATTGTTATTGCAGCTAGAGCAACAATTGAAATTAATATACCTTCTAAAGGTAATTCATTTTCAAAATCAATACCTAAAACTAATAAAGAACCTAAGAAACCTAAGCTTATACCTAGCCACTGCTTCCAAGTAATTTTCTCGTTAAACAAGGGACCTGATAAAATATTTGTTAATATTGGTTGCAAAGTTACAATTAAAGCTACAATAGCGGCAGGCATTCCTATAGAAAAAGCATACCAACAACCACCCAAATAAATTCCATGAAATAATACGCCTGTTGAAAAACTTTCAAATAAATATTTAAATGGAGCTATAATTTTTTCTTTCTTAAATAAAGAGTATAAAAAAAAACCTAATGTAACTAATGCAAACCTAAAAGATAAAGCTGCAAAAGGAGACGCATCTTCGACAATAACTTTCCCAGAAATAAAAGCTGACGACCAAAGTAAAATAAAAAAAAGAGGAAAAAATTTAATCATTTAGACGAAAAATATCTATTTTTGATATTTTTCTTTCCATTCTGAGTAAGGCATTCCATAAACATGCTCTCTAGCTTCAGGATCTGATATTTTAATACCTTTTTTTTCTGCTTCTTCTCTATACCACTTTGATAAACAATTTCTGCAGAAACCAGCTAAATTCATTAAGTCAAGATTTTGTACATCTTTTCTTTCTCTAAGATGTTTAACCAGTCTATCGAAAGCTGCAGATTGTAATTCCTTTTTGATGTTATCATCCATAATAATTTATGTTAAAGTTTTGTTATATTAATGAAACTATCAGGATCATATCAAATAAAGTTAGAAAAACAAAAGGTTTGGGAAGCTTTAAATAATCCTGAAATTCTTCAAAAATCTATTCCTGGATGTGAAGAATTTAAAAAAAATTCTGATACTGAATTTTCAGCAACTGCAAAAAATAAAATTGGTCCTTTTAATGCTACCTTTACAGGAGAGATAGAGCTTAAAGATTTAAATCCACCTCATAGCTATAAAATTGTTGGATCAGGCAATTCTCCAGTTGGTTTTGCTAATGGAGAGGCTTCTGTAACTTTAGAGGATTTTGAGAATGGAACAAAGCTTAACTACACTGTTGAAGCTAATGTGGGAGGAAAAATTGCTCAAGTTGGATCACGTCTAATAGACATGACTGCAAAAAAAATGGCAGATATTTTTTTTGGAAAATTTTCTGAGTTGGTTTCTTCTAAAGATGAAAAACCAGTTGTTGAAGTTAAAGAAAGTTCACAAACACTAATTCCACGTGAAAAAAAAATCTCACAAAAAATCATTTATATATTTATCTATAATAATCATAATAATAACTAGTATTTATCTTATAAGTTGAATCGCGTTAAAGTAGAATCTATTATATTTTATTGTTGAGTACGACAATATTGTGTGTTTAAATTAACAAATACTAGGGGGGTAAAACTAATATGACAAAGGTGTCATTAGAAGTTAACGGAAAGAAAGTTGTTAAAGAAATTCCTGACCACACTACCTTATCAGTTTTTTTAAGAGAAATTTTAAACTTAACGGGAACACACGTCGGTTGCGACACAAGTCAATGCGGAGCATGTGTGGTACACGTTGATGGAAAATCAATAAAAAGTTGTACCGCTTTAGCTGCTGACCTTAATGGTTCAAAAATTACAACTATAGAGGGACTTGTATCAAATGGAAAAATGCACCCTATGCAAGAGGCTTTTAAAAAAACCCATGGTCTACAATGTGGTTTTTGTACGCCAGGGATGGTGATGAGCGCGATTGATTTACTAAACAATAAAAAAAATCCTAGTGATAAAGAAATCAGAGATTGGTTAGAGGGCAATATTTGTAGATGCACAGGTTATCAAAATATAATTGCAGCGGTTAAAGAAGCTGCAACAAAAATGTAAAAAGGAGATATTAATATGGCAAGTTTGGTTGGATCTAGAGTTGAAAGAAAAGAAGACAAAAAACTTTTAACTGGTAGAGGTAAGTATACAGCAGATGTAACTTTTGCTCACCAAACATATGCATATTTTGTACGATCTCCACACGCAAGAGCACAAATTAAAAATGTAGATATTTCAAAAGCTGTAAAAGCTTCGGGCGTTGTATCAGTTCTTACAGGTAAAGATATTGTTAATGATAAAATTGGAGGACTAATAGCGGGTTGGAGAATTAAGAGTGAAGATGGTTCTGATATGAAAGTTCCCCCTCATCCACCTTTAGCGAGTGAAAGTGTAAATTACGTTGGTGATCATGTGGCTGTAGTAATTGCAGAAAGTCTTGACGAAGCTAGAAATGCAGCAGAATTAGTTAAAGTAGACTATAAAGTTTTAAAAGCAGTAGTTAAAACAGATGAAGCAATGAAATCTGATAATATTTATAAAGATATTCCGAAAAATTTATGTTTCGATTGGCTTTTAGGGGATAGAGCAAAAGTTAAAGAAGCTTTTGATAAAGCTGATAAAATAATAAAAATTGATTTAATTAATAATAGACTAATTCCAAATGCTATGGAGCCTAGAGCAGCAAATGCAGATTATAATCCATCAACGGAAGAAATAACTTTATATACTACAAGTCAAAATCCTCATTTAGCTAGAATAATAATTTCTGCATTTAATGGTGTTGCACCAGAAAATAAATTAAGAGTTATAGCTCCAGATGTTGGTGGTGGTTTTGGTTCAAAGATTTATCCATATGCGGAAGAAGTTGTTTGTAGTTGGGCGGCAAAGAAAATCGAAAGACCTGTGAAATGGGTTGCAGATAGAACAGAGTCTTTTTTATCTGATTGTCATGGCAGGGATCATGTTACTCATGCTGAACTTGCAGTTAAGAATGATGGAACTTTTTTAGGTTTTAAAAATGAAACTATAGCAAATCTTGGAGCATATGCTTCAGTTTTTGGAACTGTTACACCAACTTATTTATTTGGTCCTTGTGCGACTGGAGTTTATAAAATGCCTGCAGCCTACTCAAATGTAAAAGCAGTTTATACTAATACTGCACCAGTTGATGCATATAGAGGAGCAGGAAGACCGGAAGCAACATATACAATTGAAACTCTTGTAGAAAAAGCAGCAAGGGAGCTAGGTATGGATCCTGCTGAAATTCGTATGAAAAATTTTCCTACTCAGTTTCCATTTCAACAAACTTTAGTTCATTCAGTAGACTCAGGAGATTATGTTGGAGGTTTGAAAAAAGCAATGGAAGTTGCTGACTATAAAGGATTTGAAAAACGAAAGAGAGATTCAGCTTCAAAAGGTAAGTTAAGAGGAATAGGACTATGTTCATACTTTGAAGCATGCGGGATAGCGCCATCGCCTGTTGTTATGATGTTAGGTTGTGGAATAGGTTTATGGGAGTCTGCTGAAGTAAGATTTAATCCTACTGGCAATGTTACTGTTTTTACAGGTTCACATAGTCATGGACAAGGACACGATACTACATTTGCCCAAATAGCAGCAGATCAGCTAGGAGTTCCAATTGAAAATATTGAAATTTCACATGGAGATACTGATAAAGGACCTTTTGGATATGGAACTTATGGATCAAGATCTTTAACTGTTGGTGGTACTGCAATTGTAAAAGCTTGCGATAAAATAGTAGCTAAAGGAAAAAAAGTTGCAGCTAAAATGCTAGAAGTAAGTGAGAGCGATGTAGAGTTTAAAGATGGAGAATTTATAGTTGCAAAATCTAATAAAAAGAAAACTATTGGTGAGATAGCTTTCGCTTGTTATTTACCTGGAACTTATGGTGAAGTTAAGTCACCACTTCCTGAAGGTGAAGAGCCAGGTTTAAAAGAAACTTCTTTCTTTGACCCAGTTAATTTTTCTTTCCCAGCAGGCTCTCATATTTGTGAAGTTGAAGTAGATCCTGATACAGGAAAAGTAGAATTAGTTAAATATACAGCTGTCGATGATTTTGGTACAATAATAAATCCTTTAGTAGTTGAAGGACAAGTCCACGGAGGTTTAGCGCAAGGAATAGGACAAGCTCTTCATGAAAATTGTCATTACGATGATTCAGGCCAACTTGTAACAGCATCTTATATGGATTATACGATGCCTAGAGCTGATAACTTCCCTAACTTTGAATTAGGTTTTACTTGTACACCAGCTACATCAAATCCATTAGGAACTAAAGGATGTGGTGAAGCAGGAGCAATTGCAGCACCACCAACTGTAATGAATGCGGTAATGAATGCAATTGGAACAGAAATATCGATGCCCGCAACTGCCGAAAAAGTTTGGAAAGCATGTCAAAAAATGAAAAAAGCAAATTCAGAGGCGGCCTAACAGGATTTTTTTATGAAAACATTCAATTATCATTCAACAAAAGATGTTAAGGAAGCAACTAAATTAGCTTCTTCAAGTTCAGCATTTTTAGCAGGAGGAATGACTACTATCCCTTCTATGAAATTAGGTTTAGCCTCTTATAAAGATATTATAGATATAAAAAGGATAAAAAAATTATCTGGCATAAAAGTAAGCGCTAAGTCGGTTACAATAGGTTCTACAACAAAACATGTTGAGGTTGCGAATTCTAAAGAAGTAAAAAAAGCTTTACCTTCTTTATCTGCGTTAGCTGAAGGTATAGGCGACCCTCAAGTTAGAAATAGAGGCACTATTGGGGGGTCAATAGCAAATAACGATCCATCAGCAGACTATCCATCAGCTTGTATAGCTTTAAACGCAACTATTCACACAAATAATAGAAAAATAAGTGCTGATAAATTTTTTACAGGAATGTTTGAAACATCGCTTAAAAAAGGAGAGTTGATAGAAGCAATTGAGTTTCAAATTCCAGAAAAGTCTTGTTATCAAAAATATCCAAACCCAGCATCAAGATATGCTATAGTTGGTGTATATGTTGCAAAACATAAATCTGGAGTAAATGTTGCAGTGACTGGAGCTAAATCATGCGTTTATAATGAAAAAAATATTTCAAATGCACTTTCAAAAAATTTTTCAGCTTCTTCAATAGACAATGTTGTAGTTTCATCTAGCGGTATAAATTCTGATATCCACGCGTCAGCAGAATATAGAGCAAATATGGTTAAAGTATTTGCAAAAAAAGCTGTTGAAGCTTGCTAATTAAATCATTCAGTATTAACTTAAAATCAAATGAAAAATTCATTTGATGAAAAAATTTTAGAAGAAGCAAACGATTGGATAAATACTAATCAAAGAGTTGTTCTTGCAACTGTCATTCAAACATGGGGATCATCACCACGACAAGTTGGAAGTAGAATGATCGTTAATGAAAAGGGAGATTTTTCTGGCTCTGTTTCTGGCGGTTGCGTTGAGTCTGCAGTAGTAAGAGAATGTATTGATTTAATTAAAGATAATAAACCATGTAAAAAAATTGAATTCAAAGTTTCCAACGAAAGTGCCTGGGAAGTAGGACTTGCTTGTGGAGGAGAAATTGCAGTCTATTTAGAACAGATAATTTAAATGAAGCATTCTCAACTTAAGGAAATAATTAAAAAAAAAGCTTCAAAGACAGAATTTGCAATCGTAACCAATCTTGCAAACGGTTTAAGTGAAATATATGAGCCTGGAAAATCATTAAGCAAAGAATTTGAAACCCACAAAGAACAAATTGATAATTTTTTTAAATTAAAAAAAAATGGAGTAATAGAAAAAACAGAAATATTTGTTGAAACATATATTAGACCTATAAAAGTTATTATTGTAGGTGCAGTTCATATAGCTCAATATCTTGTAGATTTTGCAAAAAGCTTAAATTTTGAAATTTCTATTATAGATCCACGCGGTTATTTTGCATCGGAACAAAGATTTCCAGATTTAAAAATTATTAATAAATGGCCAGATGAAGCTTTCAAAGAAGTAGAAACAAATGAAAACTCAGCTTTAATTGCGCTAACCCATGACCCCAAAATAGACGATCCAGCATTACAACATGCTATTAATAAAAAATTTTACTACATAGGAGCGTTAGGTAGTAAAAAAACTCATGAAAACAGATGTAAAAGATTAAAAGATGCAGGATTTAAAACAGAACAAATTAATTTAATACATGGTCCTATTGGTATTAAACTAGGTGGAAGATCAGCTCCTGAAATAGCACTATCTATTATTGCTCAATTGGTTTCCGAAACTTATAAAAAATGATCAAAGCAATTCTTCTTGCTGCGGGACAGTCTACGAGATTAAAAAATGAAAATAAATTAATAAAAAAATTTAAAAATAAGTCATTAATAAGTTATCCGCTTAATTCATTAATAAAAAGCAATGTTAATAAAATTATAATCGTTTTAGGTCATGAAAGTGTAAAAATAAAAAGAATTATAAAAAAAAATAAAAAAATTAACTTTGTTATTAACAAAAAATATAAATCTGGAATATCTTCATCAATTAAAACTGGACTTAAAAAAATATCAAAAAAAGATAGTGGCTTTATCATTGTTCAATCTGATATGCCATTCATCAAAACCACAATTATAAATAAGATTTGCACTTCAATTACAAAAAAAAAATATCTTATTCATGCGCCTAAATTTAAAAAAAAAATAGGAAATCCAATAGGTTTTGATATTTCTTTAATAAATAAATTTAAAAAAATAAAGGGCAACATTGGAGCTAAGTTTATGGTTAAAAGACTTAAAAAAAGTACAAATTTTATAAAAGTCTCATCAGGCAAATTCTTTAAAGATTTTGATTTATCTAAAGACTTTAATTAACCGTTAAACTTAAATAAAAGGTCTGTATAATTTATCTTTATAGTTAGGCTTTTAGATATATTCGAATAATTAATTTTAGGATTATTCAGGTTATTTCTCTTAAATACTAATTTGTAATTGTATTTTTCCAATAATTGTAAAAAATATTTATATTGAAAGAAAAAACAGTAATTAATTTGAGGCCAAACATTAACTTGCCTTACTACAAAACGATTTTTTTTTAAATTTTTATAAAGAGAAGTCCCAGAAAAAAATATAAATTTTGGTTTTTTTTTTGAAATAAGATTTATAACTTCATTATAATCATGCATATATTGAATAACGCTACCAAAATATACAAAATTGATTTTGTGTTTTTTAATATCTTGAATTTTTATTAATGATTTAAATCTCTTAAGCTTTTTAATTTTTGAAAATTTATCTACGATTTTGTTGTTAATCTTTTGATCAAAATAAATATATTCTAGATTCTTATTTTTTTTAGATAAAAATAAATAGTTATCAATAAATTGCGCACCTATATCTAAGAAATAAATTTTCTGTTTTTTTTTAAATATTTTTTTTAATAAAATATCTATTTTAGGGTAGCTAATATTTGGTATTAATTCAGGGTTAGCAATATACTTTTTACAAGTATCTTCTAGTATTTTTTTATTTAATCCAAAAGGATAATTATTTTTAGGTAATTTATCTAATTCAGTTTTAATAAAAAAAAGTCTTCTTTTTTTTATTATTTTTTTTATTATTTTTTTTTTAAAATAATCAATTATTTTCATTTACATTAATAGGATTTCCTTTTAACCATTGACTATCTTTATTTTTGTAATGTTCTTTTTTCCAAATAGGTGATCTTTTTTTTATTTCTTCAATAATATATCTGGACAAATCATATGCCTCAGATCTGTGTGGACAGGCTACAGCAATTATAATGCTTATCTCTCCAAGTCCCACATATCCTTTGACATGTTCAATAAACACAGACTTTTCTTTAATATTTAGTTTTTTATCAGCCTCATCATATATTTCTTTAAAGCTTTTAATTACAAGCTCGTCATGACTATCATAAGTAATTCCAGTTACTTTTTTTTCTTCATTATCTTCTCTTACAGTTCCATAAAATACTATTGAAGCTCCAAATTTAGACGAAGAGATGAAACTTTCTGCTTTTTCTAAATTAATTTTTTCTTTTGAAAGATCTATAATTTTTGCATGAAGCATTAACCACCTCCGATAGGAGGGATAATTCCAATTTTTTGATCTTTAGTAATCTTATAACTATCTGAAACAATATTATTGTTCTCAGAGCAAAATGCAGATGTTTCAATTATTTTTTTAAAATCTTTATTTCCTTTAAAATTTTTATCAACATAATTTATTATTTCATTTCTAAGATCGCTTATCGAGCTATTACTACTCAATTTAAGTTCTAAAAAATCTTTATCACTTAAATCTTTACTCGCACCAAATAATTCAAGTTTTATTTTCATTTTAAAAAACGTTTTCAAGAAATTGTGGTAAACCATCTGGGTTGGTCCATAAGCCACTTTTTCCACCTTCTTTGATTAGCAACTTAATATTATCTATCTTTAAATGAGGATTAACAATTTTGCTTAAATCATAAATTGTTATTAATGCTGCGTTAACTCCCATAATTGCTTCCATCTCAACTCCAGTTTTAGCAACAGCAGATACTACACAAAAAACCTCTAAAGAGTTATCAGACTCATTCATTAAAATTTTTGTTGCCGTATGATCAATTGGTAATGGATGGCACAAAGGTATCAGTTCACTTGTTTTTTTTACACCTAATACAGCTGATACTTCAGCTAAACTTACAGGATCTCCTTTTGGCATTTTGTTATTTTTTATTAAATTAAAAACTTCTTTACCCACATAAATTTTTCCTGACGCCAGAGCCCTTCTGAATGTTTCTTTTTTTGAAGAAACATCAACCATATTAAATGAATTTTTCTTAAAAATTTCTTTAGCCCAATCTTTTAATTCATCTTGGTTCACTATTTTTAATTTAGTCAATTATCCTCCTGTTTTAGATAAATTTTTAGTAGAACCTGTATCTCCAAGTTCTAAATAATGTGATTCTTTTTTAAATTTCATCTGACCTAATATAAGATCTTTTAATTCACTAAGTTGATCATCTTTTTGCAACAAATGTCTAACACTGATTCCAGTATTTCCAAATAAACAAAGTCTTAAATCGCCTCTAGATGTAATTCTTAATCGGTTGCATGATTTACAAAAATCTTTTGAATATGGAGCAATTATCCCAAACTTTCCTTTATAATCAGGTTTAATGTAATTTAAAGAAGGCCCTGCATCTTTTCCTAATGTTTGGTAAATCCATTTATTTTTATTTAAATAATCCTTAAATATCTTTGATGAAACATGATACTTTTTAAAATAGTTTAAATTATCACCTGTTTGCATTAATTCTATATATCGGAAATCAATTTTATTATTTTGAATAAATTTTGACCACTCATCAAAATCTTTTTCTGAGGAGTTAACTCCATTTAATAAAACACCGTTAATTTTTATATTTTCAAATCCTAGTTCTTGTAAATTTTTAATTCCTTGTAAAATTTCTGGCAATCTGTCATGACCTGTAACATTTTTAAAAGTTTCTGGATTAAGGCTATCTATACTTATGTTTATTGCATTTAAACCGCTATCTACTAATTGCTTTGCTTTTTTATCTAAATGATAACCATTCGTCGTAATAGCGACTTTTTTTATTCCAGTTTCAAATTTTAAAACTTTAATAATTTCAAAAAAATCTTTTCTTACAGTTGGCTCTCCGCCTGTAATTCTAATTTTACACACACCTAATTCAGTGAAACATTTTGCAAGGCGTTTAATTTCTTCCAGATGAAGGAATTTTCTATTATCACTTTTATCAACCTGATAACCATTTGGTAAACAATAACCACATTTAAAATTACAAACATCAGTAATTGACATCCTAATATACGGGAATGTTCTTCCAAAACTATCTTGAAGATGCTGCATAAAATAAATCTATACTAGAAAAATTAATTAATAAATTTAAAATTAATTGCAAAACAAACATAATTGTATTTTTATACAACTTTAAATTGTAAAACTATTAATTGAATATATTTTTCTTTTTTTATTTTTCCTGTTTATTTTTTTTGGTAAATTAACATTAATTTAGAATGTTAGTAATTTGATAAGGAGGCTTATATGAAAAAAAGAAGACAAAAATTAAATTTGAATAGAAGGAATTTTTTATCAGGCACAGCAACGTTAGCAGGTTTAGCTGCTACTGCTTCAGTTGTTCCTATTAATATATCAAACGCAAATCATAAAGATGGTTCAAAAGGACTGCCTGATTTTATAAGCTGGAAAGATAGAAATGCATTAATTGTACATTCAGATAAAGGAATTGAAACACACAGAAGTGCTATTGGAGAAAGCCTTATAACCCCAAATAGAAATGTATATATAAGGAATAATATGCCAACAATGTCTGACAAACAGATTGGCGACAGAAATAATTGGAAAGTATCTATTCAGGGTGTGAAGAATCCTAAGACTTTTACATTAGCTCAATTAAAAAAAATGGGACACACAACAATGGCTACAATTTTACAGTGTTCTGGAAATGGAAGAGGTTTTTTCGAACATAAAGTAAGAGGTTCTCAATGGAAAACAGGAGCAGCTGCATGTGTACTCTGGACTGGTGTGCCACTTATGAAAGTGGTTGATGCGTGTGGTGGAATAGATGGAAGTGCAGTGTTTATGACATCTGCAGGAGTTGATCACGAACCAACTGGCTTAGATCCAAAAAAAGCTATGGTTGAAAGATCTGTTCCTAAAAAAGTTTACAAAGATGCAATGTTGGCTTGGGAGATGAACGGTGTTCCATTACCAAACGCTCATGGAGGACCTTTAAGAATGGTTACTCCAGGATATTTTGGAATTAACAATGTTAAGCATCTTGGAAAAGTTGCTTTTACAACTAAAGAGTCATCTGTAAAATATATGAAATCTAGTTATAGGATTTCACCAATTGGAAAAAAAGGATCTCAATATCCTTCTTGTTGGGAAATGCCAGTTAAATCTTGGATTACTAGGCCTACTGATGAAACAGGAACTGTTAAAGCTGGAAAAGTTCAAATTGTTGGAGTTGCAATGGGCGGCACAAGAAAAGTAAGAAGTGTCAAAGTATCTGTTGATGGTGGAAAAAGCTGGAAGAGAGCAAGATTTGTTGGTCCTGATCTTGGGAAATATGCATGGAGGCAATTTGTTTTAGAAACGACTTTAACTTCAGGCACATATAATATTGCTAGCTTAGCATCCAACGGTTCTGATAAGCAACCAGAGTTAAGAATGGAAAACAGAAGAGGTTATGCTCATAACGGTTGGAAAGATCATAGCGTAAATATTACTGTAGTATAATAGTTTAAAAAGTTTTAAAATTAATTAATGAAAATTAGTAAATTTTTATTAATTCTATTCTTTATATTTAGCGCAAACATTCAAAAATCATTTTCTGACGATGACAAAATGATTAAAGGGCTTGAAATCTTTAATGAGATAGCTGGTTGTGCAGGATGTCATATATTGAAGGCAGCAGGTTCCGAGGGTAATGTTGGACCAAATTTAGATACAGTAAGTCTTACAGAAGACTCAGTTAAAGAAATGGTAACTTACGGACTTGGTGTTATGCCTGCATATGGAGAAGAAAATATTTTAACAAAAGAACAAATAGATATTGTATCTTTTTATGTGGCCAATACTGCTGGCAAATGAAAAATATTTTAACTGAAACTGAAATAAACAATTTCAAAAAAGATGGAGCTGTTTTTTTAAAAGGCAAATTTGATGTTAGTTGGATAAAAAAACTTCAAACCGGAATAGAAAAAGACATAAAAAATCCAAGTCCAAGATTTAAATCTCATACTTTGGAAAAAGGTGTTCCTGCTTATTTAGAAGATTATTGGACTTGGCATTTAGTTCCAGAATTTAAAGATTTTGTATTCAATTCACCTTATGCAAAAATAGCATCAGAATTAATGTCTGCTAAAAAAATAAATCTTGTTATGGACAACTGGTTTTTAAGAGAAGGTGGATCTAAATCTAAAACCCCTTTTCACCATGATGTAAGTTATTTTGATATGGAAGGCACAATGTGTGTACTTTGGTTACCACTCCAACCAAGCAAAAAAGACGAAGGTGTAGCTTGGGTTAAAGGATCACATTTATGGAATAAGTTATTTTTAAGAGTACTTTTTAAAGATGGACATAAAATTGAGGGTGATGAATGTGTAATCAATGGAAAGAAATATGAAACACCCCCAGATATTTTGGGAAATAAAGATAAATATGAATTTTTAAATTGGGATTGTGATTTAGGTGATTGTGTAATTTTTGACATGAGAACATTGCACGGCGCACTTAGCGCATCTATACCAGATAAAACTTTAAGTCGTTATACTTTAAGAGTCGCAAAAGAAGATGCAAAAATAAGTTATATTGGCGATTGGACAAGTTACAACTATAGAAAAGCAATGCAAGAAGCTGGATATAAAAATGGAGATCCGTTAGGTGGCGACATGTTTCCAACTTTATATGAAGCCATCTAACTTCCAGTTTAAAAAAACTGGAAGTTAAGAATTTGGTCTTTATTTACCTGGTTCTTTATATCCTGAAGCCATTTTTTTGGCAGTTTCTGCAATTTTATTTAGATCTACATCTTCCAAAATTGTAAAATCAGAAACAGCTCCACTTCCTACTGCAGTCATTGCAGCGGCAGCACATTGTTCAAAAGTACCCTCTATCTCTGCCATAAAATCATACTTACCTCTTAGTCCAGCATAACGAGTCACTTTTGCTCCAACAGAAGCAGCAAGTGCAGATGTAGCAGCTTTTCTATCTGTATTTGGATTACTTATGAATCCAGCTAGACCTTTTGCTGTGTAACATCCTAATGTTATAAATTTAGCCATAAAAACCTCCTTTCTTAAATATGAAAATAACATTATTAATTAAAATATGATAATGCATAAATTGCATAGTGGACACAACTTATAGTAATGTTAAATTAAATTTATGTACGAAAAATTTGGTCAATTTATTGATGGCAAATGGCAACAGTCAGCAGACAAAGGAACTTACGAAGTAATTAATCCAGCAACAGAGGAAGTAATTGGAAAAGCATCGAAAGCAACACCAAAAGATGTTGATGAAGCATTAAAATCTGCAGAAAAAGGTTTAATAGTTTGGAAAAAAACAGCACCTTGGCAAAGATCATATATTTTAAGAAAGATCGCTGACAAAATGAGAGAAAAACAAGATGTGTTAGCAAAATGGATGACATTAGAAGTTGGTAAACCTTTTGCTGAAGCTAAAGGTGAAGTTGGTGGGGCAGCAGATATTTTTGAATGGAATGCCGAAGAAACAAAAAGAATTTATGGACAGACTGTAGAGAGTAGATTTCCAGATACAAGAGTTCATGTTTATTATCAACCAGTAGGTGTTGTTGCTGCTTTATCTCCATGGAACTTTCCATTAGTTTTATCTTCTAGAAAAATTTCAACCGCACTTGCTGCAGGATGTTCAGTTATAATTAAACCAGATGTAATAACCCCAGGAACAGTAATGGAGTTAGTTGATATTTGTAGGGAATGTGGAGTGCCACCTGGTGTAGTTAATTTACTCTCAGGAGATCCACCAAGTATAGCATCACAATTAATTGCATCAGATATAGTAAAGAAAATTTCAATTACTGGTTCATCAAGAGTAGGTAAATTAATATTAAAGCAAGCTGCTGATAAAGTTCAAAGAGTTACAATGGAATTAAGTGGTCATTCACCTTTTATAGTATTTGATGATGCAGATATTAAAAAAGCAGCTGATATGGCAGTAGCCTCTAAGTTTAGAAATAATGGTCAAGTTTGTATTTCTCCTAACAGATTTTATATTCAAGAAAGTAAAAAAGATGAGTTTGTGAATTTATTTGTCGAAAAAACAAAAAAATTAAAAATAGGAAATGGAATGGATCCAGATGTTCAGCTAGGACCAATTACAACAAAGAAAAGATTAAACGAGATAGAGGACCTAGTAGAAACTACAAAAAAAGAAGGAGCTAAAGTATTATTAGGTGGAAAAAGACCTTCTGGATTTAATAAAGGTTATTTTTACGAACCAACAATATTTGATGATGTGAAAGATAATTTTACAATAATGAAAATAGAACCTTTTGGTCCATTGGTACCTATGTTGTCCTTTAAATCATTTGATGAAGTAGTAGAAAGAGCTAATAATCATGAATTAGGTCTTGCAAGCTATATATGTACAAACTCTATGGAAAGAGCTCACAAGGCTTCTGAGTTAATGGAAACTGGTACAGTAGCAGTAAACACGCCAGTAGTTGCGATAGCTGAAGCACCTTTTGGAGGAATTAAACAAGCTGGATATGGAAGAGAGGGTGGTTCTATGGCAATAAAAGATTATCTAAATGTTAAATATACTCATCTAGGTTTAAAAGGATAATGGCTAAGAAGAAATCAAATAACAATTCCATATCGTCAGCATTTGCTAGAATAGGAATATTTTACTATTACACATTTTTTTGGGTGTTGATTTTATTATATTTATTTTTCAAAGGTTAATTAAATGAAATTTTTAAGAGTAGGGAACCTGGGAAAAGAAATACCCGCGATTTTAGATAATAAAAATAAAATAAGAGATCTTACATCTATAATTAAAGACTTAACTCCAGATACGATAAATTTTAAAATTTTGGAAAAAATTAAGGAAATAAATATAGAAAGTCTGCCAGAAATAAAAAATATAGGGCGTATTGGAGCATGTATTTCAAAACCTGGAAATTTTTTTGCAGTTGGTTTAAATTATAGCGAGCATGCAAAAGAAACTGGTGCAGAAACTCCAAAACATCCAGTGCTTTTTAATAAATCAGTTCATTCCATTGTAGGACCAAATGACGATGTAATTATTCCAAAAAATTCTCAACAGTTAGATCATGAAGTAGAAATAGCTTTCGTTGTAGGTAAAAAAGCTAAATTAGTTTCAGAAAGCAACGCTCAAGATTATATTTTTGGTTATTGCATATGTAATGATATCAGCGAAAGGCAATGGCAAAAGGAAAAAGGAGGTCAGTGGGTTAAAGGAAAATCTGGAGATACCTTTGGGCCAATTGGACCTTATTTGGTTACAAGCGATGAAATTAAAAATTTAAACGATATCAATCTTTCTCTTGAAGTTAACGGAAAAAAACATCAAACAGGAAATACTAGCGATATGATATTTAATTTTAATTTTTTACTTTCACATATTAGTAACTTTATTACACTAATGCCTGGTGATATCGTTACAACTGGAACACCTCCTGGTGTAGGTATGGGAATGAGTCCTCCTGTTTTTTTAAAAAATGGGGATATAATGAAACTTTCTGTAGATAACTTAGGTGAACAAATTACAAAAGTAATAAAAGAATAAATATTATGATTGAAATATTTATTGCTTTTGGCGCAGGCTTACTAAGTTTCTTATCTCCTTGTGTTTTACCATTAATTCCAGGTTATATTTCTTATGTATCAGGCAGTTCGTTAAATGAATTATTAGAAAAAAAGGAAATTAATTTAATTCCAACTATTTTGTTTGTATTTGGATTTTCTCTTATATTTATATTTTTTGGTGCTACAGCAACTACAATAGGAAAGTTACTGTTAAAAAATTCAAATGAATTAAGAATAGTTGCTGGTACAGTTATAATTATTTTATCTCTTCATATTTTAAAGGTAATTAATATAAAATTTCTCAACTACGAAAAAAGAGTTCACTCTGAAATTAACCAAGGATTTTTTGCACCTATATTAATCGGAATGGCTTTTGCTTTTGGCTGGACTCCTTGTATCGGTCCAATGCTTGGATCAATTTTAATTTTAGCATCAACCACAGAAAGTATAAGTCAAGGCGTTATATTGCTATCTTTTTACTCTTTAGGTCTTGGCATTCCTTTTATTTTATCTGGATATTTGATTCAAAAATTTATTTTGATTTCAAAAAATTTAAAACAAAAAATGAATGTAATAGAAAAAACTGGAGGAACTTTACTTCTTTTAACAGGGTTTTTAATTATTACAGATCAACTTCAAATTTTAGGATTTTACCTTCTTGAATATTTACCTTTTTTAGGAAAAATTGGTTAATTATTTTTTTTCAGGTTTATTAAATACTATTAACATTACTCCAATGATGATTATAGCTCCTCCAATAAATAATTCTTTAGTTGGTTCTTCTCCTAGCAGAAAAATTGCAGCTAAAAGACCAGTAGGAGGTATCCCCATAGTAACTATGGGAAGCACTTTGTATAAAGGATTATTTTTTAAAACATAATAGAAACAACCATATGTTATGGGCTGCATAATAAATCCTAAATAAATTGCAATCATCCATACTTCAAAAGTTGCTGCCTTAAAGTAATCAATTGTATTTCCATCAAATACAGCCGAAAGTCCTATTAATATTGGCCCAGAAAACAAACCTAACCAAGCAACAAGTGCAAGCGGATGTATTTTTTTACTTAATGGTTTTACCAATACTTGTCCTAAAGCCCAAACAGCAGATCCAATAATTGTTAATGTTACACCAAAAATTTTACCATCTAAATTTGGCGAGCCAGTTAAAATATACACTCCAACAAACGCTATACTTATTCCAATTAGACTTCTTACAGTCGGTTTTTCTTTAAGCATAAAATATGCAAAAACAACACCAAAAGGAACTTCAGTTTGAACTAGCAATACAGCTGCTGATGCATCTATTAAACTTAAACCTGTGTATGTAATGCTATACTGAAGAGTGTTAGCTATAAGAGAAGCAAAAAAAATTTTTTTTAGATAACTTTTTGGTATTGGAAACCACCAAATTAGAAGTAGTGCTACAAAAGTAAACCTTAAACCCATCAATAAAAAAGGAGGCAGGTACTCCATTGCAGGTTTAGCAATAACAAAGCCAAATCCTAAAAAGATTGGAACTATTGCAGCTATTAAAGAATCACGAAGCGTCAAAGATTAAATTTTCTTTTTAGATGCCTCAATTTACCCTCAGTACTATCAAAATCTATATAGCAACCTTGTAAAAATCTTTTTCCTTCTTTAGGGTCAAATTTAGTTCTACCATGTAAAATTCTATAATTATCCATCATCATAAGATCTTTAGGTTCTAATTTAAATTCTATTCTATACTTTTCTGAATTATACAAATCAGATAACTTCTTTCTTGATTTATAATATAAATCAAGTTTATTTTTTTCTAACATTGGAACATAATCTAATCTAGGGCTAAATCTTACTTGTTTAAATTCTTTATTTTCATCTAAATGAATTAGTTCTGACCAATCTTCTAAAACAACACTTTTATCAGTAAATTTAAATCTAACTTTAACCTCTGAAAGAATTTTGTAAGCATCAGGATCTTCTTTTTTAAGATTTTCTGTAACTGTAAAACCATCAACTAGTGTTGAAAACCCTCCTTTAACTTCATTTTCAATACAATGCAGTAACTGTATACAAGGTACTGGATTTCGATAAGGGTTATCCGTATGAGGACTTAGTGGTAAAGTAGTGTAAGCTAAATCATTTGGATCATTTTTAGACTTAACGTCAAAATATTCCCCAAAATTTGTTCTTCTTACACTTCCAACCGAATTAGCAAAATCAACAATAAAATTATTTTTTGTAGGTACATTTTTTATAATAACAAAACCAAATTCGTAAAAAGAAATTAATAAATCATACATTTCTTTTGATTCATGAAAGTTATCATTATATTTAAATTTTTTTACATCTTTTAAAGTTGAGTCCCACATTTTTTTAGGAATTGATTTTACAACTGTATCTTTATTTAAAAATTCTATTTCAAGTTTATTAATATTTATTCTGGAATTAACACCATCATTAAAACCTACTTCAAGAAAACCATTTTTAATTTGAGCTTTTTCAATAATTATTTTTCTATCCATTATTGACGGATCAAATAATCTTTGTTGAGTACCTTTATCTAAAAATTTATCACCATCTACTCTTTCTCTTAACCAAAAAGGATGAATTTCTTGAACTGAATTACCATTATTTAAGAAAACTTTGTTATCATTTAGTTCAATTTTCATAAGTTTTTCAAAGGATTATTTAAAATTTAGCTTTAATCAAGATAAATAAAATAGTATGTGATCAATTAATGACCAAATTAAATTCAAAAAATATGAGAGTTTTTGCTAGATTTTTAAATAGCTTGGCAAGAGATATGACAAAGTTTTATTATTCCAAGCTTAACAAACCTTTTAAAGTAGATAATAAACTAAGAGGAAAAGGTTATGATCCTGTCACCTCAGCTGATAGAGCTTTTGAAAAATTTATACGATCGAAAATTCATAAGAAGTTTCCGATGCACACAATTATAGGAGAGGAATTTGGTTCAAAAAAAACAAAAAGTGATTTTTCTTGGGTAATTGACCCTATAGATGGAACAAGATCATTTGTAATCGGCAATCCTACTTGGAGTAATTTAATTTCCTTAAACTACAAAGGTGAACCCCAATGTGGTTTGGCAAATTTTCCAATGTTAAAGAAGTATTATTTTAATACATCAAAAAAAAATGCTTATGTTGTTAGCAATGGAAAAAAAAGAAAAATATTAGTAAATAAAAAAGCAACTTTTAAAAATGTTAAAGTATCTGCAGCATTTCATGGGTGGCTTCCATTGCAAAAGCAAAAAAAAATTCCTAAAATTCTAAAACTTATGCAATTTCCATGCTCTGACGCATTAAGTTATGCCCATCTTTGTGAAGGAAAAATTGATGTGGTCATACAATGTCAAAATAAAATATGGGACATACATGCATTGATTCCAATAATTTCAGCTGCAGGGGGCACTGTAACTAATTGGAAAAATCAAGATGCAACTCGTGGAGGAAATATATTAGTTAGTGCTAATAGATCTATACATAAAAAAATGTTAAAACTTTTAAAGCCTGTGCTTTAAAATGAACGTTATTATTTTACAACATATAAAAGTTGAAGATCCAGGATTTATTAAGGATCTAATGATTCAAGATGGAATAAAATTAACCACTATTGAATTAGATGAGGGACAAAAAATACCCTCTGATCTATCAAAATTTGATGCAATGTTCTGTATGGGAGGGCCAATGGATACATGGATGGTAAAAGATTTTCCTTGGCTTGTTGAAGAAAAAAATAAAATAAAACAATTTGTTATTGATTTAAAAAAACCATATTTAGGTTTTTGCCTTGGGTGTCAATTATTAGGTGAAGTAGTTGGTGGTAAAGTTGTAAGGTCTAAAAATCCAGAAATTGGAATGTTAAATATAAATTTTTCATCAAAAAAAAAAAAATGATTTATTATTTTCTTCGTTTCCAGAAAAAATTACTTCTTTACAATGGCATTCTTACGAAGTTCAAGATCTTGAAAAAAATAATGATATAACTTTAATTGCTTCTTCTCCAGAAACTAAATATCAAATTTTTAAATACCAAAATCATGCTTATGGAATTCAATTTCATATTGAGGTAAAAAATACAACAGTTGGTGACTGGGGATGTGTACCTGAATACAAATCTGCATTAGAAAAACAATTAGGTGAAGGTGCATTAGATAAATTTGAGAAAGACTCTCATAAACATATGCCCAGTATGAACAAATATTCAAAAATTTTATACGAAAACTTCAAAAAACTAGTGGCATAATTCTTCTTTAGTTTCTCCAATTATTAAGTTAAATTTTTACAAAAAAAACAATTAGGAGGGGAAAATGAAACCTAAAAATTTGCTAAAAATTTTGCTGACATTTTTATTTGTTTTTGCAACCACTCAATCTTTCGCAAAAACTATTAAATGGTCCATGCAAGGAGATAGTTTAACACTTGACCCGCATGCGCAAAACGAAGGTCCAACTACTCAAGTATCAAGACAAGTTTATGAAGCTTTAGTTACTAGAGGTCTAGACATGTCAATTGGTCCTCAGCTTGCAACAAAATGGAAAGCAGTAGATCCAAACACTTGGTACTTTTTTTTAAGAGATGATGTTGAGTTCTCTAATGGACAAAAAATGACATCAGAGGATGTTGTATTTAGTATATTAAGAGCAAAACAACCTACATCGGACTTTAAAGAGTACATTAGTACTATTTCATCAGTTAAAGCAATTGATGATTACACAGTACAAATTAAAACTAGTAAACCAAATCCTATTCTTTTAAACCAATTATCAAATATATTTGTAATGTCTAAACAATGGTCAACAGATAATTTTGCAATTGTTCCACAGAATTGGGATGCAGGACAAGAAACATTTTCTGCAACAAATGCAATGGGAACTGGTCCATTTAAAATTACTTTAAGAGAACCAAATACTAAAACTGTTTTTAAAAAGAATGGTAAATGGTGGGGTAATGTTGAACACAACATAACTGAGATACAGTTGCTTCCAATTAAAAATGCTGCAACAAGAGTTGCTGCTTTATTATCTGGAGAGATTGATATAGTTACAGATGCTCCCGTTCAAGACTTAGCTCGTATAAGTTCTTCTGCAGGACATAAAGTTGAAAGTACTCCTCAAATGCGTACTATTTTTCTTGGAATGGACCAAGCTGCAGATAAGCTTAGAACAGGTAATACTGGAGACAACCCATTTAAGAAAAAAGCTGTAAGACAAGCTCTATACCAAGCAATTGATATAGAGGCTATCAAGAAAAAAGTTATGAGAGGTTTAAGTGAACCAGCAGGAATTATAACTTTTCCAGGTGTAACAGGTTATACTAAAGCACTTGATAAAAGATTACCTTACGATGTTGATGCTGCAAAAAAACTATTAGCTGACGCAGGTTATCCAAATGGTTTTGAAGTAGAACTAAGATGTCCAAATGACAGATATGTAAACGATGAAGCAATTTGTACAGCTGTTGTTGGAATGTTAGGAAAAATAGGTGTTAAAGTAAATTTATTTGCTCAAACAAAAAGTAAACACTTTAAAGAACTTAAAGATAATCAAGGTGATTTTTATATGTTAGGTTGGGGTGTTCCAACTTTAGATAGTCACTACGTATTCCATTATCTATATGAAACTGATGCAAGCTGGAATAAAGTTAACTTTAGCGATGCTGATGTTGATGCTGCAATTAGAGTTATGGAAGGTGAAGTTGACCTAGATAAAAGAAATGCTGCAATAGCAAATGCTTGGAAAATTGTAAGAGATAACATTGCTTATCTACCTTTACACCACCAAGTAATTTCTTGGGCATCAAAAACAAATGTTGATGTTCCTATAAGACCGAATAATGAACCATTATTCCGTTTTTCTAAGGTAAACTAAATTAATTTTTTACAAGCCCTTTTTAAAAAGGGCTTGTATTTCAAGTTTTCATAAATTGATAAAGTATTTTTTTAAACGTCTGTTTCAATCAGTCTTGGTGATGCTGGTTGTAGCATTTGTTTCTTTTTCACTTTTTAATTTTGTTGGTGACCCAATTAATAATATGGTTGGAGAAGAAACTTCAGATGAGGAAAGAGCTGAACTTAGAGAAACTTTAGGCTTAACAGATCCAATACATATTCAATTTTCTAGATTTGTAGTTAATGCTTCAAAAGGAGAGTTTGGAATATCTTATCAATTAAGAAGACCAGTTTCTGAATTAATTTCTGAGAGATTGCCAGCTACAATAGAGCTGGTACTAATTTCTGCATTAATTGCACTGGTATCTGGGACTTTATTAGGAGTTTATACAGGTATAAAAAGAAAAGGTTTTTTGAGCGATATAATATTGGCTATATCACTACTTGGCGTATCGCTCCCCACATTTGTTATTGGTATATTATTCATTTATCTTTTTGCAGTAATTTTAGGAATACTTCCATCCTTTGGCAGAGGTGAGGTTGTTGATTTAGGTTTTTGGTCTACAGGTTTTTTAACATTATCAGGATTAAAAGCTATAATTTTACCCTCGGTAACGCTTAGCCTTTTTCAAATGACTTATATTATTAGGCTTGTTCGTGCTGAAATGATGGAAATATTGCAAACTGATTATATTAAATTTGCAAGAGCAAGAGGGATAAATGAAAAAAGCATTCATTACAAACATGCGCTAAAAAATGGTTTGATACCTGTAATTACTATTGCAGGGATAAACATTGGTACTTTAATTGCTTTTTCAATTATTACTGAAACAGTTTTTCAATGGCCAGGAATGGGTTTTTTATTTATTCAGGCAGTTCAATTTGTAGACATACCGATTATGTCTGCCTACTTAGTTTTCATTGCGTTTGTTTTCGTAATGATCAATTTCATAGTAGACATTTTATATTATTTTATTGATCCAAGAATAAGAGTTAAAGCGGAGGCTGTAAGTGGATAACAGAAACTTAACTTTGATAAATAGAATTAAAGACAGTGATATTTATTTTAGCTTTATAAAATCACCTACTGCAATCGTATCAAGTATTCTTTTGATAATAATTTTTTTTTGTTCTTTTTTTGTAGAATTAGTTACACCGTATAATCCATTCGACCCATCCTCTTTATCATTAATGGATGCATTTACACCACCCTCTTGGACAGAAGATGGTCTTGCTAAATTTATTTTAGGAACTGACGGCCAAGGTAGGGATATGTTGGCAACAATTCTTTATGGATCAAGGATTTCTTTAATTGTAGGTTTTTCAGCAGTTATATTTGCTTTGGTGCTAGGAGTAGGATTAGGTTTAACAGCTGGATATTTTGGTGGAAAATATGAAATGATTGTTATGAGATTTACTGATGTACAATTAACTGTACCAAGTATCTTAATGGCCCTGTTGGTTGATGGAATTGCACGTGGAATAATTTCCAGAGAGCTACATGATGAAATGGCAATTTATGTATTAATTTTTGCAATAGGAATTTCCGAATGGCCACAGTTTGCAAGAGTATCTAGAGCCGCTACTTTAGTTGAAAAAAATAAAGATTATGTTTCTGCTTCAACAATTATTGGAGTTTCAAATTTAATTATTATGTTTAAACATATTTTACCCAATATAATGCGACCAGTTCTTGTAATTGGAACAATCGGGCTTGCGCTTGCAATAATAGCTGAAGCTACACTAAGTTTTTTAGGTGTAGGTGTTCCACCAACAACACCTTCTTTAGGAACACTGATCAGACTTGGAAATGATTTTTTATTTTCTGGTGAATGGTGGATAACTTTCTTTCCAGCAATTTTTTTAGTTATTTTAGCATTTTCAATTAATCTATTAGGAGATTGGATGAGAGATACACTTAACCCAAAATTAAATTAATGAGTTTTTTAAAAATACAAAATTTAAGCGTTGATTATAAAATGAGAAGAGAAACAGTCTACGCGGCTAAAAAAGTAAACATAGAAGTTAGCAAGGGAGAAATTCTAGGATTAGTTGGAGAATCTGGGTCAGGTAAAAGCACAGTTGGTAATGCAATTATAAATCTTATTGATGAACCAGGAAAAGTATCTGGCGGATCAATAATACTTGATGGAACAGATATTTATGAAAATCCTGAAAATATTCTAAAACTAAGAGGAAAAAAAATAGGTTTGATTTTTCAAGACCCCCAGACATCTCTAAATCCCATACTTACAATAGGAGAGCAATTAATTGAAACAATTCAAACTCATTTAAATTTAAATACAGAAGATGCAAAAAATAAAGCTATTAACTTGTTAAAAGAAGTTGGTATTAAAGACGCTCAAGCTAGATTTAATAATTATCCACATCAATTTTCAGGTGGAATGAGACAAAGAGTTGTTATTTCATTAGCCCTTTGTTGTGAGCCAGAACTCCTAATAGCTGATGAACCAACTACTGCATTAGATGTTTCAATACAATCACAAATTTTAGATTTAATTAAAAGACTAACTAAAGAAAGAAATTTAGCAGTAATATTAATTACACATGACATGGGTGTTATTTCAGAAACGACAAACAGAGTAGCTGTAATGAAAAATGGAAATCTTGTTGAGATAGGACCTACAAAAGAAATACTAACAAAACCTAAAGAGATTTATACTAAAGCACTTGTAAGCTCAGTTCCTCCTACAAATAAAAAAATAAATAGATTCAAAATTATTGAAAAAGAAAATAAAAACCAGGGTGAAACCAATATCAAAATTTTAAACAGATGGACAAAAAAAGAAATAACTGATCAAGATTTAGTTAAAGTTAAAAATTTAAGCAAAACTTTTGATGATAGCTTTTTTGTAGAAAGCACTAAAAACTCTGTAATGGCTGTAGATGATGTGTCATTTAACATAAAAGAAGGAGAGTCTTTCGGACTAGTTGGCGAAAGTGGAAGTGGCAAATCAACAATAGCTAAAATGATTGTAAATTTATACAGCCCAAGTGCTGGAGATATAGATTTTGATAATGTTTGCATAACAAAAATAAAAAGTAGTAAAGAAATGATGAAGTTTAGAAAGCAAATACAAATGATATTTCAAGATCCATATTCGTCTTTAAATGGAAGATTAAAAGTTAAAGATATTGTTGCAGAGCCTATAAAACTTCACAATCCTTCAATAAGCTCAAAAGATATAGACAGTTATATTTATGATTTATTAGAATCTGTTGAATTGACTCAACAATCAGCTGAAAGATATCCTCATGAATTTTCTGGAGGTCAAAGACAAAGAATATCAATAGCAAGAGCTCTAGCTACACAACCTCGACTTCTTGTTTGTGATGAACCAACTTCAGCTTTAGATGTTAGTATACAAGCTCAAATACTAAATCTACTAAAAGACTTACAAGAGCAATTGAATTTGACAATATTATTTATTAGTCATGATTTACCTGTTGTAAGACAAATGTGTGATAGAATCGCTGTTTTAAAAAATGGAAAACTTTGCGAAATATCTAAAACTGAAGAGTTATTTAAAAACCCATCACATGATTATACAAAAGAACTACTTACGTTAATGCCAAAAATAGAATCAATTTACAATTAAGGAGGAAAAATGCCAATGTTTAAACCAATCTCAGAAAATGAAGCTAAAGGAAAAGTTAAAGAAATTTTTGATGAGATAAAGAGTGCAAGAAAAATTACCGAAGTTCCAAATTTTTGGAAATATATTGCAAATAGCCCAGAAACTTTGGAAAGAACTTGGAATTCAACTTCACAAGTTATGAAACCAGGTGCATTAGATGCTGTAACGAAAGAACTAATTTATGTTGCGGTTTCAATGACAAATAGTTGTGAGTATTGTACTAAATCTCATACAGCTGCGGCAAAGAAAAAAGGAGCAACAGATGAGATGGTTAAAGAAATGATTGATGTTATGGGTGTAGCCAATCAGAATAATAAATTAGTAGAAGCTTATGGTGTTGAAGTGGATGATTTCTTAAAGTAATATTTTTTTATATTCTTCAATTATTTTATTCCATTCAAATTTTTTAACAAATGACTTGGCATTTTTACCAAGTTCTAAATATAAATTTCGCTCCAATAGCTTATTAATACTATAATAGATTTCATCAAGATTGTTTCCGTCACAAATAATTCCAGTTTTGCCATCATCAATAGCATCGGCCGCACCACCATCTTTGCCACCAATAGACGGTATACCATATTGCCCAGCTTCGACAAAAGCTATACCAAAACCCTCAACAGACTTTTTATGAATAATGGAAGGCATTACAAATACATTTGATTTAGATATTAAAGCATTTTTTAAATCTGTTGAAATATCTTTAAGAAATAAAACATGATTATTTAAATCTAATTCATCTACAAGTTTTTTAATATTTTCCTCTTCCTCTCCGTATCCTACAGAAATATAAATTATGTTTGGATATATTTGTTTAAGATTTCTTAAAGCCATTATAATTTTTTCATGATTTTTTCTTTTGTCATATCTTGAAACAGTAATTAACCTGGGTTTTTTTTCTTTAAGTAAACTTTCAGCTTCAGTTAAAGATTTTTCATCTAAATCTCTAGGTTCTTCAACGCCAGGATTGATAACGGTTATCTTTTCAGAGCTCACACCACAGTTTATAGCTAAATCTTTTGTATAGTGCGAATTAGATACAACACAATCAACATTATTTAAAACTTTTAAAACTCTTCCATTTAACATGCTTCCTTTTTTATGATTTATTTCTTTAGAATGAATTAGACATATTTTTTTCTTATCTGTTTTAATAAGCTCTAAACTTTTCCAATGATCAGCTATAATTCCTTTTATATTTTTATTTTTTTTAATATATTCATTTACTAAATAAGCTTTCCTATATTTTCTGAATATTTTTAATCCACCAATTCTTTCGATTGAAAAAGATACATTTTGATCATGTTCTTTTTGATTATTATGATGATCGGCAAAAACTTTAACCATAAAATTTTTTGATATATGGGTAGTTAGACCCCACATCAAGCTTTGCATTCCTCCAACCTCTGGTGGAAATGATCTTGTAACAACTAAATACATTTTTATTTAAACCATTTTATGTTGCAGCCCATACTAGGTATTTGATCTTTTGGACCTTTGCCAGCTTCAGCTATCATTTTCATAGCATTCATCAAATCGCTGTTACCACTTCTTACTGGTTTTAATTCTTTTAATTCTCTTATTCTTCCACGATATTGCAATTCTAAATTTTGATTGTATCCAAAAAAATCTGGAGTACATACGGCATCATATTTTTTAGCAATTTCTTGAGTTTCGTCGTAAAGATATGGAAAGTTAAAATTATTTTCTTTTGAAAACTTAGCCATATTATCAAAAGAGTCTTCAGGGTAGTTGTTTACATCGTTAGAGCTTATTGCTACAGATTTAATTCCAATTTTTTCTAACTCTATACAATCGTTTACGATATCTTCAATAACAGCTTGAACGTATGGACAATGATTGCAAATAAACATTATTAAAGTTCCTTTTTCTCCACTTATATCTTTTAGAGAGATCATTTTGTTATCAGTTGATTTTAATTGAAAATTAATAGCTTTTTTTCCAAAATCACATATTGGAGTTTTTGTAAGTGTCATGCTAGAACATTATATAATTTATGTTTTACGATTTGGAAGATAAAAAACCAAAAAACTCTGGCGAAAATTGGGTAGCGCCTAATGCTGTTATAATAGGAAATGTAACTTTAGAGAAAAATACAAGCGTTTGGTTTAATGCAACTCTAAGAGGAGATATAGAAAATATCCACATAGGTGAGGGTTCTAATATACAAGATGGAAGCGTTTTACATACTGATCCAGGTTGTCCTTTAAAAGTTGGAAAGAATGTAACAGTTGGCCACCTTGTTATGCTTCATGGGTGCACAATAGGAGACAACAGTTTAATTGGAATTGGCGCTGTGATTCTTAATAATGCTAAGATTGGAAAAAATTGTATTATCGGAGCCAAAGCTCTGATTACTGAAAATAAAGTAATACCTGACAACTCACTTGTAATTGGCTCTCCCGGTAAAGTTATCAGAGAGGTAACTGAAGAAGAAAAAAAGGATATAGCAGAAAACACTAAGCATTATCAAGATAACTGGAAAAAATATTCCAAATCAATTTTTTAGTTGAGTTTAATTAAAAAGCAAGCCATCAATTGAATAAATAATTAGCCCTAAAATTATTATAAAAAAAATTACAAAAGCAATCTGTTCCAGCGACTTCTTTTTAAGTTTGGTTTTGCCCTGTTTGTATTGTCTTATTTGGATTATGCCAAATCTCATAGCAAACATTCCTAAAATTATTAGAGATAAATAAAAAATAAATTTTATAAACATTATTTAAGGAACTAGCCAATATTCTTTGTTGCTATCAATTTCAAATCTAGCTCTACGATGTCCTTTAGCCGCAAGATAAAGCCACTCAATTGATTTTATTTTACATTTAATCACAGTAAAGTTTTTATAACCTTCTTCACTTTGCTCCATTGTATAATCAAAATCTTCCAGCTTAGATATCATTCCAGATGTTGGGTTATCTGAAATAGTTCCAGGCGGACTGTCAGTTAAATAACATCTTCTACTTATATGTTGAGTTTTTTTCCAAGATTCTTCTGTTATTGAATTTTGATTATTTATTTCACATTCAACTTTAGCTCTTAATTGTATCTTTTCTTCTTTATCATAAAAAAGCAATGATGCTTTATTATTTTTTTTTAAAATACCTACCTTTGGAGATCTAAGATCAGTATGAAATTGTAATAAATTATTCGCTCTATCTGATTTTCGTAAAACAACTATTCTACCATCAATTTCATTTTGATGTGCACACATGAAAACAGGAATTCTAAAAGGTGAGGCTCTGTTGGTAACAGCATCATCAAGCATAGACCAATACTTATTTTGAATTTCTTCTAAATTTTCATAGTATGCTGGTTGCATACGCTCTACTTTCTAAATCTTTTTATTAAGCTTGAGGTGTCCCAACGTTTGCCACCCATATCCTGAACTTCACCATAATATTTATCAATTATCTCAGTGATTGGTAATAATGATCCATTATTCTTAGCTTCATCCATAGCAATTTTAAGATCTTTTCTCATCCAATCAACAGCAAAACCAAATTCAAATTTATCATCAATCATAGTTTTGTATCTATTTTCCATTTGCCAAGATTGAGCAGCTCCTTTGGATATAACCTCAATAACATCTTCCATTTTTAAACCAGCTTTAATTCCAAAATTAATTCCCTCAGATAAAGCTTGAACTAATCCGGCAATACATATTTGGTTGACCATTTTTGCAAGTTGACCGCTGCCTGCTTTTCCTAAAAGCTTCATTTTTTTACTATAACAATCAATTTTATCTTTCGCTTTATCAAAGTCAGTTTGATCTCCACCAATCATTACAGTTAGTGCACCATTTTCTGCACCAGCTTGACCGCCAGATATTGGAGCATCTAATGCTCCAAAGCCATTTTTTTTTGCGTAGTCATAAATTTCTCTAGCAATTGTTGCTGAAGCTGTAGTGTTATCTATATAAACAGCACCTTTTTTAATTGTTTTAAAAGCACCCTTGTCACCAAAAGTAACTTCTCTTAAATCATTATCGTTTCCTACACAGGTAAAAATATATTCTGCATCTTTTGCTGCATCAGCAGGAGTTTCTGCTATTTTACCTTTGTATTCCTTAATCCATTTCTCTGCTTTCGATTTTGTTCTATTAAAAACAGTTACATTGTGTCCACCTTTTGATATATATCCAGCCATTGGATAACCCATGACACCAAGACCTATAAAAGCAACGTTACAACTCATATTTAAATAATGTTTAAAAGTTTAAGTACAAAAGTAATTTTATTTGGATTTATATTTACATTTTTTTCTAGTTTTGGACAGAGTTATTTTATTGGAATATTTAATCCTAGCATAAGATCAGATTTATCTATTACACATGGACAATTTGGCACAATTTATGCATCAGCAACTTTATTAAGCAGTTTAGTTTTAGTGTGGATAGGAAAAAAAATTGATGACATGGATGTTTTTAAATTTTCTTTATTTGTAATAATTTTATTATCTTTTGCTTGTTATTTTTTTTCTACTATTACAATATTACCTTTTCTATTTTTTGGAATTTTTTTATTAAGATTAGGTGGACAAGGATTAATGTCACATACCGCAACCACAACAATTTCAAGATTTTTTGAAAAAACTAGAGGCAAAGCACTTAGTGCAACATGGTTGGGTTTGTCTGCAGCAGAATTTATTTTTCCAGTTTTAATAGTTTTTCTTTTAACAATTACTAGTTGGAGAAATATTTGGATTACCATTTCTATACTAGTTTTATTAATACTTCCTATAATTTCTTTTCTTTTAGTTAGAAAAGTCAAACTAGATTCGAGAGAGACATTATTAAATGACCAAGGATCAAAATTAAAAATAAAAGATTGGACTAGATCAGAAGTTTTAAAAGATTATAGGTTTTATATAATCACTTTAAATATGTTGGCAATGCCTTCAATTGCTACTGGTGTTTTTGTATATCAATCATTTATACTAACATCGAAAAATTGGGGACCTTTTGTAATCGCTCAATCATTCATGGTTTATTCAATTTTAAGCGTTGTTACATTATCAATTACTGGTTTTTTAATTGATAAATTTACAAGTAGAAAGTTGCTTATATTCATGAATATTCCACTTCTATTGTCAGCAATAGTCTTATATTCATTTGAAAGTCCGATTTCAGCTTTCTTCTTTTTAGGATTAGTAGGTGTATGTAATGGTTTTGCAAACGTTCTTGGCTCATCTTTTTGGGCAGAAATGTATGGAGTAAGATACATTGGTGGAATAAAAGCTTTAACAACATCTTTAATGGTTTTTGCAACAGCAGCAGGAACAGCTATGTTTGGTATTTTTATCGATGCTGGATATACTATTAATGAAATTTCAATTTTTAGCGCAAGCTATATAGCTGTTTCAATTGTACTTTTATTCATAATTAGAAAAAAACTTGAGCCAATATACTTATAAAAATCACTTGATTTTTTTATAGGGTCATTATAAACCATCGCCATGGCAAGAGTTACCGTAGAAGACTGTATCGATAAAGTGAAAAGCCCATATGAACTTGTGCTTGTGGCTAAAGAAAGAGCAACGCAATTGAATTCGGGAATAGAACCTACTCTAGATAGAGATAATGATAAAAACACAGTTATATCACTAAGAGAAATTGCTGCAGAAAATATAAAAGTTTCTGACTTAGAAGAAAGTGCAATCTATAAATTAAGAAAACACATAGAACAAGTAGATGAAGGCTCTGAAGAAGATGAAGAAGTAGGAGATGATTTTGAAAATTTATACAAAGGTGAGATATCTAAAAGTGGTACACCAATATTGCCATCAAAAAGAGCTAGAAAGGTACCAGAAAAAATACAAGTTTCAAAAGAAGATCTAGATGAATTAAAAGGAGCTACAAACACCCAAACTACAGACGAACCACCTCAAGAAGAAGAATCTGATGTTTCATTAGACGAAATGAAAGAAGTTGAAAATGAAACAAACGATGCAAACCCTGAAGAAACAGAACCTTCAAACACATAAAAAAATAATATAATAATAAATCATGGATAGAAAAGTTTCAGTTGCTCCTATGATGGATTGTACTGATCGTCACGAAAGATTTTTTTTAAGATTAATTAGTAAAAATGTTTTGCTTTATACGGAAATGATAGTTTCTGAAGCAATTAATCGAGGAGATAAAAAAAAACTTTTAGAATTTAATATTGAGGAAAAACCTGTAGCTTTACAAGTTGGAGGATCTTCCCCCAAACTACTCGCTGAAGCGGCAAAAGTAGGGGAGGAATTTGGTTATGATGAAATTAATTTGAACTTAGGTTGTCCAAGTAAAAAAGTACAAAAAAATAAATTTGGCGCTTGTTTAATTAAAGAACCAAATCTAGTAGCAGATTGTTTAAATGAAATGAGATCGGCTACTTCAGTTCCTGTTACAGTTAAAACTAGAATTGGTTATGATCAAGTAGATGATTATGAAAGTTTATATAATTTTATAAGCACCTTAAAACAAACTGGTGTTAAAACATTTATTATACATGCTAGAAAAGCAATGCTTGGAAAGTTTACACCAAAGCAAAATTTAAATATTCCTCCTCTTAAATACGAAATGGTTTACAATTTAAAAAAAGATTTTCAAGATTTAGAGATAATTATCAATGGAGGTATCACTTCTGCACAACAAGTTATTGACCATTTAAATAAAGTAGATGGAGCAATGATTGGTAGAGCTGTTTATCATTCTCCTTATTTACTTGCTGATATAGAAAACAAAATTTTTAAAAATACAAACGTTCCAACAAGAGAAGAAATTATTGAAAAGTTAATTTTTTACATTAAGAACGAAATAAAAAAAGGAACTAGAATAAACCAAGTAATGAGACATACACTGGGTCTGTTTCATGGACAAACGGGTGCCAGTTTTTGGAAAAAGTATTTAAGTGAAAATATGTGTGTAAGAGATGCTGATGTTAAAAAAATTGATCATATTATGGATAAGATCAAAACTAGACATACCGAAACTTCAGTAGGTAGAATTGATTAGTTCAATTTTATCAAACGAATATTCATTTTTCATTCTTTTAATGATCTTGACAGCTTTTCCAGTTGGTTTTCTTGCTGGATTATTTGGAATTGGAGGAGGACTTATTACTGTACCTTTTCTATTTTTTATCTTTGACAGTTTAAATGTAAACCAGGATTATTTGATGCATTTAGCGGTTGGTACTTCTTTTTCAATAATTGTACCTACCTCTATAGTTTCTTTATTAACTCACCATAAGCATGGTTCAGTTGATTTTAGTGTGATCAAAAATTATGCAATTTTTGTTATAATAGGAGTTTTAACAGGAACTATTTTTGCAGCCTTATTGGATAGCCAATCTCTTTTGTTGTTTTTTACTATAGTTGTTTTCTTGTGTGGAGCTTACTTATTAAACATTAAGGATAAAACAGATAAATTAAAAGTGAATTTTAATCTAATTCCAAGGATATTACTTGGATTTGTTTCAGGGTTTATTTCATCAACTATGGGCATTGGAGGGGCAATTATGAATGTTCCTATTTTAAAATATTTTGGCTATCCAATTAATAAAGCGATAGGTAGTGCAGTTGCTATTGGTTCCGTAATTTCTTCATTTGGTGCAATAGGCTTTTTAATTACAGGCTCACTTTTAAAAACCGATTTACCATTAAGCGTGGGATTTATAAATATTCCTGCTTTTTTAATATTTATACCAATCACTATGTTTATGGCCAGGATAGGAGCAAATACAGTGCATAAAATTAATAAATCAAAATTACAGAGATTTTTTGGAGTTTTTTTATATATAGTTGGAACTATCTTTTTATATAGATATTTAAATTTATAAAAAAAAAGAGGCGGTTTCAGTCTCCCTCTACCGCCCCTAAATTAATTAATATACGATTCTCTAAATTTTGTTTAACTCTTAATAGTTGAATTTATAATTTATATTTTTTGGTCGTATTCTCCAATTTTTCCAGTTTTTTGAAGCAAGCTATCTATGAATTCAAATATTTTTTTTTTTCTTATATCAGAAGTTGGACTTTCAGTTACAACAACTAATGATGGTTTATTTGATGAAGCCCTTATTAATCCCCATGATCCATCATTAAATGAAAATCTTATACCATTTACAGTTAAAACTTCTTCTATTTCTTGATTATCTATTTTAATCTTCTTTTCCTTAATTTCTGTAACTTTTTTAACCAATTCATCTACTACTTGATATTTTTCTTCATCTTTACAATAAGGAGCCATTGTTGGAGTTTGATAAGTATTTGGTAATTCTTTTATTATTTCACTCATCATTTTATTTTGATTATCTAATAAATGGCAAACCTGTATTGCTGAATTAATACCATCATCATAACCATATCCTAACGGTTGATTGAAAAAAAAATGTCCGCTTTTTTCAAAACCAGCTAAAGCTTTTTCGGTATTAACTTTTCTTTTAATATGCGAATGACCAGTTTTCCAATAAATGGTTTTACATTTATTTTCTAAAAGGATTTTATCTTTTGAGTAAAGGCCAGTTGATTTTACATCAACAATAAATTTAGACTCATTATGTTTTGTAGATAAGTTTCTTGCGATTAATAAACCTATTTTATCAGAAAAAATTTCATTACCTTTATCATCTATAACACCAACTCTGTCCCCATCACCATCAAACCCAAAACCAATATCAGCATTGTTTTCTTTTACTACTTCAGCAATTGCATGAAGCATTTTTAAATCTTCAGGATTTGGATTATACTTTGGAAAATTCCAGTCTAATTTACAATCTAGCTCAATTACATCACAACCAATTCCTCTTAATATATCTGGAGCGAACACTCCAGCAGTCCCATTTCCACAAGCAACTACCGCTTTGATTTTTTTATTAATTTTATTTTTACCAATTAAATCGTTTTTATATATTTTTTGAAAATCCTTAATTTCTTTTTCACTACCTTTTCCAACTATAAATTTTTGATTTAATGTTATATCTTTTAATTCTTTCATTTCTTCGGGAGCATGTGTAAGCCCTTTTTTGATTCCCATTTTAACACCTGTCCAACCATTTTCATTGTGACTCGCAGTTACCATTGCAACTGCATCAGCATCCAAATTAAATTGAGCAAAATAAACGGTAGGGGATAATGATAGACCTATATCTTCAACATAACACCCTGTTGATATTAACCCTTTTTTTAAAGCAAGTTTAATTTTTTCACTGTAAGATCTGTAGTCATGACCAACTATTATTCTTGGGTTTGCTTTATTAGTATTTTTTACAACTTGTGTTCCTAGGCCTTTGCCAAGATTCTCTATCCCTAGTAGATTTATGTCTTTTTCATAAAGCCATCTTGCGTCATATTCTCTAAAACCATAAGGGTCTATTTTTATTTCTTTAGACATTGCCTTTATTACTTACATTTTTTTTTATTTTTTTATTGATAATTTTTTATTATGTTCTATAAATGTTCTGTTGATTTTTAATTTATATAGTATATCAACATAAATAGCACACAACATATGGTTGTTTTGTGTTCAAGCGAAGAAAAATAACTAGATTATGAATAAAATAGTATCTCAAGCAATAAAGAAAGCTGTCTCTGAATACACGCCAAACACTATAGATAACAATAAAGAAAAGAGACCAGATCTATTTTCACTAAACAATGAAACTGAACTTTTTCAGAACGAAAAAGGTATTACGATAAAAATTGATAGATCGAAGGACTCAAATTTAACAGAATTCGGTAAGGCAACTTTAAGCGATAGATACTTGGGAGCAAATGAATCTTTTCAAGATTTATTTGCAAGAGTTGCAAGTTATTATGCAGACGACAATCTACATGGACAAAGAATTTATAATTATATTAGCAATTTATGGTTTATGCCAGCAACACCAGTTTTATCAAATGGTGGAACAAAAAGAGGTTTGCCAATTTCATGTTTTTTGAATGAAGCAGGAGACAGTCTTAATGGAATTTTAGAACTTTGGAATGAAAATGTTTGGTTGGCTGCAAGAGGAGGTGGTATTGGAAGCTACTGGGGAAATTTAAGATCAATTGGAGAAAAAATTGGCAGAGTAGGAAAAACTTCTGGGATTATACCTTTTATAAAAGTTATGGACTCATTAACTATGGCAATTAGTCAAGGATCTTTAAGAAGAGGTTCAGCAGCATGTTATTTACCTATAGACCATCCCGAGATAGAAGAATTTATTGAAATGAGAAGACCAACAGGAGGTGACCCTAATAGAAAAGCTTTAAATTTACATCATGGAGTACTAGTAACAGATTCTTTTATGAGAGCAGTTGAGCTTGATGAACAATGGGCACTAAAAAGTCCAAAAGATGGAGCTGTTCAATCAACAGTATCTGCAAGAAATTTGTGGATTAGGTTATTAACAGCAAGAATAGAAACAGGGGAACCATATATAATTTTTATAGATACAGTTAACAGACTAATTCCCCAGCATCATAAATTAGCTGGACTAAATGTTAAAACATCAAACTTATGTAGTGAAATCACTTTACCTACTGGCAAGGATAAAGATGGAAAAGATAGAACTGCCGTATGCTGTTTGTCATCTTTAAATATAGAGAAATATGATGAATGGAAAGATGATAAAAATTTTATAGGGGATATAATGAGATTCTTAGATAACGTTTTAACAGATTTTATTGAAAGAGCTCCTGAAGAATTTAGCGATGCCACCTATTCAGCGCTTCGAGAGAGAAGTGTTGGTTTGGGAGTTATGGGTTTACATTCATTCTTCCAACAAAAAAATATTCCTTTTGAGTCAGTAATGAGCAAAGTATGGAATAAAAAAATATTCGAACATATTCAAAAAGAAGTTGATCAATCATCTAAAGACCTAGCAGAAGAAAGAGGACCTTGTCCTGACGCGTCAGACTATGGAATTAACGAAAGATTTTCTAACAAAACAGCGATCGCACCAACAGCATCTATTTCTATTATTTGTGGTGGAACTTCACCTGGCGTAGAACCTATTGCTGCAAACAGTTACACTCACAAAACTTTATCAGGATCATTTAATGTTAGAAATAAATATCTAACTAAAATTTTAGAAAAATATGGAAAAAATGATGATGTTACTTGGTCTAGCATTACTACAAACCAAGGCTCTGTTTCTCATTTAGATTTTTTAACAAAGGAAGAAAAGGATGTATTCAAAACAGCTTTTGAATTAGATCAAAGATGGATAGTTGATTTAGGTGCTGACAGAACCCCTCATATATCACAAGCTCAATCAATAAATATTTTTATTCCAGCGGATATTCACAAAAAAGATCTACATCAAATTCACTTTCAAGCATGGAAAAAAGGATTAAAGAGCCTTTATTACTGCAGATCTAAATCTATTCAAAGAGCTGAAAATGTTAATGATGCCAAATCAACAGACGTTACAGCAAATGTTTATAAATCAAAAAACCAACAAACAAACGAAACAGAATATGAGGAGTGTTTATCGTGTCAGTAATAAAACAAAAAAAACAAGACATTATTCAACCAAAAAAAATGGGTCTATTAGTAGAAAATCCAGTTTATAAACCTTTTAGATATCCTTGGTGCTACGATGCATGGTTAACGCAACAAAGGATTCACTGGCTACCTGAGGAAGTTCCTTTAGGAGACGATGTTAGAGATTGGCAAAAAAACTTATCTCAAGCAGAAAAAAACTTATTAACTCAAATATTTAGATTTTTTACTCAAGCAGATGTTGAGGTTAACAATTGTTATTTACGACATTATACTACTGTTTTTAAACCAACAGAAGTATTGATGATGATGACTGCATTTGCGGCGATGGAAACAGTTCACATTGCAGCATATTCACATCTCTTAGATACAATTGGTATGCCAGAGTCTGAATATTCAGCGTTTATGAAATATAAAGAAATGAAAGATAAGTACGATTACATGCAAGGATTTAATGTTAATTCAAAAGAAGATATAGCAAAAACTGTTGCAGTGTTCAGCGCTTTTACTGAAGGGTTACAATTGTTTGCAAGTTTTGCAATACTATTAAATTTTCCAAGGCACAACAAAATGAAAGGTATGGGCCAAATAGTAACTTGGTCGGTTCGTGATGAAACTTTACATTGCAATTCTATGATACGATTGTTTAAAGAATTCATTAATGAGAATCCTCAAATTTGGACACCTCAACTTAAAAAAGAGCTTTATGAGGCATGCAGAACAATAATAGAGCATGAAGATGCATTTATAGATTTAGCCTTTGAAATGGGTCCAATGGAAGGTTTAACAGCACAAGAAGTTAAAGAGTATATTAGATTTATCGCAAACAGAAGATTAACTCAATTAGGTTTAGAACCTATTTACAAAGTTGATAAAAATCCTTTAACTTGGTTGGATACAATGTTGAATGCTGTGGAGCATATGAACTTCTTCGAAGGGCGTGCAACAGAATATTCAAAAGCGTCAACCCGAGGAAATTGGACAGAAGCTTTTAGCTAAACTTTTACCTTTGACTTAATAACAAAACTTTTCTGTGATCAGACCCTGTGTATTTAGAAAGAGGTCTTATCAGTTTATTTGCAGTATGTTGCTCCATAACATGCGCTGACCAGCCAGTTATTCTTGAAATAACAAAAATAGGTGTGAAAAAATCTGTGTCGAAGCCCATAAGGTGATAAGTAGGACCAGTTGGGTAATCAACATTTGGATGAATATTTTTTTTTTCTATCATTACATTTTTTACAATATCATAAATTTTAACAAATTTTTTATCATGTTTTGCATTAGAAACTTTTCGAAAGTATTTTTCCATAGTAGGAACTCTAGAGTCTCCTCTTTTATAAACTCTATGACCAAATCCCATTACAACTTCTTTTTTATCTAAAGCATTATTTATCCATTTATGAGCTTTTTCTGGAGTTTTAATTTTATTCATCATGTGCATGACTTCTTCATTAGCACCTCCATGCAAGGGGCCTTTTAAACTTGCGATAGCACCAGTTATAGCACCATGAATATCTGATAAACTACTAGTTATAGTTCTTGCTGTAAATGTAGACACGTTAAAACTGTGTTCTGCGTAAAGTATTAAAGAAACATCAAAAGCTTTTACAATATCTTTAGAAGGAACTTTTCCAAAACACATATAAAAAAAGTTTTCAGAAAAGGACAGACCTTTTTTTGGTGGTATTATTTTTTTTCCTTTTCTTGCTCTAAAAAAAGCCGCAATAGCCGTAGGTGTTTTAGCAAATATTCTTATAGTTTTCTTCATATTTGCTTTAGGTGAATTATCTGTTGTTTGTTTGTCTTCTAAACCTAAAACACTAACAATGGTTCTTGCTACATCCATTGGGTGTGCTTTTTTTGGCATATGTTTAACAATTTCTCTTAAATTTATTGATATATTTCTATTAACTTCAATTTCTTTTTTAAATTTACTGAGCTCTTTTTTATTTGGAAGATCACCGTTTAGAACAAGAAAGGCAACCTCTTCAAAAGTACATTTTTCACAAAGGTCTTGTACAGCATAGCCCCTGTAGGTTAATGAATTAATATCAGGCATAACTTGAGATATTGTTGTTTCATCAACCACAATTCCAAGTAAGCCTTTTTTTATTTCATCACTCATTCATGTCCTTCAGTTTTAAAATTAAAAATATTTTCATCTAACGCATTATATTTTTCATATTCGACTAATTCATATAATCTTTTTCTAGTTTGCATTTTATCAATAATATTATTTTGATGTCCATCCACAAAAATAGCGCGTAGTCCATCTTCGACGTTTTTCATAGCTAATCTTTGTGTTGTTACGGGATAAATAACAATGTTGTAACCTAATTTTTCTAAATCTTTGAAATTAAGCAATTTTGATCTGCCAAACTCTGTCATATTAGCTAATAGATAACAATTTAGGGATTTTCTTACTAATTCAAATTCTTTTTCATTTTCTAAAGCTTCGGGGAAAATAATTTCTGCACCAGCATCAATATAAGCTTTACAACGATCAATCATTTTATCAATGCCTTCAACTGATCTAGCATCAGATCTAGCAATAATTTTAAAATTTTTATCTTTTTTTGCATTAACACATTCCTTAATTTTGTTTATCATTTTA
>CACHGH010000009.1 GCA_902579215.1 uncultured Pelagibacteraceae bacterium
AAGTCAGAACCAGAAATCGTAAAGAAAGGAACTCCCGCTTCACCCGCAATTGCTCTAGCTAATAATGTTTTTCCAGTTCCTGGTGGACCAACTAATAAACAACCTCTTGGTATTTTTCCTCCAAGTCTACTAAATTTTCTTGGATCTCTTAAAAATTCTACAACTTCTTCAACTTCTTCTTTGGCTTCTTCTACACCTGCAACATCATTAAATGTTACTTTCCCTTTTAATTCGTTCATCATTTTAGCTTTTGAACGACCAAATCCCATAGCACCACCTTTGCCACCTTGCATTTGACGCATAAAGAAAATCCAAACTGCAATTAAAAGAAGCATTGGGAACCATGATAATAATACTCCTAACAGTGATGGCATTTTTTCTTCTATGGGTGCTGCAGAAATACTTACCCCTTTATTAGACAATTTTTCAATTAAATTTGGATCATTGGGTGAATAAGTTGTAAAAATATTTCCATCAGAAAAAACTCCTTTAATGTTATTTCCCTGTATTTCTACTCTAACTACTCTTCCATTATCAACTTCTGACAAAAATTCTGAGAATATAATGTTATTTTTTTTTCCTAAGTTTTGTTGAGGATTTTTAAACATATTGTAAAGACCAATAGTTAAAAAAACTATTACTGCCCACATTGCTAGATTTTTAAAATTCATAGTTATAAGATAAGAATAATTACAAATTAAACAAGTGTCATTTTGTAACTAAATTAATGTTTTTTTGGTTTTTCTCTTGAAATTAATACACTTTCATTGATCTTTTCAACAATACATCCTCCGAGTGTTGATTTTTTAAAGTCTTTAAATTTCACCTTGTTAATCAGCTCCACTAAGCTTTTACCTCTTGGAGAATAATATCTTTTACTTATTTTATTTAGTAAACTAGACAGGCTTCTAAAAACAATTTCATTTGGCTGGTAAAAAAAATCCCTTTTTAAAAAGTAATTTTGTTTATTTTTAAAATAAATTGCATTTTCTTCAATATTCCTAGAAACATAAAATTTTATTGTTCTGTCAGAATCCTTTAGATTTTTAATTGATAGTTTCAATTTATTTATATCTAAACCCTCTCTTTTCAATTCATTTATTAACTTTCTTATTCTAATTCTAGTAAATACATCATTTGTATTTGATGGGTCTTTTATAAAAAAATTAAAGACTTTTTTTGAAACATTTATTAACTTTAATTTTTCAATATTTATTAATGGTCTAAATATTTTAATACCATTAATGCTATCTTCTGAAGTAACATCCATTGAAATTAACCCTTTTAATCCACTTCCTCTTAAAAGCCTTAAAAAAAAATTTTCATAAAGATCCTCAATTTGATGGCCCAAAAGTAAATTTTTAGTTTTGCTTTTTTTACATTCTTTGGCTATTAAATGGTAACGATTGTATCTTGCTATTGACTGAATATTTGAAGTAGGTTTTTTGCCTTTCCAGGTTAAAATTTTACAATTAATTCCAAACTTCTTAAGTCTTGCTGAAACCTTTTTTGCCTCTAATCCAGAGTCTTTTCTTAATCTATGATCAACTATAAAATATAAAAATTTAGTTTTATTTTCTAAAGAAAAACATTTAGAAAAGTATGCTAGAGCCAAGCTATCGGGGCCTCCTGAAACGGCAACAGCATAACTATTACCAGATTTTAATAATTTTTTAAAATCCTTATAAATTGAAAAAATTTCTTTGTTTTTTAAATAATTTAAAATCTTATTATGAGCTTTCTGTTTTGCACTCATACTTTTTTGCTTCATACTTTGCTTTTTGAAGAATTGATTGTTTTGCTTTTGGATATTGTTTTTTTACACCAGTAATCATTTTACAACCTTGGTCTTTTTCTCCTATCTGAACCATTGATACGCCAAGTTTTAATAAATTTATAGGAGCCTTAGAGCCTTTTGGATATTTTTGATAACCCTCAAGATAAGCTGATGCAGCGTCTGTATAAAGTTGTCTAATTCTAAAAGTTTCAGCATACCAATATTGAGCGTTACCTGCTAATTCATGTTCTGGATTTGTATTTACAAATTCTCTAAATGCTCTTTCAGCAGTATTATAATCGCCTACTTTCAAAAAACTTGTAGCAAATTCATATTGTTTCTCTGGACTCTCGTCGGGAAGGAGTTTTTCTTCAGACTGGAAAGTTTCAGTTAATATTGTTCCTGTTGAGTCTATAGATTGAGTTTGTTGAGTTGTCTGGTTTGTTTCAGTATCTTTATAAGAAATGGAACCTAAATCCTGAGGTTCAGAGGATCCTGGTAATAATTTATTTTCTTGTTCATCTACCGAACTTAATTTTTTATCTTCTTGGCTTAATGTTGCGTCTCCACTTTCTAATTGTTGAAATCTAATTTGATTATCTGCTTGCACTTTTGAAAGTCTGCTGGATAATTTATCTAATTTAAAATTAATTTCCTCAAATTTATTAGTCAATTCTTGAAACTGATTTTCAATTTCAGATAATTTTAATAAGTGTCTTGTAAGTACATCTTCTGAGTTTTGGTCTAAAGAGTTGCTACTACTTCCCTCGTTAGAAACTTTATTAAAAGAATCTGAATAAACTGCCTTTTCTAAAGTTTTTAAATCTTTTTGAATTAATTCTAAAATTTCTATTACATTATGATTGTCAGCAAATGATTTTGGTGTTGCTGTAAATATTAATGTGATGATACTTATAAATATATAAAATTTAAACCTAAACATTAATTTTATTAATAATTATAATGATGGCAAAAAAAAGACCCTAAATATTTTCATAAATAGGGTCTTTTAAATTAAGTTTTTTAGTTAGCTTTAACTGTAACTGATCTTCTATTTTTCGACCAAGCTAAAGGATTAGAACCAGAGTCTACTGGTCTTTCTTTCCCATAACTTATTACTGAAATTCTACTAGCAGAAATTCCGTAAGTCATTAGATAATCTTTAGCAGCGTTAGCTCTTCTTTCTCCTAAGGCTAAGTTATATTCTCTTGTGCCTCTTTCGTCAGCGTGACCTTCAAGCACAATATTAATATCAGGATTTTTTCTTAACCAAGCTGCTTGCTTTCTTAATGTATCTCTCGAACGTGTAGTTAAAACAGATTCATTAGTTGCGAAGAAAACTCTATCTGGAACACCAGAAGCTAAGTATTCAACAGTGTCCGTCCCTGTGTATACATCCCCTTGCATTTGACCAGTCGATTTTTTCTGCGTTGCACATGCTGTTAAAACCATACATGCTACAACCACTAAAAATGCATTTTTTAAAATTTTGTTCAGATTCATTATTGCTCCTTAAAGTTGAATAATGTAATTTTTTCACAACTAGTTAAATCTTTCAAGCTTAAAAATCAACTGTTTATTAAGGATTAATTAATTTTTTTTGTCAATTACTTAACAAAGATGACCAAGATGGGTCAGAAGCATCTGTTTCGGTGCTCACTTGTCTTTCGTTATAACCTGTTAAATCGATAGACCATAATTTAGCAGTGAAACCCTCTCCTTTTTCATCAGTTTTAGTTTCTCTATAAAAAATTAAAACTCTACCATTTGGTGACCACGATGGTGCTTCTTGATAGTAATTTTCTGTTAATAATCTTTCTCCAGTTCCATCAGTTCTCATAACACCAATGTAGAATTTGCCTTTATGCAATTTAGTAAATGCTATTAGATCTCCCCTTGGAGACCAAACCGGCGTACCGTATAAACCTTTTCCAAAAGAAATTCTTTTCACTTTCGATCCATTGCTTTTCATAACATATATTTGTTGATAGCCACTTCTATCAGAATTAAAACAGATATATTTTCCATCAGGGGAATAAGACGGAGATGTATCAATTGATGGATGATTTGTAATTCTTTCAACAATTCTATTTTCTAGATCCATTGTATAAATATCAGAATTCCCATCTGTAGCAAAACTCATTATTATTTTTTTTCCATCTGGAGAAAATCTTGGCGCAAATGTCATCCCCGGAAAATCACCTACAACTTCTTGAATTCCTGTTTCAATGTCTAACAAATAAACTCTAGGTAAGTTTCTAAAGTAAGACAAATAAGTTACCATTTGATTGGTTGGATTAAATCTGGGAGTTAAAACTAACTCATTACCCAATGTTAAATACTTGGTATTAAAACCATCTTGATCCATAATTGCTAATTTTTTTATTCTTTTTGTTTTGGGTCCTTGTTCAGCTACATATATTATTCTAGTATCAAAGTATCCTTTTTCTCCAGTTAGCCTTTCATAAATCTTATCAGTAATAATATGTCCAACACGTCTCCAATTATTTGGAACTGTTGTAAAAGCTAGAGCGAGCATTTCTTTTGCAGCCAAAACATCCCAGAGCCTAAATTCAACTCTTAACTTTTCATCTACAAGAGTAACTTTGCCAGTAATTAATGCTTGAGCTTTAATAAGTGCCCAATCTTCAAATCTGGGTTTTAAATGTGCTATATCTCTTTTTTGAAGAAAAGCATCTTTATTTAAAGGATTAAACAAACCTGATTGTTTTAAATTATTTTCTATGACTATAGAAATTTCTGATCCTATGTCTTTTTTCTTTAAAATTTTTTCAAAACCCTTTTTGGAATTTTCATCTATAGACAAAGGTGAAACTGCTACTGGTAGCGGACTCAAGTTACCTCTGGTTATATCAACCTCAATTAATGCTTGCGCTTTTATTGGTAATAAAATTGCTAATAAAATAAATAATTTTTTAATCATTTTAACCTTCTAACATTTCTCTTGCATCGAAGTTAAGTTGTAAATCTTTCCACCTTTCATATCCTGTGGTTGGTACCCTTAAAGGTTGGCATAATTTTATAGCTCTTAGAGCGCTTTCAGCTAGAACTTTGTAAAATTCTTGTCCAGGTTTATTCATTCTTGCATGATCTAGTATTTCTGATCTTATAACAGTACCATCCGGTTTTAGTTTCAACTTTATTCTAACAAGTAAATTTTTATTATATGGTAATCCAAGTGGAATGCTCCAACAACCAAAAATTTGTGCTTTTAAAGCGTCTTCTTCACTAAGCGTTAATCCTGATAAATCAATATTTTTATCTTGATCTTGAGTTATTTTGTCAGTTTTATTTATTGTTTCTGCACTTTCTTCTTTTGATTTATCTATTAAGGCTGCAATGCTATTTGGATCAAATAATTCTTCTTTTTCAAACTCAGAGACTTGCTTTACCTCATTATCTATTTTTTCAGGATTTTGTTTCTTTTCCTTAATTTTTTTTACTTCTTCAATTTCTTTATCTGGCAAAGGTACTGCATCTGGTTTCTCTTTTTTAACTTTTTTTGGAGGCGCTTGTTCTGACACCAATTTTTCCTCCTTTTTTTTTACTTTTTCAATTATCTTTTTTGCTTTTGGTGCAAAAGGAATATTTGTTTTATCTGTAATTTGAATTAGTTCCACAGAAATTATTGGTGGAAGATCAATCGGTTTTTTTGTTAAAAAAGGTAAACTCATAGTAGCTATTACAATAATTAATACATGGAAACTGGAAGAAATAACAACATTTCTAATCATGTGTTTATCTTTCTTTATAAGGTTCTGAAATCAATGCTACTTTCGTAAAACCAGAACCTGACAGCATACCCATAATTTCTAATACTCTGCCGTAATTTATACTTTTATCTCCTCTAACGTAGATTCTTGTGTCAGTTCTATTTTTTGAAACTGCTAATATTTTTGCTACAATTTTATCATATTCAACTTTTGACTCTTGAATAAAAATTTCTCCTTTTGAATTTATGCTAAGCGTTAAGGGTTCTTGTTCTTCTGGTAGTGAGTCTGCTGAGCTTTCAGGTAAATCAACCTGAACACCAACAGTTAACAATGGTGCGGTTACCATAAAAATAATTAACAAAACCAACATTACGTCAACAAATGGAGTTACATTTATTTCGCTCATTGGTTCTCTTGTTGAACGTTTTAAATTAAATGCCATTACTAAATAATTGATAATAGTCTTTTTGAAAAGTTTTCTAATTTTTGACTATATTTTTTTGAGTCATTATTAAATTTATTATATGCAACTACTGCAGGAATAGCAGCTAACAATCCAAGAGCGGTGGCAAATAATGCTTCCGCTATTCCTGGAGCTACTATAGCCAAACTAGTATTTCTTGAAATTGCTATTGACTGAAATGAGTTCATGATTCCCCAAACAGTACCGAACAATCCAATAAAAGGTGCCGTTGATCCTACTGTTGCGAGAAATGTATAGCTTTTTTCTATTTTTGTCATTTGTTGCTCTATATTTATTTCTAACATTCTAGACATTTTTTCATTTAAATTTGTGCTTCTTTTAGATTTTAAAAGAACCTGCATAGAATTTTTAAATACATTGGCCATAGGATCATCAACATTCGCGGGCAAATTATTATAAAATGTCTCTGCTGATTTAGATTTCCAAAATTTATTTTCAAATTCTTCTGTTGTTAGATTTATTTTTTTAAATAGTTTAATTTTCTCTATAATTATTGCCCAAGAATAAATAGAACTTGCAATTAAGATTATTATTACACTCTTAACTATTATGTCAGCACGAATGAATAACTTCCATATAGAAAAATCTGTATTGCTTGCTAGGCCTACAGCTTGTGATGTAATATCAGCTTCCATTATTAAGATCTCACAATAAAATGTGTCATTAATTTGTCTATTAAGTTAAATTCTTATTCTTCTAATCTGTATGTTTCGTAGAAAAAACTAGCGATAAGAATAGCGTCAGCCTTATTAGCGTCCTTTTTTCTGGATAATTGAGTAGAAATATAGGGAAATATTTCTATAGCTTTAGTTCGACTTGCGTCTTTTTGGGAGTTTATCAAATTGAAGTATTTCTTCCATTTTGCTGGTCTAACAAAATACATTGAAAGTTGCATTGCTGAACAAATACCCTTTATTACTCCAAACGATTGTCCAAAATTAAACATACTTGTAACTCCTTGCCCAGGCATTGCAGAAACTTGTTCGATTACAATTTTTATTTCTTCTCTATTTAAACCATCAATCCTTGAAGAAATTTCATTATAAATTTGAGCTCCATTTACTTGTCTTTTATTTTTTTTCCCTTCAGGCATATTAGGCATTTCTACCAAGTCCAATATCTTGCCATCTTTGAAAAAACATAAAGATCCAGATATACCAGGGTCAATTCCTATAATTAACATCAATTATTTTCTAACTTTAAATTTGTATAAACTTTTTGCACATCATCATTATTTTCTAAATTTTCTAACAATTTATTAGCAGTTTCAAAATTAATTTGAGCTACTTTAATTCTATTCAAAGGCTTCCATTCAATTCCTGTAAATATAAAATTTTGAATTTTATTTTCCAATTTTTTTTTAACGTTATATATTTCATTTTTTTCACAATTGATTTCATGAAAATCATTATTAGATATACATTCGTGTGCCCCTGCATCAATCGCTAATTCAAAAACTTTTTCGTCTGATATTTCTTTTTTTTCAATTTTTATTACACCAATCTGATTAAAATTATGTGACGCAGATCCCTTTGTTCCAAGATTGCCGCCATACTTTTGAAAAATAGCTCTTATACTCGAGGCAGTTCGATTTTTATTATCTGTTAATGTCTCAACTATAATGGCTATTTTATCTGGGCCAAATCCTTCATATCTTAAATTTTCAAAATTTTCGTTTATGCTTGATGAGGATTTTATTATTGCTCTCTCTATGTTATCTTTTGGCATATTTGCTGATCGTGCAGACTCTATTGCTGATCTTAATCTTGCATTCATATCTGGATCTTTATCGCCTAGTTTTGCAGCAACTGTAATTTCTCTTGATAGTTTAGAAAAAAGATTTGATCGTAATTTATCAGCTTTTCCTTTTTTATGTTTTATCCCCGCCCAATGTGAATGACCTGCCATAAATTAAATAACTTTGTTTAAAGCTCCACCATATATAAAAGATTCAATTTTTTTTGCTAAACCACTTTCTACATTAGCTTCCACAATTACTCCAGACAAAGTTCCTTCGCCTGTTGAAGGGAAATGTTTTTTTGAATCTTTTTTTAAAAATTTATTAATAGAATTATTTTTATCCATTCCTATAACAGAATTATAATCTCCACACATACCTGCGTCTGTTTGATATGCAGTACCATTATCTAAAATTCTAGCATCATGTGTTGGAACATGTGTATGGGTTCCAACAACTAAGGTTGCTTTTCCATCAAAAAAATGACCAATCGCCATTTTCTCACTTGTTATCTCTCCATGAAAGTCAACAACTAAAAAATCATAATTTTTTTTTAAATTATTCTTTTTAATAAACTCTTCAGATGCCTTAAATACATCTTCACATTTTTTTATAAATACATTTCCCATTAAGTTTAACACCCCAATTTTTAAACCGTTATCTAAATTAAAAATTTGAAAACCTTTTCCTGGTGATGGGGAAATTAAGTTTATTGGTCTTAAAAGTCTACTATCAGTATCTATAAGGTTGGTTGCTTCTCTTTGATCCCATACATGATTGCCAGTAGTTATTACATCTACTCCTGCTTGGAATAATTCATTTGTAATTTTTTTTGTAATTCCAAAACCATTATCTGCAGCATTTTCTCCATTTGCAATTACAAAATCAATTTTTCTTTTTTCCAGCTGTTTAGGTAAATTATTAGTTATAGCCTCACACCCTGATTTGCCAACTATATCTCCTAAAAAAAGAATTTTCATTATAAAATATATTTTTCTGTTACTATAAAATCTAATTTTTTATCATATTTGTTTACTGGAACAGTATTAATTTTTTGTTTTGAAAATGCTAAGCCAATTTTTAAAACTTTTTTATTAATATTTATATTATTTATTAGCCTATCATAAAAACCACCACCATAACCTAATCTGTTCAAATTTTTATCAAATGCCACAATTGGTACTAAAATTAAATCTGGATTAACTAAAGTTTTTAATTGTGGTTCAGGAATTCCATACTTGTTGATCTTAAGTGGTTCATCAAAAAACCATTGGTAAAAATCCATACGGAAGTTTTTTTTTATTACAGGTAGGGAAATTTTATAATTTTTTTTACTAAATTCTTTTAATATTTCAAGATCATCAATTTCACTATTAACTGGGAAATAACCCCCTACTGATTTTATTTTATATCCACTCTTACTTATTAATTTAAAAATTTTTTTAGAATCTATTTTAGAATTACTTAAAAAAGCAGTTTTTCTAATTTTAAGAACTTTTTTTCTTAATTTAGATTTTAGCACAAATTTTATTGGATTGGATTTTCTGGGTTTGCTTTCTGAACAAAATCCTCTATCTGATCAGCAGCATCTTCAATTATTTTTTCAAAATCTTCTCTATTTTTCTCAATTTCAAATTTAAATTTATCTTGTTCTTCATTTAATTTTTTAATCTCTATTTCTTTTTTTTCCTTATATTCATAGACCAAAGATTTTAATTCTCTAAATTTATTAGAAAGCATTTTAAGTTCTTCTTTTTTTTCATTAATTTTTTTTCTAGTTTCAAAATACTCATCCATTACCTTGATTGATGTAATTAGTAATAGTTTATTTTCACCAATACCTCCTAAACTACTTTTTAGTTCGTCAAATTTTTTGTTTAAATGCATAGACAGTTCCTCTAAATGCTCCTCTTGCCCATCTTCGCAAGACAATAAAAAATCTTTTCCATTAAATTTTATGTTTACATTTGCCATTTATCAATTTCCTCTAAGAGAGTATCTGTTTCTTGATTTAATTCATCAATTTTCTCAGAAAACTCTATTTCTTTATTTTTGTCATTATTTTTATGTTTGCTTATTTCCTCCAATTTTTGGTTAAGCTGTTCATAATCTTGAACTAAATTTTGATATTTAGTTTCAATTTCTTTTTTTTCAATTTCTAATTGATTTTTTTGATTATCTAAATTTTTCAGACTATTTTTAAGATTTGGATTTTCTAAGTCTAAATTTTTTAATTTAGAAAGGGCTAAATCTAATTTTTTTTCTTTTTCACTAGTAGTTTTCATATATATATATTTATATTATTAAATTGAGTCTTCTTAGTCTAGATAGGATAATTTTTGAAGATACGACATAAAGATTTGAGCAATGCGATTAGATTTTTATCGATCGATGCGGTTGAAAAGGCTAATTCTGGCCACCCAGGAATGCCGATGGGAATGGCTGATGTTGCAACCGTACTTTTTAGAGACTTTTTAAAATATAATCCAAAGAACCCGGATTGGTTAAATAGAGATAGGTTTATTTTATCTGCAGGTCATGGTTCTATGCTTCTATATTCTCTGCTTTACTTAACTGGCTATAAAAGCATTTCTTTAAATGAAATAAAAAATTTCAGACAACTTAATTCTATTTGTGCTGGCCATCCAGAATACCACCCTGGTAGTGGTATAGAAACTACTACAGGCCCTTTGGGCCAAGGAATTGCAAACGGTGTTGGTATCGCAATAGCAGAAGAAATTTTAAAAAACAAAATTGGTAAGAATATTATTAATCATAAGACATATGTTTTAGCTGGAGATGGTTGTTTGATGGAAGGTATTAGCCATGAAGCACTAAGTCTGGCTGGTCATCTCAAATTAAAAAATCTTATACTTTTATTTGATAATAATTCTATCTCAATAGATGGTCCAACAAGTTTAGCTGTATCGGATAATTACAAAAAAAGATTAAATAGTTATGGATGGGATTATATTGATATAGATGGTCACAATGAAAAACAAATTTTTAAAGCTTTAAAAAAAGTACAAAATGCTAAAAAACCTACAGTAATATCTTGCAAAACTAAAATAGGATATGGATCACCAAATAAATCTGGTACTGCTTCTGTGCATGGCAGCCCCTTAGGAGAAGGAGAGGTAAGTTTAGTTAGAAAAAAACTAAAATGGAAACATAATCCTTTTATAATACCTGAAGAGATTCTAAATGAATGGAAAAAAATTGGTGAAAAAGGTATTAAAAAAGAGAATAGTTGGCTGAAGCTTTATAAATTAAAAAAACAAACTATAACAAATATCTTTTCTAATAATTTTCAAACCGATTTTGAAAATGAAAAAAAAAATATTATTAAAAATTTGGAAGCAATTGCGACTAGAAAATCTTCAGAGAAAATTCTAAATATTTTAGTAAAAAATAATTTTAATATTATTGGTGGATCTGCTGATTTAGCTGGGTCAAATAATACTAAAACACAAAACCATAAAATTATCAGTCCTGGAAATTTTAAAGGAAATTATATTCATTATGGAGTAAGAGAACACGCAATGTGTGGAATTATGAATGGTCTAGCTCTGCATAGCAATTTAATTCCATACGGTGGTACATTTTTAATTTTTAGTGATTATTGCAAACCATCAATAAGATTATCAGCTTTAATGAAAAAAAGAGTTATATATGTTATGACGCATGACTCTGTAGGGCTTGGTGAAGATGGTCCAACTCACCAACCAATCGAACAATTGTCCGGTTTAAGAGAAATACCGAACTTATATGTTTTTAGACCAGCAGACACAACGGAGACTTTAGAATGTTGGCAGATTGCTTTAGAAAAAATAAACTCTCCAAGTATTATTGCTTTAACAAGACAAAAACTAAATCCTGTTCGTAAAGAATTTATAAAAGATAATAGATGTGCATACGGAGCATATGAAGTTTTAAGAACCAAAAATGAGATTAATGTAACTATATTTGCAAGTGGTTCTGAGCTTAATTTAGCTATTGAAGTCAGTCATAAATTGGCCACAGAAAATATTTATTCCAAAGTAATATCAGTGCCTAGTCAAGAATTATTAAACGAACAGTCTTCGGAATACAAAAAAAAATTATTAGATGAAACAAAATTTAAAGTATCTATTGAAGCAGGCTCTACTGGAAGTTGGAAAAAATATACAGGTGAAAAAGGATTGAACTTTGGAATTGATGATTTTGGTAAAAGCGCACCATATAAAGATATTTTTAATCATTTTGGATTAACTAAAGAAAAAATTGTTAAAAAAATAAAAGAAAAGATAAAAAATTAAAATGAGTATTAAAATAGGAATCAACGGTTTGGGCAGAATTGGCCGAATGGTGATTAGGGCTATTATTGAAAACAAATATAAAAATATTGAAATCAAACATATTAATAATAGATCAAATTCAGAAATTAGTTCTTCTTTACTAAAGTATGATTCAATACATGGAAAATTTAATGCCGATATAAAACATACCGAAAATACCATTACAATTAATAATAAGAAAATATCTTTTTCTCAAAAAACAAATATTGAAGATATAAAATGGAAAAAATATGGCGTTGATATAGTTTTCGAATGTACGGGAAAATTCAATTCAAAAGATAAACTTTTGCCTCATTTAAAAAATGGAGCTAAAAAAATCATAGTGTCTGCTCCATGTAAAAATGCAGATAAGACTGTAGTGTTTGGAGTAAATGAAAATACTATTAAAAATGAAGACCAAATTATATCAGCAGCATCTTGTACTACAAATTGTCTGGCTCCTGTTGTGAATGTTTTGAATAATGATTATGAAATTGAAAAAGGTTTTATGACTACAATCCATGCATTTACAACTGATCAAAGAATACTTGACAATTCTCATAAAGATCCCAGAAGAGCTAGAGCAGCAAGCCAGTCAATAGTCCCGACCTCAACTGGTGCATCAAAATCGATAGGAGAAATAATTCCTTCAATGAAAGGTAAACTAGAAGGAGTTGCTATGAGAGTTCCAACCCCTAATGTTTCGTTAATAGAGCTAGTATTCTGTTCAAAAAAACCGCTATCTAAAGAAAAAATTAATAATAGTTTTTTTAAAGCCTCAAAAAAATCACTCAAAGGTATCCTTAATATAACTGAAGAAAAACTAGTTTCAATCGATTTTAATCATAGTTCATATTCAGCAATAGTTGATTCCTCATTAACAAGTGTGATCGGAAATAATATGGGAAAAATTTCTGCATGGTATGATAATGAGTGGGGCTTTTCTTGCAGAATGTGTGATATTTCAGAATATTTACATAAAATTTCTTAATGAAAAATATAAAGAGTAGTGAAATTAGTTTTGAAAAAAAAATTGTATTATTAAGATTGGACTTAAATGTACCTTTGCAGAATGGAAAAATAACTGACACAAGTAGGATAGACAAAATAATTCCAACTTTAAATTTTTTAATACAAAAAAAAGCTCAAATAATAATAATTTCACATGTTGGTAGACCTAAAGGGAAAATGGTTGCAGAATTATCGCTTGAACCAATTTGTAAAAATTTGTCAGAAAAAATAAATAATAATATTAATTTAATTAAATCTAATCCAAAAAAAATTAATAAGAAAGAACTATTTAGTAACTCAGATAGTAATATAGCTATGCTTGAAAATATTAGATTTTATAAGGAAGAAGAAAAAGATGAAACAATGTTTGCACAATCTATTGCGAACCTAGGTGATATATACATTAATGATGCTTTTTCTTGTTCCCACAGAAAGCATGCATCTGTATTTAGTATTACTAAATTTCTTCCATCTTTTGCTGGGCTACAATTAAGCTTAGAATTAGAAGCTTTAGAAAAAATTACAAAAAAAATAGAAAAACCAATTACATGTATAATTGGAGGGTCAAAAATATCTACAAAAATCAATATAATTAATAATCTTATTCCAAAATTTGACAATATGATCATTGTCGGTGGTATGGCTAATAATATTCTTAAATATAAAAAACATCCAATTGGTAAGTCGATCAATGAAGATGGGTGTGATCATATAATTGAACAAATTTTCCATCATTCAAAAAAACAAAATTGCAAAATTATATATCCTTCGGATGTTTGTGTTGGTAAAAATTTAGAAGGCTCAGCCACAATAAAAAATTTAGATGAAGTTTTAGACGATGATTTAATACTAGATATTGGCCCTAAAACTATAAAAAATATTCAAGATATAATTGATAAGTCAAAAACCATACTCTGGAATGGTCCTGCTGGGTATTTTGAAAATACTAATTTTTCAAAAGGTAGCTTAGAAATTGCAAAAAAAATTGCAAAAAAAAATGAACTTAATGAAATTTTTTCTGTAGCTGGGGGTGGTGATACCGTTGCATCATTAAATAATTTTGGATTAACAAATAATTTTAATTTTGTTTCAACCGCGGGTGGTGCTTTTTTAGAATTTCTTGAAGGTAAAGAATTACCTGGTATAAAAGCTTTAAATTATTATGTCTAGTTTAAACGATATTGTATTAAAAATTATTTCGTCAGGAAAGGGAATTTTAGCAGCTGACGAAAGCACAGGTACAATGACTAAAAGACTTGAAAGTGTAAAAGTTGAGTCTAGCTCAAAAAATAGATTGACTTTCAGGCATACATTATTTTCGTCAGAAAAAATGAGGACATGTATAGGTGGTGTGATTTTATATGATGAAACAATTAAACAAGAATTTAATTCAAAAAAAATTCCAGATATAATTTCTAATAATGGAGCAATTCCTGGAATAAAAGTAGATACAGGAGCAAAAGTTCTATCAAGTTCACCAAACGAAAAAATTACTGAAGGCTTGGACGGTTTAAGAGAAAGATTAAAAGAATACTACAATCTTGGCGCAAGGTTTGCTAAATGGAGAGGCGTTTACACAATTTCAGAAAAATTTCCTAGCAAAATATCTATTTATTCAAACGCTCATGCTTTAGCAAGGTATTCTGCATTAGTTCAAGAGACTGGAATGGTTCCAATAGTTGAGCCGGAAGTTTTAATGGACGGTGATCATTCTGCTGATATTTGCCTTAAAAAAACTTCTGAGGTAATTAAAAAATGTTTTGAAGAACTAATTCTGCATAAAATTGATTTAAAAGGAATTATTTTAAAACCAAATATGATCTTGCCAGGAAACAAATCAGATGAAAAAATTACTAGCGAAGAAATTGCAGATCTTACATTAAAGTGCCTAAATGATAGCGTGCCAAAAGAAGTTCCTGGAATTGCTTTTTTATCTGGTGGTCAATCAGAAGTTGAGGCTACGAAAAATTTAAATACCATCAGTAAAAAAAATAAATCCGACTTTTTAATGACGTACTCTTATGGAAGAGCACTTCAACAAAGTGCTTTAAAGAACTGGGCAAAAAATTTAAGTGATATTGAGGGTACCCAAAAAATATTTAATCATAGAGCTAAAATGTGTAGTTTAGCTGCTCAAGGTAAATGGACTGAAAAGGTTGAAAAAAATTAAAAAATTTGTTTATTTAATTTCTCCAGTAAAAATTAATAATAAAACATTTTTTGAAACTTTAGACTTGGTATTTAAAACTAAAAGGATATCTTTTTTTCAATTAAGATTAAAAAAACAAAACGCAAAAAAAATAGTAAATATAGGTAAAAAAATTAAAAAATTATGCAATAAAAACAGGGTTAAATTAATTGTTAATGATGACCCAATGCTTGCAAAAAAAATAAACTCAGATGGTTGTCACATAGGGCAATCTGATTCTACGGTATTAAATGCAAGAAAAATTATTAATAAAAAAATTGTTGGTGTTACTTGCCACAATTCAAAAAAGCTTATTAAAAAAGCTATTAAGGAAAAAGTAGACTATATTGCCATAGGATCATTTTATACATCCAAAACTAAAAAAATTAAGTTTAAAGCGAATATCAAACTTTTAAAAGCGGCAAAAAAAATGACTAAAATTCCAATAGTAGCAATAGGTGGTATAAACTTAAAAAATTATAAAAAACTTTTATTGAATAAAGCTAACTTTTTAGCTATTTCAAGCTACGTTTGGAGAAATAAAAAACTTTCTCCTGTTGAGGCAATAAGGAAATTAAAATGAAGATATCTGGAAATGAAATTCGGGTTGGAATGCTAATTGAGCATAAAAATGATTTGTGGGAGGTATTAAAAACCCAACATGTAAAACCTGGTAAAGGTGGTGCGTTTGCTCAAGTTGAAATGAAAAGTGTCAATAAGAATACTAAACTAAATGAAAGATTTAGATCAAGTGATACAGTTGAAAAAGCAACAATAGAAGAATTTAAATTTAATTTCTTATACGCTGACGATAATGAGTATTATTTTATGAATCCAAAGTCTTTTGAGCAAATTAGTATTAAAAAAAATATTGTTGGAGAAAAAGGTAAAATGTTGAGCGAAAACTTAGAAGTTATTATTAATTTTTACAATGACAATCCATTAACTGTACAATTGCCTAATCAAATTACTTGTAAAATCAAAAGTACTGATGTTGCGCTTAAAAAACAAACAGTTTCATCGTCATATAAACCAGCGATATTAGAAAATGGATTAAACATACAAGTTCCTCCATTTATAGAAAGTGAAGATACGATAATAGTTGACACCAGAACTTTGGAATATGTCAAAAAAATATAATCAAATATGAACTCTATTTCTCCAGCACTAAATATAATGATTAAGGCAAGTGAAAAGGCTTCTAAAAATTTAATTAGAGATTTTGGAGAAATTGAAAAACTGCAAGTATCAATTAAGGGACCATCTGATTTTGTTTCGAGCGCAGACACTAAAGCAGAAAAAATAATTATCGAAGAATTAATGAAAGCAAAAAAAAATTACTCAATATTAAGTGAAGAAAATGGATCAAAAATTAATAAAGATGAAAAAAATGTTTGGATTATAGATCCAATTGATGGAACTACAAATTTTTTACATGGAGTACCTCATTTTGCAATCTCTATAGCATTAAAATCTAATAATGAAATTGTTTCAGGTTTAATTTATGATCCAATAAAAGATGAGATGTTTTTTGCTGAAAAAAATAGTGGTGCATTTTTAAATAATAAAAAAATTAAAGTTTCAAAAAAGAAAAAAATAGAAGGATGTTTGTTTGCAACTGGTGGAAAAAAAGAAGCAAACCTTAATTTATTAACAAGAAAATCTGGAAGTGCTGCTCTTGATATGGCGTATGTGGCAGCTGGAAGGTATGATGGATATTTTCAAAATAATTTAAATTTGTGGGATGTAGCTGCTGGAATAATAATTGTCAAAGAAGCAGGTGGTATTGTAAATGAGATCGATTTACTAAAAAAAAATAATATTAAAATAAGAGCTTCTAGCATTGCAATTAACGATATTATGAATGAAAAATTATTAAATTATTAATTGTTTTATTAGATCTTTTTGCTATAAGTCTCGATATGAAAAAAGACATACATCCAAAGTACCACAAAATAAAAGTTGAGATGACTGACGGGACTCAATTTGAGACTAAGTCTACTTGGGGATCAGAAGGAGATACTTTGAAGTTAGAAATTGATCCAAAATCACATTCGGCTTGGACTGGTGGAAAACAAAAACTTTTGGATAAGGGAAGAGTTAGTAAATTTAATAAAAAATTTCAAAATTTTAGAGCTGAAAAGAACAAATAATGTCTAACACACCTTTGATGCCAATGGCTACAGCTGTTTGGTTAGTTGAAAATACTTCTTTAACATTTAAACAAATTGCAAACTTTTGTAATCTTCATGAAGTTGAAATACAAGGAATAGCAGACGGCGAAGTTGCAAAAGGAATAATTGCTTATAATCCAATAATTTCCGGTCAGCTAACTAGAGAAGAAATTGAATTATCTTCTAAGGATAAAGATAGACCATTAAAAATCAAAACTGACGATGTTGAGATATCAAACTTAACAAAAAAAGTTAAAAAATATATACCGCTATCAAAAAGGCAAGATAAACCGGACTCGGCTTTATGGTTAATTAAACATCATCCTCAGCTAAAAGACTCTCAAATTGCGAGGTTAGTTGGCGTAACAAAAAATTCAGTTACTTTAATTAGAAATAAAAGTTATTGGAACTATAATAATTTAAACCCTAAAGATCCAGTAGCTATGAGTTTGTTTTCTCAAAAAGATTTGGTAGATGCAATTGAAAAAGCAGAAAGAAGAATAAAAAGAGAGAAAAGGGAAAAAGAGAAAGAAAAATTGAAACAATCAAGTTAAGAATATGATTAAATTTAATAGACATCAAAATTATAAAATGTTAATTACTCATTTTTTTGGAGGTATTTATTAAAATAGATGTAAAAGATAATAATGTTGAGCAAGCTCTTAGAGTTCTAAAGAGAAAGCTTCAGAGAGATGGTTTTTTTAAAATAATAAAATTAAAAAACACATACGAAAAACCTTCTGAAAAAAAGAAAAGAATTCTACAAGAAAATATAAAAAGAGTTAAAAAGCTTAATAAACTCAAAAATAGAATTTAATTACCGCGGGGTGGAGCAGTCTGGTAGCTCGTCAGGCTCATAACCTGAAGGTCGGCGGTTCAAATCCGTCCCCCGCAACCAATTTAAATCAATTTTTTTATAATATTTCAACGTCTTGAAATCAGTTTATTTTTAATAGATAAATAAAAAATGAATTCTGTGAAAAGAAAACTATTGATCTACATTGTTACATTCAATCATGAAAAATTTATCTTGGATGTTATTAATCGAATACCTAAAAATTTAGTAGATAAATATGATGTTGAAATATTGATTAATGATGATTCATCCAGTGATAGTACTTTTAAATTAACATATCAATTTATAGATAATTTAAAAAGCAATTTTAAATTTAAAATTTTTTCCAACCCAAAGAATCAAGGCTACGGAGGAAACCAAAAAATAGGTTATCATTACGCAATAAAAAATAATTTTGATTATGTCGCACTTCTTCATGGGGATGGACAATATGCTCCAGAATATTTACCAAAACTTGTAGAGCCCTTAGATAACCATAATGCTGATGCAGTTTTTGGTTCAAGAATGTTAACTAAAGGAGCTGCTTTAAAAGGAGGTATGCCACTATATAAGTTTATTGGTAATAAAATATTAACCTTTTTCCAAAATTTATTACTCGCTAGCAAATTAAGTGAATTTCATTCAGGCTATAGGGTTTATAGTGTAAACGCTCTTAGCAAAATTCCTTTTGAATTAAATGCTAATGACTACTCTTTTGATACTGAAATAATAATACAACTAATAATTTCTAATCTTAAAATAAAAGAAGTTCCAATTCCAACATATTATGGGGAGGAAATCTCATATGTTAACGGAATTAAATACGCCTATCAAATATGTGTAGCAACATTAAAATCTCAACTTCAGAAAAAAGGAATATTTTATGATAGAAAATTTGACATTGGAGAAAAAGATCAAAAAATATATGTTAATAAAGAAAATTTTTATAGTACCCATAGCGAAGTATTAAAAATAATAAACGAAAATTCAAAGGTATTAGACTTGGGGTGTAATGATGGATACATTGGAAGCCTGCTCAAAGCACAAAAGAATTGCTTTGTAGTTGGTGTGGACAAAATAGAAGAAAATAAAATTTTAAAATTAGATAAATTTATTAATCATGATTTAAATGATGGCCCGCCTGAAATAGATTACAAAGATTTTGACTATGTACTAATTCTTGATGTTATAGAACATCTTGTTAATCCAGAAAATTTTATCAATAAATTAAAAAAATGTTTGTTAGATAATGAAAACTTAAAAATAATCATATCTACTCCAAATATAGCATTTTTTGTTATTAGATTTATGTTGCTATTAGGAAAATTTAATTATGGCAAAAGAGGTATACTTGATAAAACTCACACTAGGCTCTTCACGTTTTCGACTCTAAAAGATTTAGTTAACCAAGGAGGTTTTTCAATAATTTCAAAAAAAGGAATTCCTGCACCATACCCATTAGCTATAGGAGAAAATTTAATTAGTAAATTATTAATAAATGTAAATCTCTTTTTAATTAAAATTTCAAAAACAATTTTTTCTTATCAAATAATATATACTATTACTCCCAATATATCCTTAGATAGTTTAATAAATAAAGCAAACCAAGAAAGCTTAAAAAAAATTAAAGAGATTTAAACATTAATTAATGATTAAATATAAACTATCAAATAACGAATTTATAAATTTAGTTTTTTTAATTTTCTATTCTACAATAATAATTGGTTTCCTATATAATGAAGATTCACTTGGTGGAGCTAAAGGTGATTATCTGTATCACTTAGCTATATCAAATAACTTTAGCTTAAATTTTTTTAATACTTGGGATGGGTTTGGTTATGGTGAAACTGGTTTGCAAACAAGAAATTCACCTGTTTTTTGGATAATAATTTCATTATTAAATAAATTCTTAAGTCATGATTTAATAAGAATTTTAAATACCTCTTCATCTTTATTGATTGCTATTTTTTTTTTCAAATGTCTTTGCTTAAAGTTCAAAAAAATAGATAAAAAAACATTATCGTTAATAGCGTGTAGTGTTATCTTTCTTTCACCAACAATTAGATCTCTTGCGATATGGCCTTATAGTCTTATATGGGGATTGCTTTTATTTATAATTTCAATCTACAACTACTTGCTATTTGAAGAAAAGAAAGATTATAAAAAAAAAACAATTAGTTCTTTTTATTCTATATTTTATCTTGCACTAAGTTCATACATTTATCCTAGCTTTGCAGTATTTTCGATCTTTTATTTAATTCAATTCTTAAAATTTTTTAAAATTTCTAAGAACTTTGTAATTGTTCTTTTTCTAAATTTTTTGATATCAGTGCCTGCTTTGTATTTTTTAATTACGAAAGGTTTTTACTTTTTTGGGGCACAAGGGATTGCTATTAGCACATCTACGTCTTTCAATATTTCAAATAAAATTATAATCATAAGTTCGTTGCTGCTTTATTTTTTAATTCCTATACTTGATATTAAAGAGACTTATAAAAATTTTAAGAAAAAAATTAACTTTAAAAATTCGGTTTTATTAATTTTTTTAACTTTCGCTATTATATTTTTTTTTGATTATCCATATATTAGTAGCGGTGGCTTTGGAGGCGGTTTCTTTCACAAAGTATCAAATATAATATTGGGAAATAATTTATTATTATATTTAAGTTTTTTTGTATTTTTGAATATATATTTTTCTGTTTTCAAAAATAATCTAAAAAATTATTTATTATTTTTCATCTTAATATTATTTAATTTGCAATTTACAATTTACAATAAGTACTTTGACCCTTTATTATTAATGCTGTTATTTTTTGTTTTTGATTTTAAATTAGAAAAACATATTTTTAAAAATAAAAATCAGATAATTAAATTATTTTCTATTTTATTCATTTATCTTTTGATGGGTTTGTTTAAAAATAATATTTTTACTACTATTAATGCCCCTTAAGATATTAAATAATTTAACTTTATCTTAATGAAAACTTTGAGGATTTACTATCAGACAAAAAACCTTTTACTGTTTCTAATGTCAACTGATTGGAAGATTTACCAAAACTAATTATTTGATCTATAATTTTAGGTGGCATTGTAATTATATTACAGCGTAACTTTTTCGCTTGTAAATAATTATATGGTTCCCTAGTGCTAGCCCATAGAATTTTAATATTTGATTTTCTCTTAACTAGTTTTATTGATTTTTTAAAAATTGGCTCAGGATCAATTCCCGTATCAGACATTCTTCCAGCAAAAATAGAAATAATAACTTTAGAGTCAGATTTTATACAATTGTAAATTTGTTTAACTTGTTGAAAGTTATATACTGCTGTTATATTAAGTTTTACACCTTTCAGATTTAGCTTTCTAATAACATCACCAGTAAATTTTTTTTTCGATGTAATGACTGGGATTTTAACAAAAACATTTTTACCAAAAGATTTAAGTTTATAAGCTTGATCCAAAATTTCTTTACTATGATCTGCAAAAACTTCCAAAGATACTGGTTTTTTCGTTAACTTCAGAATTTTCTTAGAATACATTTCATAATTTTTTGCTCCAGCTTTTCTCATTAAACTTGGATTTGTAGTAAAACCTTTGACAATTTTATACTTAGAATATTTTTTGATGATTTTATAATCTGCAATATCACAATAAATTTGAGTGTTCATTTGGTTAAAATATGTATTAAAATTTAATCATTATAAATTAATTGTTTATACCATTTAAAAATATAGTGAAAGATTTTTTTAAAAATTGTAAAAATTCGTATATTTATTAAACTAATAAAAATGTTATTTAAAAATTATAAAAAAAATACTAAGCTTTTTTATATAGTTATACTGTTTTTTATTATTTTTTTTTTAAATAATTATCAAATATATAAAAAAACATTTTTTTTATTATCTAGAGACTATGAAAAAAGAATGGTAGATGAACATGGCTACTGTTCAAGAGAATCTTTTGGTTTTATAAATTATGTAATAAAAAAACATAATTTAAATAAAACACCTCGTGTAATAAATTTTGAAAAAGTTCCTAATAATTATTGGGCTTTTTTCAGGTTTGATACAAATATCGATAATAATAAATTCGATAGTAAATATTTAATTTTATTAAATTATACAGAAAATCCATTTAGTAACAAAGCCAATAATAAAATAAATAACATAAATGTGTATGACTATGAAGTTTTAGAAAAAAATAAAAATTGCTATCTGCTGGGTGTTAAATGATAGAAACAAGCAACTTAATTATTCAAATGTTAGTTTTTTTTATATTAAGTTTCTTTCCTTTTATTTATTTAATAAAATTTACAAATGGAATAAAAGATCACGACATTATAAGTTTTTTTGGAATTAATTTTTTATTTACTTTAAATATTATACTATTTACATCTTTTATAAATCCAAGCAAAATAATATTATTTACAAGTATTTTTTTTATTTCTTTAATCTCAGCATTATACACATTAGCAAAAAAGAAAATTAATAATTCAAATTTTTTAATTGTATTTTTTTTATTTCTATTATTTTTTTTTATTTCAGTTGATATTGCTAACAATTTTAATTTTTCATGGGATGTAAAAAAGTATTATTTACCAAAAGCTACGGCGTTCTTCCAAAATTATTTTGTTGAAGACTTAACAAAAAAAACTGAATACCCTTATTATCCGTCTTATCTTTGGGCATTTTTTTGGAAGAATAGTTTTTTAAGTTATGAGTATTTTGGGAGGATGGTTTATGGCTATATTTATATTTTGGCCATATTTTATTTTTTAACAATTCAAAATTTAACAAATGTTTTAAAAATTATTCTTTCTTTTTTAATATTATTTATTTCTTATCAGACTGAGTTATTTGATGGAAGGCCAGATGTTCTAATATTTGCATATTGTTTATTTATAGCAAAACACCTATTCCAAATTTTTAACAATAATAAAGATAATTTTATCGATTTCGTAATGATTATTTTGTCTTTAAATTTAATATTATGGACAAAATCTGAGGGCTTAGCCTATGCGCTAATAATTACTCTTTCTATAATTTTTATTTTAAAAAAAAATATTAAAATGAAATTTTTTTTAGGTTTTTCAGTTTTAACTTTAGTATTATTAAAATTATTTATTTATAATTACTTCGGATTAAGCTTAAATCCAAATGTAGAAACTTTTAGTTTTGAAATTTTAAACAAAATTAACTTTAACTTTATATTTATTAGGTCTTATCAAATAGTAGCATGGTATTTAATGTATTTTTTAACCAACCCTATAATGATTATCAGTTTAATATCTTTTTTGACTATTTTGATTTATGAAAAAAAAACAATAAAAGAATTTAATTATTTGTATGTTATTTTTATACTGAACTTTGGGGTTATTTTTTTAACATATATGATAACAACCTATCCAATGCCTTTTCATTTAAAATACTCGCTGGATAGAATAATATTTCACACTTCAGGACTATTTTTAATTATTACAATATTTTGCTTAAATCGATTTTTAAAAAGAAATTAGTTAGTTAAGACTTTTAATTATATCTTCAGTCATTTTCTTTGCATCTGCAAAAAGCATTAATGTATTATCTCTATAAAACAAGTCATTATCAATGCCTGCATATCCTGGAGAAAGGCTTCTTTTGACAAAAAGTACAGATTTAGATTTTTCAACATCAAGAATTGGCATACCATAAATTGGACTCTGTGGATCTGTTTTGGCAACAGGATTTGTAACATCATTTGCACCAATAACATATGCTACATCGCAGTTTGCAAAATCATTATTAATTTCTTCAAGTTCAAATACTTCGTCATAAGGTACGTTTGCTTCTGCTAGTAATACATTCATATGACCTGGCATTCTTCCTGCAACTGGATGAATCGCATAAGTTACCTTTACTCCATTTTTTTTTAATGCATCAACCATTTCTCTAAGTGCATGTTGAGCTTGAGCTACTGCCATTCCATAACCAGGAACAATTATTACTGAAGAAGCATTTTTCATTAAAAAAGCTGCATCATCAGCATTTCCACTTTTTACAGGCTTTTGTTCTTTAGATTTATCAGAAGAAGATTGGTCAGTTGCACCCCATCCTCCAAGTATTACATTAAAAAATGAACGGTTCATTCCTTTGCACATGATATATGACAGGATCGCTCCAGACGAGCCAACTAATGCACCTGTTATTATCAGTGCTGTATTTTCCAAAGTAAAACCAATACCAGCTGCTGCCCATCCTGAGTAAGAATTTAACATTGAAATTACTACAGGCATATCTGCTCCTCCTATTGGAATAATTAACAGCACACCCAGTAAAAATGAAATTATAATTATTGTCCAAAACCATGTATCAACTTGTGTTTTACATAGGTAAAATATTAAACCTACTAGAACCAAGCCCAATACTAAATTAATATAATGCTGACCAAAGAAAGTTATTGGAGAGCCAGACATAAGCCCTCTTAATTTTAAAAAAGCTATTACAGAACCAGTAAAGGTTATTGCTCCAATAGCGGCTCCTAAAGACATTTCAATCAAACTTGCTATTTTAATATTGCCTGGCAAACCTAAATTAAATACTTCAGGATTTAAAAATGCAGATATAGCAACAAAAACTGCTGCTAGTCCAACCAAACTGTGGAAGCCAGCAACAAGTTCTGGCATTGCTGTCATTGGTATTTTAAATGCAATAAAAGATCCTAACGACCCACCTATTAACATTAAAATTAACAAATACAAAAATCCAGTTGAAAAATTACCAACCGAAATCATAGTAACGCTTATAGCTAATGCCATACCGATCATTCCAAATAAGTTTCCTTGTCTTGAAGTTTCAGGCGAGGAAAGGCCTCTTAGAGCTAAAATAAATAACACACCCGAAATAAGATAAAATACTGCTAATAAATTCGCTGAAATCATTTTTTATCTTTCTTTTTTTTTTTATACATGGCCAGCATTCTTTGAGTGACTAAAAAACCACCAAATATATTAATAGCTGCTAAAATTATTGCTAAAAAACCAAAAATATTTGCTGTATCAAGTATATTTCCAGATTCGCCCGCTAAGGCTGCTATAATAGCTCCGACTATGATCACTGAAGAAATTGCATTTGTTACTGACATCAGAGGTGTGTGTAATGAAGGTGTAACGCTCCAAACCACATAATATCCTATAAATATAGAAAGAATAAAAATACTAAGTCTAAATATAAAAGGGTCTATTTCCATAATTTTATGTAATTATTGTTTTAGCAATAATTTCATCCTCTAAGTTAATTTTAATTTTTTTATTCTCTTTATCATATAAATTTGAAACAAAATTAAATACATTTTTTGCATAAAGACTGGAAGATGATGTTGGTAATTTATTTAAAATATTTCTTTCACCCATTATTTTAACGCCATTTTTTTCAATTACTTTATCCACTTCGACAAAAGCTACATTTCCTCCTTGTATTGCCGCTAAATCATATATTACTGATCCTGGTTGCATATTTTTTAACATATTTTCTTTTATGATTAATGGCGCTTTTTTTCCTGGTATCAAAGCAGTACAGATAACAATATCTATCTTCTTAAGTGTTTCACTTAATAATTCTTCCTGTCTTTTTTTAAATTCTTCAGATGCTTCTTTTGCATACCCACCCTCTGTTTCTAAATTTTCAGCACCTTCTACAGTTAAAAATTTTCCACCTAAACTTTCCACCTGTTCTTTTGATGCCATTCTAACATCTGTAGCAAATACGATTGCTCCCATTCTTTTTGCTGTAGCTATCGCTTGTAAGCCGGCAACTCCAGCGCCAACAACCAAAACTTTTGCAGCAGGAATAGTGCCTGCGGCAGTCATCATCATTGGTATAGCTTTTTCAAAACTTGAGAACGATTCTATTACAGCTTTATAACCTGCTAAATTTGCTTGAGACGAAAGTATGTCCATAGACTGTGCCCTTGTTATTCTAGGTAACAGCTCCAGAGAAAATAAGTTCACTTTTCTCTTTACTAACTCATCTAGGTGTTTTTTATTTTCATATGGATTCAAAACACCTATAAAAATTTGGTTAGGTTTTAAAAGAGAAGTTTTGTCTTCGCTTAATAAACTCATTTGAATCATAATATCTAAATTTTCTATTAGTTTTTTTTCATCACTAATGAATTTAACTCCAAATTCACTATATTCTTTTTCTTCAAAACCTAAATGCTTTCCATAATTTTCGCTTAACTGAACTTCAAAGCCTAGATTTATATATTTTTTTGCAATCTCTGGAGTTATGGAAACTCTTTTTTCTAAGTCTTTATTTTCGTTAACTGATCCAATTTTCATAATGTGTTATACTTTTAGATTAATGATAGTTTAAACAATATCAATCTTTGCAAACGTCACATGGTGACTATTTTTGCCTTGCTTTAAATTTTGGATTGATTTTATTAATTATGTAAACTCTGCCTCGTCTTCTAACAAGTTTAGAGTTCAAATCTCTTTTTTTTAAGGACTTTAGTGAGCTCTTAATTTTCATAAATTTTTATAGCCTGGCAACGACCTACTCTTCCATGCCTTAAGACAAAGTACCATCGGCGCTGAAGGGCTTGACTTCCGAGTTCGGAATGGGATCGGGTATTGCCCCTTCGCAATAATCACCAGGCAGAAGTTTTATACATAAAAAAAATAAATTGTAAACAACGATTTATTTGAATTTAAGATGTTTTGATTACTTTGTTTATATAGTCTTTTAACTGGATCTTTCCAAACATTTTATAAACTTTATTAGACAAGTTCATATTTGTTAAGGCAGATGCATACCTTTCTCCCTCACGAGGAGGAAGCATTTTTATTTTAGAATGAAAGAGCTTTGCAACCTGCAAAATAGTATAGCTCTTTTTGTTCGAAATACTGTAATGTTTACATTCGTTTTTTCTCCAAGCAAAATAACATGCCTCAACAGTATCCAGAATATGAGTGAATCTTCTAGATTGATTACCTGGCTTAACAACTGTCAGTGGTTTATTTTTTTTATATAGATTTTCAAAAATACCAATGACTGTTGCCATTTCACCTACACTTATTTGTCCAGGTCCATAAACATTATAAAAATAAATTATTTCAAATTTCATTTTAAACCATTTTTTTAAGTTCTCTAACATTTCTAAATTTTTTGCTTTAGTAAAAGCATATGGAGATAAATTTTTATCATTACCTTTATTTCCAAGGTTTGCAGAAGTAGCGGAATAAATAAGTTTAATATTATTATTAAGACAAAAATTAAAAATTGCGTGTGATCCCACAGAGTTAGATTCAATGCACTCATTCATTTTCATAAAACTTTGATAAATTCTAGAAAATTCTCCAAAATGAAAAATTGTTTTAATTTTTTTAGTTTTATTTTTTAAAATTTTGTCAATATTTTTAGTATTGTCTTTAACATATTTAATTCTTTTATTTTTAATATGATTTTTTGTTGTTCCAGAAGAGTAATTATCGATACTTAAAATTTTATATTTTGTTTTTTTTAAAATTAACTTTATTAAATTTGATCCAACAAACCCAGCGCCGCCTGTTACAACTATAATATTTTTCATATTAAATATATTTTATTTACTGTTTAGATATGATTTGTAAGTTTTTAAAATTGCATCTTTAAGATTAGTTTTAGATTTCCATCCATATCTTTTTGCTAAAGATACATCAAGTACTTTTCTTGGTGTTCCATTTGGCTTTGACAAATCATATATAATTTTTATTTTTTTATTTGGAATTATAATTTTTAAAATCAGTTTTGCGTAATCTTTGATTGTATAATCTTTTCCTGTGCCAATATTTATAACGCTCTCTTTAATTTTTTTATTCATAAAAAAAATACATGCTCTCGCTATATCATCAACATAAATAATCTCTCTTTTTGCCAAACCATTTCCCCACAAAGACAAATTTTTTTTATTTTGAGTTTTTACTTTATGAATTTTTCTGATTAGAGCAGGAAAAAAATGAGAATTTAGTTCGTGGTAGTTATCATTGGGACCAAAAGTATTTGTTGGCATTAAACATTTATAATTTGTTCCATATTGATTATTGTAACTTTCGCACATTTTAATTCCCGCAATTTTAGCAATAGCATAAGCATCATTTGTTTTTTCTAAATCTCCCTGAAGCAAATAAGATTCTTTAATTGGTTGTTTGCACAATCTAGGATAGACGCAGCTAGATCCAAGAAAAATTATATTTTTTACACCACTTAAATATGCTGAATGAATTAAATTTGATTGTATCATTAAATTTTCATAAATAAATTCACCTTTATACTTATTATTAGAATAGATTCCTCCAACCTTAGCTGCAGCTATAATAATAAACTTTGGTCTATTTTTTTTTAAAAAATTAGTTACCTTTTGTTGATTTGTTAAATCTAGCTTTGATCTAGTTGCGAATATAATATTTTTAAAACCTTTTTTTTTTAATTGGCGTAAAATAGCACTTCCAACTAATCCTCCATGTCCTGCTAAAAATATTTTTGAATTTTTTTTTAACATAAAATAATTATCAATATGAAAATTCTTCTGAAATCATATCTTTAATTAGCTCTTTAATGTTAACCTTTGGTTTCCATTTTAACTGTCTTCTTGCTTTTGTCGCATCTCCTAAAAGTGTGTTAACATCTAGTGGTCTAAAATATTTTTTATCACACTCAACAATAACTTTTTTACTTATTTTATCATAAGCTTTTTCTTTAATACCTTTTCCCTTCCAAATTATTTTCATATCAAGTTCATGTGCTACAAGGTTAATAAATTGTTTAACACTATATTGTTTTCCAGTTGCAATTACATAATCATCTGAAGTTTTTTGCTGAAGAATTTTCCACATTGCCTCAACATAATCTTTGGCATGTCCCCAATCTCTTTTCGAATTTAGATTTCCAATGAACAATTTTGATTGTGTGCCTTCTTTTATTTTAATCATAGCTTTAACAATTTTTTTTGTAACAAAAGTTTCACCTCGTCTTGGACTTTCGTGATTAAACAAAATTCCGTTTGCTGCAAAAATATTATAAGCCTCTCTGTAATTTTTTGTAATCCAATGACCATAAAGTTTTGCAACACCATAGGGACTTAGTGGATAAAAATTTGTTTTTTCATTTTGCGGAACAGATTGAACTTTTCCAAACATTTCAGAAGTGCCTGCTTGATAAAATTTAGTTTTCTTTTCCATCTTGTGAAATTTAATTGCTTCTAATATTCTTAAAGCTCCTAAGGCATCTGCATTAGCCGTATACTCTGGAACTTCAAATGAAACTGCTACATGAGATTGAGCTGCTAAATTATATATTTCATTAGGTTTTACTGCTTTAATAATTTTAGATACAGATGTTGAGTCAGTGATATCGCCATAATGCAAAATAAAATTTCTTTTAGACTCATGTGGATCTTGGTAGATATGATCTACTCTATTTGTGTTTATAGATGAAGATCTTCTTTTTACACCATGAACAATATATTTTTTCTTTATTAAAAATTCAGCTAAATAAGATCCATCTTGGCCTGTTACTCCAAATATAAGTGCAATTTTTTTTTTCATAAATTTAAACTTTCATATTTTTATATTTAAAAATCAATATTTCATCAATTTAAATTTTCAAAAATATACTCAAACGTCTTTCTAAAATACATTTTTGATTTAAATTTTAGAGCAAAATTATTTTTTTTTAAGATATTGCATATATCAGAAAAACTATAATCTTTATCAATCATATTATCATAATGGTGTTCAAGAAGTATAAAATTTATTAATTTAAAATGATCATTATTAATTCCTTTTAACACATTATATTCATAACCCTCTGTATCAATTTTTAAAATATCAATGTTGCTAATATTATTTTCATTAATAAAATTAGATAGTTTTATAATCTTAACAGATTGTTTAAAGCTATATTTTTTTTTTGAGAATGGTAATAACAATTTTTTTTTTAATAAAAAATATTTTGATTGTTCTGATATTTTATTAAATGTTGACGACTGGCTATCAACAACAATATTTAAGTCTTCAGTTTTTTCTTCATTGCCAACACCTAAATTGTAGGTAAAAACATTGTTGCTACTTTTAGCTTTTAAATTTTTATAAATAAAAGGATTTGGTTCAAAAGAATATATTTTATCAATTGTGAAATTTTTTGAATATAAGTTTATGGTTTCTCCTTTATGTCCACCTACATCAATTAAAGTAATTTTTTTATTCTTAATTTTTTTTTTAAAAAAATTACATATTTTTTTATTTGTAAATTGGTCAAAAAATGCAAACAATAAATGAAATAATCTAATATAATAATTCATTATTTTATTATGGATTTATATTTATTTATATAAATCATTTTAATTTTAGACCTATTAGAACACGGTGTAGGAGTAGCCCAGCACATGTCATCAATTGGATTATAAATTTTTTTTCCATTTTCGTTGAAACTAAGTTTGTAATTAACATTTGGTACATAAAAAAAAGGGTAATTAAGAATATCGTAATTATATTTGGCAATTTCGTGATTAAGTCTTGATATATTTCTACCATTATAAACTAGAAAAGTTAAAAAAATCAAAAAAATAGTTAATTTATAATTTTTTTTATGGAAATAGTTAAAACTACTTAAATACAAACTAAAAATTATAAATAATGTTAGAGAAATTAAGACATATCCACCATATCTTAAAGATGGATGAAATAAAAACCATTCTACCAAAAAAACAGAAGATAAGATCAAAGGAACAAAATAGTTAAATTTTTTTTTAATTTGTTTTTTTTTATTTCTATAAAATAAACAAAAAGTTAAAATTAATAAAAAGACTAAACCAAATAAAAAATCAGAAACTTTATTAAAAAAATATTTTTCTATCCAGTTATTTATCCATTTAAAATTTTTAACATAATCTTTTTTTTTTATATCTACTGAATAATTAGAACCTCCTCCAGCCTTAGCCCACCATTCATAGTGTACTTTCATTTTTTGTACTTCATCTTTTTTAATTGACCATTGTAAATTTTCATTGCAAGTTTGTTTTGCAGGATAAAGGGCACACCCTGTGCTTAAAAAATTTATTGAAAATATCATTAAAACAAAAAAAGTAAAAACAGATAAAATTTTCATAGATTTGAAATTAATAAAAGTAAAAAATATTTTTTTGTTTAATAATAAAATAATAGGAATAATAAAATATATGAAAAAATAAGCTTTCATGCTTGCAGCTAAAACAGTAAATAAAATTAGTAGAACTATATCTTTTTTAATATTATCAGTTTTATTGTTGAAATTAATTATCTCAAAATATTTTATAAAAATTAAAAAAACTAATATTTGACCCGCTCTATCGGCTCCAAATTCAGCAATTCTGTAGAAAAAACAATTAACAAAAATAAATGATAATAAATATAAAAAATAAAAAAAATCATAATTTTTACTTTTAGTTTTCTGAAAAATAAATTTGAGGCTAACGATATTAAAAAATATTAATGTATAAAGGCCATGGGCATGAAACAAATTATATTTTATATAAGGAAGATAAAATAAAGAATTAAAGTAAAATATAGAAGATGGGGTTCTATAACCATGACCTAAATTGCCCATTCCTATAATAAATTGATTTTCAACTAAAGTTAATGAATAAGGTAAGTGATAATATGGAAAATCATCATGATTTTTGGATATGTACAATCCTATTAAAGATAATAAAGAAATTAATAATAAAAACTTAAGATTTTTTTTAAAATAAACCTCATCTTTTTTAAAAAAGAAACCAATAAAACCCAGAACAAGAATAAAGCAATTAAAAACAAAACTATGGGCAAAGAAAAAACTAGATAACATTGCTATTAAACTTAAAAAAAATATTCCTAGTAGCCCTTGAAAACCAAAATTTAATTTTGAAAAATTAGGATAAAAAATAGAGGAAAATATCCTTCCATGACCTATTATTGTAATTAAAAATAGATAAAAGAAAAAAATAAAACTAATATTTGCAAACATAATTTATTAAAATATATATCTTATTAAAAATGAAAAATTTATCATTAATTATACCAGCAAAATATGAAAAAGAGTCATTACCAAAAGTTTTAATTGAGCTAAAGAAATATAAAATAATAACTTATATTATATTAGAAAAAAAAGATATCGAAACGGTGAAATGTGCAAAAAAATTCCGTGTAAATATTGTTTATCAAAAAGGTAAGGGTTATGGAAATGCTCTTATAGAAGGAATACAGAGAGTAAAAACAAAATATTTTATAATCTTTAATGCTGATGGTTCATTTAACCCATCAGAAATAAAAAAAATAGTTAAAAAAGCAACTTCAACTAATTATGATATGGTTTTTGCCTCTAGATACGAAAATAGAAATTCAGGAAGTGAGGATGATACTTGGGTAACCTTTATTGGAAACAAAATATTTACACTTATTGGAAAAATTTTCTTTGGGCTACCAATTTCAGATATACTTTACACTTATGTGTTATGTGACACAAAAAAAACTAAAAAATTGAAATTAAAAAGTAATGACTTTCGGTTTTGTGTAGAGCTGCCTATTAAGGCTATAAAGAAAAATTATAGAATCACATCTATTTCTTCATACGAAAGATCGAGAATTGCTGGAAGAAAAAAAGTTAATGCGATTAGAGATGGTTTTTTAATTTTAACATCTATGATTAAACTATTCTTTTATTAATTAATTTTTATGGTGGTGGGCACAGTAAGAATTGAACTTACGACCTCTACGATGTCAACGTAGCGTTCTACCACTGAACTATGTGCCCTATCATTTATTTGATTTTTTTAATCCTAAATTTATATAAGTACAAATATAAAAGTGAATATATTGCTACATTCGCAGAAATAATCAATAATTGAAATTCAGTACTTGAAATATTTGTTGCTGCAATTAAAAACGCTATTCCATTATAAAAATTTATTAAGTTCGCTGACATACCATTTGCAATAATATTTTTTTTAAAAAAATTTTTTTTTAAAAAATAAAATAAAAGCTGGTGCAGATGATAAGTGTCAGGAAGTAATGGTGATAATTTTTTTCTAAATTTTCTTATTAATGAAAAAAGATTTTCATAAGCAGGGTACCATAATAAGACCGCTATAAAATATGGAGAAATAAATTGATTACTAAGATAAATCTTAATTAAATAAAATCCAAAAAATATAGAAATTAAATATACTCCATTATCACCTAAAAATAATTTTCCCAACAAGTTAAAAAAATATAATATTAAAAGTAACGCTAAAAATTGAAAAAAGAAATTTTCACTCAATCCAGACAAGTAAAAAAAATTAAGTTTTTTTATTATAAATAAAACTAAAATATAATAACCAAGAACTAAAGTATTACATCCATCAATAAAATTTGATCCGTTAATTAATATTAAAAAACAAAAAGTTAAAAACAAATAACCAACAAAATTAAAGGTTAAAAAATAATTAAGATATTCTTGTCTTAGATTTCTAATTTTAATATCAAAAAAAAGAATTAAACTGAAAATAATTAAAAATTGTATTATCACTCTTACTACTGGTGATTTTATAAAATGAGTATCAGAAATTATTCCTAAGGCAAAAATCAGAGAGAAAAAAACCAAAATATTTATATTTTCTGGTGGTAAGTTAATAAATAAAAATATCATTATTGCTATTCCACCAGATAATGGTGTCTTAGTTTTTGATGCAAATCCCTGATGAATTTCTCCTGAAAAATTCAATAATAAATTTTTATTTAGCAAAAATTTATTTATTATTAAAATAATTGGAACTGATAAAAAGATAAGAAAAACACTCATTGTAATTTAAACTTTTTTAAGAAAATTCAATGACAAAATCAATAAAAAATAAAAAGATTTTATGAATCCAAATTTTAGATGTTTGCGGTAAACATTATATCCATCAATAAGTTTTCTAAAAGATGAAGAAGATAATGAATTTGGTGTTTTTCTCCAATTTGTTAATTTTTCGTTCATACCATGAATCGTGCGTCCTGATTTAGTCAACATTAGCCATAAAACAAAATCCTCTTTTGTTTTTAAATTTGGAAATTTAAATTTTTTATTTATTATTTTTTTTTTAAGCATAACTGTCGAAAGACCTATATCACAAGATTTAATTAACTTTAAAAAACTTTGATCTTTTGCAGGCCTGTATGAAATTTTTTTACCAGACTCATTTATAATATTATATGATGTATGCGAAATATCAGATTTTTTCTTTTTCATAAAAATTAATTGTTTAGAAATTTTGTCTTTTTTCCAGTAATCGTCTGCATCAAGAAAAGCTATATGGCTTCCCTTGGCAATTTTAATACCTAAATTTCTAGATGCTCCTGCTCCTATATTTTTTTTGTTTATATGTAACAAAATTCTTTTATGTTTTTTTTTCAATTTTGATAAAAACTTAAATTCTGAAAGATCTGAATCATCATAAACTATTATTATCTCAATATTTCTGTAAGTTTGAGATAATACTGAGCTTATTGTTTTTGAAAAATATTTCTTTTTTTTGTAGTATGGAATTATTACACTAACTAATTTCATTCAATATGCTAAATATAAAATTTAAAATAGCATATTTATAAACAAATGAATCAAAAAAAACTAATTATATTCATGCCTTCTATTGAGGGTGGCGGTGTTGAAAAAAATCTTATGATTATAGCCAACTATTTAAGCACAAGGATTAAAAAAGTAGCTATAATCAGTTTATCGAAAAAATTTAAATCAAAATTTAATAAAAAGATTAACTTTATTACCACAAAAATAAACTTTGATTATTTGAATAGAAAAACAAAGTATCTAATTTCTTTATTTTTACTATTTAGGGAACTATTAGGAAACAAAAATAAAGTGGTTTTTTCTTTTCAAGCAAACATTTACTGCATACTACTTTGCAAAATTTTAAATGTTAAAGTTGTTGTTAGGTCAAATTCATCTCCTTCAGGCTGGTCAAAAAATTTTATAAAAAAATTTGTTTTTAAGTTTGTTCTTAACTTAGCTGATAAAATTGTTGTAAATAGTTTTGATTTTAAAAAAGAAATGGAACAAAAATTTAATGTAAAATCATTTTGTATATATAATCCCTTAGATGTACATAAGATCAAAAAATTATCAAAAAAGAAAGTAGAAATTTCAAATAAAAAATATTTAAAAATAATAAATATAGGAAGATTTACAGATCAAAAAGATCATATAACACTTTTAAAAGCAGCACTACTTTTAAAAGATAAATTAAAGTTTAAAATTTTAATTCTAGGAAAGGGTGTAAACAAAGATAAAATTAAAAATTTTATTAAAAGTAATAAATTAGAAAAAATTATATTTGTTAAAAAATTTACATCTAACCCCTATCCATACCTTAAAAGTTCAGATTTAATGGTATTAACTTCTATATATGAAGGTTTGCCAAATGTAATTTTGGAAGCCATAACTTTAAATAAATTTGTAATATCAAGTGACTGTCCAACTGGACCTGCAGAAATATTAGATAAAGGCAAAGGTGGACTTTTATTTAAACCTAAAGATTATAAAGATCTTGCAAGAAAAATAATTTTTTATACAAAAAATAAAAAAACTTGTAAACAAATGTTAAAATATTCTAAATCGAGATTGATAAGATTCGATCAAAACACAAATCTAAAAAAATATTATGATTTAGTTAATACTTTTTTGTTTAATAAAAATTAAAATATACTTAAAAGTTGCTTATAATGACTAAAAACTGTGTAATTTTTAGATTGTTTTTTTGCATTTATAATTTTTTTATTTACGTCCTTAGCGCTCATTAAATTAAATTCATTAAATTTATTTATTAAGTCATCCAAATTATTATTTTTAAATAATAATCCATTGTCTTTGCCAATAAATTCTTTGGGACCTGATCTACAATCACTAGAAATTACAAAACAGTTTGATGCAGCTGCTTCAACCATCACAAAGCCAGGATCTTCCCATAAAGATGTTGAAATGAAACATTTACACTTTTTTAAATATTTAAAAATATTTTTTTTATAGCCCAATAACTCGATATTATTTTCAATTTTTGCCTCTTTGATTTTCTTGATTAAAAAATTTTTTTTTTCACCATCACCTAGAATCAAGAGTTTTATAGCTGGATTTTCTTTAGCAATGTTCTGTATTAGATTTATTAATAAAATTTGATTTTTTTGTTTTGTTAATCTGCCTGCAGCTAAGACAAATCCTTCCTTATAATTTTCGTCAATCTTTTCTTTTTGTTTACTTAAAATACTTGCTATTTCAATTATTGGATCTCTAACTAAATATATCTTTTCTTCACTAAATATTCCCTGTGATACTAATGCTTTTTTAGTCTCTTCAGTGGGACATGTTACAGCGTATAAAAATTTATTTGATATTTTCCATAAAAATTTCCGAAAAAAATTCAATTTTGGAAGTCCTGATATTCTCAAAATTAACTTTGTTTCAAACCGAAAACAAATAAATAAAACAATAGGCAATGAAGTTATAAGATGAGCTATTAAATATTCAGGTCTATTTTGTCTTATCAATTTAAATAAGCTAAAAAAACTGATTAAGAAAACTAATAAGTATGAAATTCTGCTAAATATATACCCTTCTTTTAATAAAAATCTAAAATAATTAATATTTAATTTGATCAAATTAATTTTTTTTTCTTCAATTTCCTTTTTATAATAATTCCATTCTCCACATGCACTAATTAAATATGAATTAAAGTCTCTAGAATATTTTTTAAAAGAATAAACTGAATTGATCACAGCTTTACATGTTGCTACCTTGCTTAGAGCTGGTGACCAATAATAAATAGTTTTTTTTTTTACTTCCATTTTAAATCTAAAAATTTTTTTGCTCTTATGTCATATGTATATTTTTTAGAAAGATTAAAACCATTTTTTGCAATGTTCTGATAAAATAATCGATTTTTTAATACTGAATTAATTTCTTTTTGCCAATTTAGAGTATTTAATTTTTCTATTAATATGCAGTTTTTTTTATTTTCAACTATTTCTTCTAAAGAATTATTTTTAGTTGCAATTATAATTTTTCCAGCAGCAAGGTAGTCAAATAATTTTAAGGGAGACATGTATTTAGAAATATTTCCGATTCCTCCAGCTGACCTAATTGTATTTTTATCATATGGCATAACTAGAATATCCATTTTTGATAAGTAATTTTGTAATTTATTATAAGGAACATGACTTTGTAAATTTAAGTTTTTGTGAAATATTTTTTTTTTTAATGTATTAATATTATTATTTGTTCCTCCAAAAATATAATAATTATTTTTTTTATCTAATTTTGAGAGATTTATTAAAAAATCAATCCCTTTTGTTTTTTCCAAGCTTCCAAAATATCCAATATTTAAATTTTTTTTTGATTTAATAATAGTGCCCTTCCAACTCTTATTTTGAAGTCCTGTAGCACTAGGCAAAACATGAATTTTTTTTTCAATAGTTCCCAAATCATTTATAAGATAATTTTTTACATTTTTTGAAATTGCTACTACTTTTAATATTTTTTTTGAATTAAAAACTTTAAAAGTTTTAAATATAAATCTGACAATTCTACCCTCGGATGATAAATCATGGTGTATTTCAAAAATTGTTTTTTTTCTAAATAATACTAATAAAAAACATGTAAAAAAATTTCTTGTTATATATAAGTCGGATTTAAGAGTAATTGCAAATAATATAGAAATAAATGAAAACAAGTAATATCGAATTCCCAATGGATAGCGTTTAAAAAGTTCAAGCTTATGAAGCTTGAACTCTTTTTTTATATTATAAAATTCATTTAAATATTTTTTGTTTAGTCCAGGCATTGGGGTTATTAGATTAACTTCATCAGCTATTTTTCGCATTCCTTCACACATTTTTGCGACCTGAAGACTGCTAGGAAGATCGGATGGAATAGATGAATTAAATAAATATGAAATTTTCATTAACAATAAATATTTAAAATATTTTTAATTTCCTTTATAAACTTATTTAAACTAATGATTATACAATAACAATGAAGTTAATAATTTATTTAAACAAATTAACAATATGAGCGAGCAGGGTCAAGAACCACCCAAAAGCATTATCAAATTTGCGAATGCAGTGTTCATATTGGGAATAATATTTTGGGTATTAATAACAATTTACGCTTCATACAGAATATTTTATCCTATGCATGCTCCAAATCTTGGAGATGAGGAAATAGAAAATTTTTACAAATTTAGCATAATATTTGGTGTAGTTTTTTCATCATTGTTTGGCTTAGGATTAAAAAAACTAAGCAATAGTCTCAAGGTTAATTTGTCAGTATTATTTTTTACAATAGGAATATCCATATATGGATTTGAAACTTATTTAGAGTTTAAAAATAAACATACAACAACCAGAATGGATACAATAGCAGATTTAAGAGACTCCGGTGTAAATGCATTTCCAAACGTTTTTCCTTCAAATTTTATAGGGTCTGATGGTTTAAAATCTGATGATGGTAGAATTTATCCTCTTGGAACTATTTCAAATTCTACAACAATCCTTAGTAACGAAGCAGGTTTTTATCCTATCGTCGAAACAGATGAATACGGATTTAATAATTCAAAAGGATTATACATGAAAAATAAAGTTGACATTTTATTAACTGGAGATTCCTATACCGAAGGTTTTTCGGTTAATTCAGATGAAACTATAAGTGCAGTTCTTAGACAATTAAATTACAATGCAATAAGTGTTGGAAAGTCAGGTAATGGACCGTTGCTCGAACTAGCGGCTCTAAAGGAGTATGGTGAGCCCTTTAAACCAAAGATAGTCTTATGGTTGTATTACATTAATGATTTAGGTGGTTTAAAAATTGAAATGAAATCATCAATATTAAAAAAATATTTAAACGAAGATGATTACTCACAAAAATTAATTTATAGGCAAGAAGAAATTGATAAAGTGCTTAAAAATTATATAAAATCAGAGTGGTCAAAAAAGCAAAAGTCAGAAAAACTTGTAAATCATCCAATTATTAAAATTGCAAAGCTTTATAATTTAAGGATGAGAATTAAATTACAGCCTACATCCGAGCCTATAGTACTACCTACTCCTGTTTTTGAAAATGTTTTATCAAAGGCAAAACAAACAGTTTCGCAGTGGAATGGAAAAATATATTTTGTATATCTGCCAGACTGGAATAGATATTCATTAGATATGGAACATCCAAATCGTAATTTTGTAATCAAAACTGTACAAAAGCTGAATATTCCAATTATTGATATTCATACCGAAGTGTTTGAACCCCATTCAGATCCATTGTCACTTTTTCCATTTAGAAGCTATAACCATTATAATGCAGAGGGATACAAACTAGTAGCTGAAGCAATTGAAAAACGACTAGTATTAGATGGTTATATTCAATAAAATAAGATATTTATGAAAAAATTTTCAATTAAAATTGTAGATCCTAATAGTAAAAAAGAAATTGATCTTAATAAAGTGTTTGAGAATAAATTCTTTAACGAGATCCCTGATTTATTTATTGAAGATGGAAATTCTTTAACTAATACACAATCAGATTTTTATAATGATGTTAAATTTCCAAACTATGATGATGTTGATGATTTTGGCTCACTTTTAGACAAATCAAGAAAAAGCGTCTTTGGAAAAAAATTAGATGATGAGATACCAATGAGAACAAATATATTAGAAGCAGGCTGTGGAACTGGACAAATGAGCATTGCGCTAAGCAGATATGGAAGACAAGTATATGGTATCGATTTATCAAAAGGTTCATTAATTGAGGCAAAAAAATTTATTAGCTCAAATAATATTAAATCAGTGCATTTATTTAGAATGAATATTTTTAAATTATTTTTTGAGGAAAATACTTTTGATATAGTAATTTCAAATGGTGTATTACACCATACTTATAATCCAAAGCTAGCATTTTCAAAATTAGTTAAAGTCTTAAAACCTGGGGGCATAATTGTAATTGGTCTTTATCATAAATATGGAAGAATTATTCAGAAAATGAGACAAGGCTTAATTAGAGTTTTTGGGGACAATTTAAAATTTTTAGATAAAAGATTTAGAGAAAAAATATCTTATAAAAAAAAATATGCTTGGTTTTTAGATCAATATAAAAATCCCTCAGAGACAACACATACTTATTCTCAAGTTTTGAATTGGTTTAACGATGAAAATATTGAGTTTTTATCCTCTATTCCTTTCGATTTTAATCTTGATAAAAAATTATTTCAAAAAAATGAAATTAAAAATAGTTTTGAAATATTTCTTGATGAAGTTTCTTTAACATTAAATCCTAGACAAATTAGCGAAGGTGGTTTTTTTGTAATGATTGGAAAGAAAAAAAATAAGTAGAAAAAATTTTTTTATAAACAATGAAAATAATAATTTTTGATACTGAATATCTTTCCTTAAGTAAAAAATACTCCAATATTAAAAGTGTTATTAAATTTAAAAAAAAGTTGTTTCCAGAGATAATTCAAATATCTTTTTTAAAATGCTCTAATATTTTTTTAAGAAACAAAAAAAAAAAATTAAACATTTTTATAAAAATAAAACAAAAAATACCAAAACGAATAACAAAATTAACAAAAATTACACCATATACTCTTCAAAAAAAGGGTTATCATTTTGAAAAATCTATGAGCCTAATTGATAAATTTGTTGATAAAAATTCGATACTAATTGCAAATGGTGAAGATATTACACTTTTAAAACTTAACATGAAATACAATAATTTTATAAAAAATAAAAAAAAATCAATTAATTTTGTTAACTTAAAAAAAATTTTAAATAAATTTGGTAAAAAA
>CACHGH010000010.1 GCA_902579215.1 uncultured Pelagibacteraceae bacterium
GCAACGCTTTTAACTTACACAAGTGAAGACCCTTCAGAGGTTACTGGTAACCCTTGGGGTATGAAAACAAACCTAGCATTCACTGCTTCAGGTGATGTTAATGGTTACACTGTATCTTACTACCAAGCTTCTCAAGACCAATTTGCTGGTATGTCTTCTGCGTCATTATCAATTGACATGGGAGATCTAGGTAAGATCAGATTTGACCAAGGTGCTGGTTCAGGTTTGGGAAACATTGACGACAAAACTCCAACAGCTGCAGAAGAAATCTGGGATGGTCTAGATGGAACTACTGCTGGTGGTTTAGTTGGTCAAGGTAACTCAGGTACTTGGAACTATGTTAAATCATTAGGTGATGTAAACATCGACTATGCTTATAATCCTAAAGGTGGAAGCAACTCTGACGGATCGTCTTCAGGCGGCGGAACAGATGCAGATTCATCTTGGGGTATAGCTATTACTATGCCAATCGGAGATGCTATCTCTGCTGGTGTTGGTTATGGTCAGATTTCTAACGCAAACAACGATGTTGGAACTACTGATGATGATGAGCACAGAACAGCGTTCTTAAATTACACTATGGGTTCTGCAACATTTGGTTACCAAATAAGCAGAATTGAAGAAGGTAAACAGTCTGGAACAGACGAAAATACTGACGCATGGGGTATTGCTTGGAACGTAAACGATAACCTTTCTATATCTTACGGTGAAAGAACGCTTACATATGATGCGCCTGGAACTGATGTAGATGAAGAAGGTGAAGGTATCGCTGTAGCTTACACTATGGGCTCTATCAAAATTGCTGGTAACCACAACGAAGTTACTAACAATGCTGGTACAGCAGGATCAAATGACGAAATGACAGAGATTGCTCTATCATTCTCATTCTAATCCAAAAAAGTAAAATTATTAAAAAGCCCCGATTTTTATCGGGGCTTTTTTTTTATCTGAGTATTTTATTTAATTGTTTCGTTAAGGGTTTCTAAATATGGAGAAAATTTTTCATAAGAATTTAAAGAACTCTTATATAAAGGTTTTCTAGCTTGAGCTGTGCTCATCGTTTTTATTGGTGCTTTATTCTCATGAAAGTTTAAGCATTCTTCCTCCCAATCTAGTCCACAGAATTCAATTATTTTTTTACTTTCTTCTAATTGATTAGAGAGGATTTTTTCATAATTTGCCTCGTGTATAAAACTAGAAAACTTTTGGTTCCAAAAAATCATTAAATCTGAATATAAATTATAGAAAGTTCCTAAAGTTTTTTGATCATAACTAAAGTTTAAACCACCTTCAAAGATATTTTTGAAAAGTGAAAGACAGTTATCTTTTGAATTTCTTGTGCAATGAATAATTTTTGAATTAGGAAACAGTACTTTTATAAAACCAATCCATCTAAAATTTAAAGGGGCCTTATCAGTTATATTATTTTCCTTTGTATTAAATTTATCAATATAATCTAAATATTCGTTTGCAATTCTATCTATTTCCTCATTATTCTCAGTTAATATATTTCTAATTTTTTCTTTGGAAAGTTCGCTTTTATTAAAGAAATTTTTGGAGAGAATTTTTGACAAATACGGTAATTCTCCTGCACCAAATACCTTAGAATGTGAACTAATTATTTGTTCCACGAGTGTGGTTCCAGATCGTGGCATTCCTAGAATAAATATGATTTTTTTTTTTGAAGTATTACTATTTATTAATTTTTCTATATTTAATTTTTCAAAAGTTTCTTTTAAATCTTTAAATAATTTAATTTCATTATTAAAATTGTAGTTAAGTGAGTCATATTTAAGTTTATTGCCATGTTTTAAATTTTCGAAAGAATTTTTTATATCTCCTATATCCTCATATGCTTTTGCGAGAGCAAAATGTAAATTTAACTTTTGTAAATTATTTAACTTTAAATTTTTTATTTTATCTTTCATTTCTATAAAGTGCTTATCACCACTATTATATTTTTTAGATTGGCTAATAATTTTGTCTGCTTGAGTAAAACCTTTATCTAATTTTAATGTTTTATTTGCATAATCTATTGCCAAATCAAATTTACCTATCCCTTGATATGCAAGCGCCAAAGCAAAATTAACGACTGGCAATTTGCTTTCTAACTCAAGTGCCTTTTTATATAATTCAATTGCACTCTCAAAGTCATTCATATCTCTTTTTAAATTTCCATAGTTTATAAAAGCGTAAGTGTATTTAGGATTTATTTTTATTATTTTTTTAAACAAATCCTCTGATTGATCAAATTCTTCCAGACGCTTATGTGTGTTAGCCAAGTTATTCATTATTGTTATATTGTTTGGATCCATTTTTATAGCTTTTGAAAATGTGCTTCTGGCAAAGTTATGTTCTCCAATTTGTTGATATGCTGATCCTAAAATATTATACAAAATTAAGTATTCAGGAAACTTTTTGATGATTTTTTTAACTTTAGAAATAACCGCTTCGTGATTTCCAACATTAAACTGGTTTATTATAGAGTTTACTTCTTGTTCTAATTTTTGATTTTTATCGCTCATATTTTTTGTACATTAATAAATTAATATTATCATGTTTAAAAAAATATGAAATCGCAGCAAAACCAAATGATCTTGTATTTCTTAGTTTATTTAAATTATTATTGTCGATACCACCTAAAGCAATAACATATTTATTTGTTGATTGTGATAAGTAATTAAATTTAATTACATCTAGAAATTTATTATTTTTTTTTACTCTAAAAATTGGTGATATAAATATTAACCTAGCACCTTGTTTTTCTTTTATCTTTATTTCATTTACTGTATGAGCTGAACCTATAATAGTAAAATTTTTATGGTAATTTCTTTTTGTATTTAAAGTTCTATAAAAAGACGGCAAATAAACTCCATCAAGATTTAATTTAGAAGCTAGCTTTAAATCTTTTGAGATAAAAAATTTTTTTTTAATTTTTTTACAATAATCTCTAATTTTTATTATTAAGTTTTCGTTACTTTTTTTAGAGTAATCTCTATAAATAATTGCAATTTTTTTATCTAATTTTCTGATATGATTTTTATCAAAGTGATTTATAAAATGATAAAATCTAGGTAAATTTTTATGCATAATAGTGTTCAAAGTTTAATATCAATACAAAAAGAAATTAGTAATAACAATAGTAATGCTAATATAATTGCAGTATCTAAAACATTTCCAATAGATAAAATAACACCACTAATAAAACATGGACATGTACATTTTGGTGAAAACAAAGTTCAAGAAGCTGTACAAAAATGGTCAGAAGTAAAAAAAACAAATAATAATATAAAACTTCATTTAATAGGTAAATTGCAAACAAACAAAGTTAAGTTCGTTTTACCATTATTTGATTACATTCACTCTTTAGATAGTATTAAATTAGCCGAAAAAATATCTATAGAACAAAAAAAAAAAGAATTTAAACCTAAAATTTTTATTCAAGTTAATATTGGAAATGAAAATCAAAAAAATGGCGTCTCAATAAACGAGTTAGAAAGTTTTTATAAAGAGTGTAAAAAAAATTATAACTTAGATATTATTGGTTTGATGTGTATTCCACCAATTGACAATACCTCAAAATTTTTTTCTAAGATGTTAGAATTAAATAATTTACTGAATTTAAGTGACTTAAGCATGGGGATGTCTTCAGATTATTTAGAAGCATTAAACTTTAAAGCTACATTTGTTAGAATTGGATCTCTAATTTTTGGAGAGAGAATTTAACCAATTTTAATTTTAGATTTTTTATTTATAATTTTTAATAATATAGTAAAATCTTTTTCACTTATAGCAATGCAGCCAAGAGTTGGCTTATAATTTTTTGTTAAATGTAAAAATATTGCACTTCCTTTATTAGGTATAACTTTTTTTGTATTATAATTAATAACCACTAAGTAATCATACATATCATCTTGACGATAAAGTTTTTCAAATTTAATTTTTCTATTTATTAAAATTTCTTTGTTATAACTTTTTTCTAAAGGATCATCACACCACCCCATTTTTTTTGTTATCTTTTTTATATTTAGTTTTGTAATGGGTTTTGGAACTTTATCCTGTCTATAATAAAGTTTTCCAAGCGAAAATGTACCTCTTGGGGATGATTTATCTCCTTCTTTTTTATTTTTTTTGATTCCATTTCTGCCAATTGCACATTTAAATGTAAAATCATCAATTGTTAAGGACGCTTTATTTTTTACTTTTATTAGCATAATCTATCTTAATGGATAAACCATCTATAAATATTATAGAATTTAAAGAACTTTACAATATTTTATTAGAGTTAAATTCTATTACTCATTTTAAAATAAATTATTACAACAATGAATCAGAAATTTTACAATTAGAAGAAAGCAAAAAAATTAACATAAATTATTCTACAATCATTTTAAAAAAACCCTCTAAAAAAATTAATGAAAAAAATGTTATTGTATTTGAGAAACTTCCAAATAGAATTGACAAAATTCTAGATAAAATTAATATTCATTTGATAAAACAGAAGTACAATTTACAATCTAACCTAAAAATTGGTGAATATTCTTTAGATTTGAATTCAAGAACAATTTTTAAAAATCAAAAAAAATTGAATTTAACTGAACGTGAAATAGATATTTTAATTTTTTTAAGCAAGCAAAAAGAACCACAAAAAATTGATACTTTGCAAAATAAAGTATGGAATTATTCATCAAATCTTGAAACCCACACTGTTGAAACTCATATATATAGACTAAGAAAAAAAATTAAGGATACTTTTAATGATGATAATTTTATTATTAGTAAAAAAGATGGTTACATAATTTAATGAAAAAAAGAAATTTTATTGCAAAAGATTTGATGTCACAAAAATTTAAACCAAAAATAGTTAAACCTAAAAAAGGAAAAGGAAGTTTTAAAAGACGCAAAAAATAAATTTATAGTCTAGCTCCAATTTGTTGGATTACTTTAGAAGACATTTCTGTCCCTTTTTCTAAACTTTCTTTAATTGATAAATTATTTACATGTCCGTGTAGAAAACCAGCAGCAAAAAGATCTCCAGCACCAGTTAAATCAATAATCTTAAGGTTTTTTTGAACACCACATTCAAAAACTTCATTTCCTTTTATGGCAATAGCACCATTTTCTCCTCTAGTCAGTACTATTAATTTACCAAGTTGTTTTGAAAAGTTTATAACTTCATCAAAATTTTGAGCATCAATTAAAGATGTAATTTCTTGCTCATTTGCAAAAGTTATATCTAATTTATTTTTAACTAAATCTAAAAAATGAGGTTTATGCCTATCAACACAAAACTGGTCTGATAATGACATTGCAACTTTTTTTGCGCTATTAATTGCTTTCTCAAATGCTTTTTTTGGTTCACCTTCATCCCAAAGATAACCTTCAAGAAATATTATCTCACTATTTTTAATCACATCAGAACTTACATCATTTTCATTTATTTTTCCTGCCGTACCTAAGAATGTGCACATAGTACGCTCTGAGTCTGGAGTGACTAGAATTAAACAAGTGCCAGTTGGTAATTTCTCTTTTTTTTTAGAGTAAAAGTATTCTACATTTTCTTTCTTTAATCCATCTTCATATTTATCTCCAAGATCATCATCACAAACTTTACCAATAAAGCCAACTTTATTTCCGAGCTGAGATAAACCTACTATTGAATTCGCTACAGAACCACCTGAGACAGTTTTTTCTATTTTGAGATTAGATAATAGTTTCTTGAATTCATTTTCATCAAAAATTAGTTTCATGGTGCTTTTTGTTAAACCATTTTGATTAATAAAATTGTCATCAACTTTACAGATAACATCTACGATTGCGTTTCCTATCCCTAAAATTTTCATAATTATGCTTTCTTTGTTTTGATTGGTATTTTTCTATTAGGATAACAAGTCGTACAAATTTTACAAGTTAAACCATAACATTCTCTAGCTCTGCAGTATTCTCTTCCATAATAAATAATTTGAAGGTGGAGTTTATTCCAAAATTTTTTAGGAAATAATCTTTTTAAATCTTTCTCAGTTTGGACAACATTTTTACCATTAGTTAAGCCCCATCTTTGTGCTAGTCGGTGAATGTGAGTATCTACAGGGAAAGCTGGATGACCAAATCCTTGAGCCATAACTACACTCGCAGTTTTATGACCTACCCCTGGTAACTTTTCAAGTTCCTCGAAATTATCAGGAATTTTTCCATTGTGTTTTTCAATAAGTTGTTTTGATAGTAAATAAACATTCTTGGCCTTCACTCTAAAAATACCTATACTCTTAATTAATCTTTCAATTTTCTTTCTTCCTAACTTTACAAAATCTTCTGGTTTATTGTGTTTTGGATAAATGTTTTTAGTAACGTTATTTACATTAAGATCTGTAGTTTGAGCGGACAGTAACACAGAAACTAATAGAGTGAATTTATTTCTGTGTTTTAAAGGGATTGGTGTTTTTGGATAGATCCTATTTAATATTTTTAATATTATTTTAGATCTTTGAACTTCATTCATTTAAAATTTAAAACATCTCTCATTGAATAAAGGCCAGGTTTTTTATTCATTAACCATTTAGCTGCTGTGAATGCTCCTTCTGAATATAAGGTTCTATCAAATGCTTGGTGGTTAAGTGTTATTACTTCTTTACCACTTGAGAAAGTTACTTCATGCTCACCTACTACCTCACCTTTTCTTAATGAATTAAAATTAATTTTCTTTCCATAAGGAAAAGATTTTTTATTTAAATATTTTTTTCCTATTAATTTATAAAAGTCTTTATTCCTTCCAATAGCTATTCCCTTTCCAAGCATTAAAGCTGTACCCGAAGGATGGTCTTTTTTATGTTTATGATGAATTTCAAAAACTTTACTCGAGAAATTGTTTCCAAGAGATTTTGATGTAATTTCAGTTAAATACATCAATAAGTTAATTCCTAAACTCATATTACCAGCTCTAAGTATTGGAATTTTTCTTGAATATTTTTTAATCAAATTTTCTTGTTTTTTAGAAAATCCAGTAGTTCCAATAACTACTTTTTTTTTTAGTTTTGCTGCAATTTTTAAAACTTCAAAAGTGCATTTAGGAACTGTAAAATCTATTATTAAATTTGCTTTTTTAAAAGCTTGTTCCGTATTTAAGCTAGGTTTAATTCCACTAATTTTTTTATTAATTATTCTACTTTCTGTAAGAGTCACTATCTTAAAATTTTTATCAGATTTTGCAGATTTAATTATTTGCTGACCCATTCTGCCCATACATCCAGTGATAGCTAAATTTATTTTTTTCATTTAAAAGATAAAGTATAAAACTATCATAACAACTGAAACAATTATAGCCCAAATAGATAGATTAGTTAAAAATTGTTTTAATTTTGAATTAGTTTGTAAAAAAGATGGTAGAACTAATATCAAAACAGCAATCATAAAAATGGCTGGAACAATTTGATCCCAGTTCATTTAATTTTTCCAGAAACTCTTGGCTTTTTGAAAGAATTTTTTAATACTCGGGTTTGATTTTTCATTTTCAATTTCTCTAAATTTTTCAAGTAATTCTTTTTGTTCACTATTTAATGAAACAGGAACTTCTGTATTTACTTGAACATAGAGATCACCATTTCCACTTCCTCTCATATAAGGCATTCCTTTACCTTTTAATCTAAATTGTTTACCACTTTGAGTTCCTTGTGGGATCTTAATTTTTGCTTTACCTCCATCTATTGTAGGTATTTCAATAGATGTTCCCAACGCTGCATCTGCAATTGATATTGGACATTCAAAGAACAAATTTTCATCTGATCTTTTAAAAAGATCGTGAGAATAAACGTTAATAAATAAATATAAGTCACCACTACTTGCACCTCTCGAGCCAGCCTCTCCTTTTCCTGCTAGCCTAATCCTTGTTCCGTCATCAACACCTTTAGGTATTGTTACAGATAATCTTTTTGATGCTTGCTTTTTTCCTTGTCCATTGCAACTGTTACATGGATTAGTTATTTCCTCTCCTGATCCAGAACATTGAGGACAAGTTTGTTGTACAGTAAAAAACCCCTGACTAGATCTAATTTGTCCATGACCTCCACACATTGAACATGATCCTGCATCATGACCTGGTTTAGAACCACTGCCCTTGCAATTATCACATTTTTCAGAGGTAGAAAATTTAATGTCTTGTTTCTTTCCCGTGTATGCTTGTTCTAATGTTATTGACAAATCATACCTTAAGTCTGAACCCCTATTATTTGATCTTCTATTTCTTCTTGTTCCTCCACCAAATCCTTCTCCAAAAAAATCTTCAAAAATATCAGAAAAATGACTAGAAAAATCGAAGTTGCTAAAACCACCTCTTCCTCCTCCATTTTCAAATGCTGCATGACCAAAACTATCATAGTTTTGTTTGCGTTCAGAGTTGGATAAAACGTGATAAGCTTCAGAAGCTTCTTTAAATTTTTCTTCTGCAGCTTTATCATCTTTATTTTTATCTGGATGGTATTTTACTGCTAATTTTCTGTAAGCTGATTTAATTTGATCTGCAGATGAATTTTTTTTTACACCTAAGACGTCATAATAATCTCTTTTTGCCATAACTAATTAGACAAGCAGTTGTTAGCTTAGGCGCTTTTTTCTTTATTTTCGTCTTTTACTTCTTCAAAGTCTGCATCAACAACATTGTCGTCTTTTTTTCCTTCTTCTTTTACTTTTGCATCTTTAGGTGCATCACCAGGCTTAGCACTTTGTTGAGATTTATAAATTGCTTCACCAAGTTTCATTGATGCTTGAACTAATTCTTGTGTTTTCTTTTTAATATCCTCAACATCTGTTCCTTTTAAAGCATTTCTTAAGTTAGCAGATGCAGTTTCAATAGCTTTCTTATCTGCATCAGAAACTTTACTTCCATGCTCCTTTAAATTTTTCTCTGTTGAGTGTAATAAAGTATCAGCTTGATTTCTTGAATCGACTGCTTCTCTTTTTTTCTTATCAGCATCTTTATTGGCTTCAGCTTCTTTAACCATTTTACCAATTTCTTCTTCGCTTAAACCACCTGATGCTTGGATTTGAATTTTTTGTTCTTTTCCAGTTCCTTTATCTTTCGCAGATACATTAACTATTCCATTTGCATCAATATCAAAAGTTACTTCAATTTGTGGAACTCCTCTTGGAGCAGGGGCTATTCCAACTAACTCAAAATTTCCTAAAATTTTATTATCAGAAGCCATTTCTCTTTCTCCCTGAAGAACTCTGATCGAAACTGCTGGCTGACTGTCTTCTGCTGTAGAAAATACTTGGCTTTTTTTTGTTGGTATAGTTGTATTTTTTTCAATTAATTTTGTAGATACTCCTCCTAAAGTTTCAATTCCTAAAGACAAAGGAGTTACATCAAGTAACAATACATCTTTTACATCTCCTTGTAGAACTCCAGCTTGAATTGCTGCACCCATAGCTACTACTTCATCTGGGTTTACACTTTTGTTAGGTTCTTTTCCAAAAAAGTTTTTTACTTCTTCCATTACTTTTGGCATTCTGGTCATACCACCAACCAAAACTACCTCATTAATTTCTCCCGCTGATAATCCTGCATCTTTTAAAGCTGTTTTACATGGAGGAATAGTTCTAGCAATTAAATCTTCCACTAAAGCTTCTAGTTTTGCTCTAGTCATTTTTAAATTAATATGTTTTGGTCCGGTTTTGTCGGCTGTAATAAAAGGTAAATTAATTTCTGTTTGCGTAGCTGAAGATAATTCGATTTTTGCTTTTTCAGCAGCCTCTTTTAATCTTTGTAAAGCTAATTTATCAGATTTTAAATCGATTCCACTTTCTTTTTTAAACTCATTTAATAAATATTCTACAATCGAGTTATCAAAATCTTCTCCTCCTAAAAAAGTATCTCCATTAGTAGATTTAACTTCAAATACTCCATCACCTAATTCTAAAATTGAAACATCAAATGTTCCCCCACCTAAATCATAAACTGCAATTTTTTTATTTGCTTTTTTATCTAACCCATATGCTAAAGAAGCAGCAGTTGGTTCATTAATAATTCTAAGTACTTCCAGTCCTGCGATTTTTCCAGCATCTTTTGTAGCTTGTCTCTGTGCATCATTAAAGTAAGCTGGTACAGTTATTACTGCTTTAGTTACTTCTTGCCCAAGATATTTTTCTGCAGTTTCTTTCATTTTTTGTAAAGTAAAAGCAGAAATTTGTGATGGTGAATATTTTTGACCTTTTGTTTCTATCCAGGCATCTCCTTTATCAGAACTCACAATTTTAAACGGTGCAGTTTGAATATCTTTTTTTACCGTTGGGTCATCAAAGTTTCTTCCAATTAATCTTTTTACAGCAAAAATTGTATTCTCAGGATTTGTAACAGCCTGTCTTTTTGCAGGTTGTCCTATTAGTTTTTCATCTCCATCTGTAAAAGCTACAACAGAGGGAGTTGTTCTAGCGCCTTCAGCATTTTCTAATACTTTAGGCTGTGTACCATCCATTATAGCTACACATGAGTTCGTTGTTCCTAAATCTATTCCTATTACTTTACTCATAATTGTTATTTCCTTAAGATCATATAAGAGTTAATTTTTAATCTGCAAGTTCATTTGTTCATTTTTTCTTTTTTGATTTATCTTGATTTTGCTCGTCTTTTTCACTTTTTTGTTTATTACTTTCTGTTGTTTTTGAAACAGCAACTAATGCTGGTCTTAAAAGCCTATCCTTCATCATAAATCCTTTCTGAATTTCCTGAACAATAGTTCCAGGCTCTTTTTCATCATCTTCTACTTCCATCATTGCTTGATGAAAATTTGGATCAAGTTTTTTATCGATTGAGTCAATTGATTCAATACTATTTTTTTTAAAAATAGACATTGTATCTTTATTTATAATTTCTAGATGCTCTAAAATCTTTTTTAATGCATCAGTATCTTTTAGACTTGAGTCATTCTGTAAAGTTATTTTTGATCTTTCAAGGTTATCTATCAAATTTAAAGTTTCTTTTGCAAAAGTAAATCCACCATAGTCAAAAGCATCATCTTTTTCTTTTTCATACCTTCTTCTTTGATTTTCCATTTCAGCTAGAGCTCTTGAAAGTTTATCTTCTAAATCTTTTATTTTTTCCTCAGGACTTAAACTTTTTTCCTTATTATCATTTTCCTTTTCTTCAACTTCCTCTGAAGTCTGTTTTTGATTTTTAATAGAGCTTTCTTCTTTTTCCATGATATCTTATATGGTATGAAATTTAATAATTGCTAGATGTATAATAAAAAAATTTCGAAAATTCTAATTGGAACTAATAATCCTGGAAAAGTTAAAGAAATAAGGGATTTATTGCCAAAATCTTTAAATGTTTTTTCAACTAAAAATTTTAAAATCAAAAGTCCTAGCGAAAATGGCAAATCTTTCGAAGAAAACTCATTTATTAAAGCAAAGTTTTTTTCAAAAAAAACAAAAATGATTTGCTTATCTGACGACTCTGGTTTGGAAATAGATATTTTAAATGGAAAACCAGGAATCCATTCATCAAGATGGGGAGGAAAGGATAAAAATTTTAATAAAGCTATAAATAAAGTTTTTCGAGAAATAAAAAAAAAGGATAAAGATTGGAAAAATAAAAAAATTAAAGCTCGATTTATTTGTGCATTGACTATTTATTGGCCTGGCGGAAAAATTAAGAAAAGTTCAGGTAAAGTCGAAGGATATATTTCGAGTAAAAAAAAAGGTAAAAATGGTTTTGGATATGATCCAATTTTTATTCCTCTAAATAAAAAAAAAACTTTTGGTGAAATCAGTCCTAGGTTAAAATATAAAAGTGATCATCGATATAATGCATTTAAAAAAATTAAAAAATTTTTTTAAAATTATTATCTTCGACCATATAAAAGTTTAGAACATGGCTTATCTTCTTATCATTTATTTCAAATATTCCAACTTTGCCTTTAAATTTGTTTTTTTTAACAAAAATATTTTGGTCAATTATAAAATTATTTTGAGCAATTAAATAATAAACTAATCCTACTAAATCATAACTTAAAAAAGATAATTGATTTGGATATTCATTAAAATTTTTACTATATAGTGTTTTAAATTCTTCATAGTTTTTTTTATTAATAGAAGGAAAATATATAGGTTGAGAACTTTTTTCTTTAAGTAGAGATTCATCGAACCATTGGTTCAAAGTTATAAAATGAACTTTTTTTGGAGAAACATCTGTGTATAAAAGAGAAGTTGTAATGCTTTTTAAAGTTTCATCAAAATCAGCAATAACAATTGAATCAAAACCTATTTTACCAATTGTATCTTTTTTTTCTAATTTTTTTATTTTTAGATCTTTGTATTCATCGTCAGAATTTTCTAATCTCTTAATTTCATCTTCTAAGTTTTGTTTTCTTTGTGGGTATCGTGTTACTTTTTCTATTTGTTTAGTTAGTTTGGTTGGATCAGAGTCATAATAGTAAACTTTTTTAATTTTAATATTAGATTTTTTTATAGCTTCCTCTATTTCATCTTTATAGTTTTTTTTAGGTATAAGAAATAAAGTTTTGTTTAAGTCATTTAATTTTTTAAATTTAATTATTGTATTTATTTGTGATGTTGCATTTATTCCAGCACTTATAATATTTTTTGGATTATTAATAACTTTATTTGTTAAAGATAGAAAAATTATTTCATTTAGTTCCTCTAAATAAATTAAATTTTTATTAAAAACTGGGCCTATAATAATTTTAATACCTTCATCCTTTAGTTTTTTTGCATTCTGCAATGTTATTTCAGGGTTTGCTTGTGAATCTTTAGGTATTATTTCGAGTAATTGGTTATCTATTTTATTAATAGCAAGTCTGACTGATTTTAGAATTGAGTTACCTATTTCACTGTGTTCACCACTCAGAGGTACTAAAAGTCCAATCCTAATTTTTTCTTCCGCATATATCTTTTGAAAATTTGTAATTAAAAGCAGAAAAATAAAAATTATAATTTTAGTAATTGTTTTCATTTTAATGTTATTATTATAATGGTTATATTTAATGATTCCACTAACTGACATAAAAATTAATAATTTAAAATATGGTTTATATGTTGTTTCTACGCCCATAGGAAATTTAGGAGACATAACTCTCAGAGCAATAGAGGTTTTACGATTGTCAGACTATATCTTATGTGAAGATACGAGAATATCAAAAAATTTAATATTAAAATATAATATCAAATCAAAACTAATATCAAATCATAAATTTAATGAAAAAAAAAATGTTTTAAATATTATTAAAGTTTTAAAATCTAAAAAAATTGTATCTATAATTTCTGATGCTGGAACACCAACTATATCTGACCCAGGTCAAATAATTATAAACGAGTGTATAAAAAATAATATTAATATATATCCCATACCTGGATCATCTGCTGTTTCTGCTTCATTTTCTGTTAGTGGGTTCTCTGAAAAGTATTATTTTTATGGTTTTTTTCCACAAAAAAATAAAGAATTAAAAAATGATTTAGAATTTTTATCAAATTTAAATTCTTCTATTATTTTTTTTATTTCATCTAAAAAAATAAATAAAGCTATACCTCAAATTAAAAAATTTTTTTCAGGTAGAAAAATACTAATTTGTAGAGAAATGACCAAATTTTATGAAGAATATATAAGATCAAATGTTGATGATATAAAAATTTTTGAAAAAATTCCTAAAGGTGAATTAACCTTAGTTTTATCTGAAAAATATTCAGAAAAAAATTTTATAAATAAGCTTAACGAATCAGATAAAAAAAATATAAAGAAAATGTTAAAAACTTTAAGTATAAAAGATATTACACAGTTAATTAGCCAAAATAAAAATATTTCCAAGAAGGAAATTTACAATTATTGTTTGAAATTAAAAAATGAAAAATAACTTATTATTTTTTTTATTAACATTTTTAATGATCACTAGTTGTGTGGGAACAGGATCAAAAGGAGTTTTTGGAACGGGAGTTAGTGTGGCATTAGACCCTAGGTCGATTGGTACACAAATTGACGACTCAGTTATGCAAAAAAGTTTGTCCGCAAGGTTAGTCCTTGAGGAAAAAAGCTATTTATTATCTGTAAATACAAAAGTATTAGATGGTAGAATTTTTTTAACTGGCAAAGTTAATAACCCTGAGGAAAAACTTCGAATAACAAAATTAGCTTGGGAAACAAGTGGTGTCAGATCTGTAAAAAATGATATTAAAGTAAAAGAAGCATTTAATTTTAAACAATCTGCAAAAGATTTATTAATTACATCTCAATTGAGAACAGCTTTGATTTTAAATAAAGATATAAAAGCAACAAATTATCAAATAGATACTTATAAAAAAAAAATTTATATATATGGAATCGCTTTAACTAGTGAAGAAAGAAAAATAGTTATTAAGGAAGCAAAAGAAATCTTAGATGTGGAGGACGTTATTGCTAGTATTTTATTAGTTGAAGATTTAAGGATTCAAAAAGATTAATTAAATTAATTAGTTTTCTTTCCGTAATTTATTACTCCAGCAGAATAAGCAGCTACTGAAGCTAAATTTAATATTTCTGAAGTTGAGGATCTTAAAGGAGCAATTTCTATTGGTTGTCCTAATCCAATTAATAAAGGACCGATTACTTTTGAATCACTTAACGTTTTCATCATTTTATAAGAAATAGCTGCACTATGTTGTCCAGGCATAATTAAAATATTTGCATTACCAACTATTTCTGAAAAAGGATATAATTCTTTGTATGCTTCATCTAAAGCAACATCGGGCTGCATATCTCCATCGAATTTAAAATCAACATTTCTATTTTTTAATATTTCCACGGCATTTCTAATATGTTTAGTTCTACTAGTTATTGGTTGGCCAAATGTAGAATGAGATACGAACGCTACTTTTGGATCAAAACCAAACAATCTTACAACCCTAGCCGCTGATACTGCTATTTCTGCCAGCTGTTCAGAAGTTGGATATTCGTGGACGGTTGTGTCTCCAATAAAAACAGTTTTTCCCTTATTTACTACCATATTTAATCCAAACATTATTTCACCGGGTCTAGAATCGATAACTTTGATTATTTTTTGAAAAGAAGTTCCGAATCTTCTTGTGTTACCTGTAACAGCTCCATCAGCATCACCGCAAGAAACCATACATGATGCCCAAATTACTCTATCATTTCTAACCATTCTATCACAGTCTCTTTGTAGAAGACCTTGTTCACGCTGAAGCTTTTCAAATAAAAAATTTACATATTTTTCTCTTTTTTCTTTGTCATTAGAGTTCGTTATTTCAATGTTTAAATTTTCGCTATAACCTATATTTTTAAGCTGTTCCTTTATCTTCTCTTTTTTACCAACCAATATAGGAATTCCTAATTTACTATTTTTAAAAGCAATAGCAGCTTTCAAAGTATTTTCATCTTCACCATCTGCAAAAACAATTCTTTTTTGTGTTTTTTTAATTTGAGAGTTAATTCCCTGCATAATTGTTACAGATGGATCTAATCTTTGTTTAAGTTGATCTCTGTAGACATCAAAATCCTCAATTTTTCTTCTAGCAACACCACTTTTAATTGCTGCTTTTGCAATAGCCAGAGGTATTTCAGAAATTAATCTCGGATCGAAAGTTGATGGAATAATATAGTTTTTTCCATATTTAGGACGTTCTCCTCCCATTGCAGCCACAACTTCATCTGGTACATCTTCTCTAGCTAAAGTGGCTATAGAGTTTGCAGCAGCAATTTTCATATCTTCATTAATTGTTTTAGCCCTTACATCTAAAGCTCCTCTAAAAATATATGGAAATCCTATTAAGTTGTTTACTTGATTTGGATAGTCAGATCTGCCAGTTGCAACAATTGCATCATCTCTAACCTCTTCTACTTCTTCTGGAGTTATTTCAGGATCAGGATTTGCACAAGCAAAAATAATTGGATTTTTTGACATTTTTTTTACCATATCTTTTTTTAAAGCACCTTTTGAAGATAAACCTAAAAAAACATCAGCTCCATTAATAGCTTCGTCTAAAGTTCTTTTTTTTGTATCAATTGCATAAGCTGATTTCCATTGGTTAAGATTATCTCTGCCTCTGTATAAAATTCCTTTACGATCAAGCATTGTAATATTATTTTTGTTGACCCCAGTTTTGGTAAATAAATTTGCACAAGCCATAGCTGATGCTCCCGCACCATTAATAACTACTTTTACTTCACTAATTTTTTTTTTAGAAATATCAAGTGCATTAATTAATGCAGCACAAGTTATTATTGCTGTTCCATGTTGATCATCATGAAATACTGGTATATCTAAAATTTCTTTTAATTTTTCTTCTATAACAAAACAATCTGGTGCAGCAATATCTTCTAAATTTATACCACCAAAACTTCCAGCTATATTTTTTATACTTTTAATGATTTCATTTGTATCTGATGAGTCAATTTCGATATCTATAGAGTTAATATCAGCAAATCTTTTAAACAACACTGCCTTACCTTCCATTACAGGCTTAGAGGCTAAAGCTCCCAAGTTTCCCATTCCTAAAATTGCAGAGCCATTGCTAATTACAGCAACTAAATTACCTTTGGTTGTGTAATCATAAGCACTATCAGGATTTTTAGAAATTTCCCTTACAGGCGCAGCAACACCTGGGGAATATGCTAAAGCTAGATCCCTTTTAGTTGTCATAGGTTTAGAGGAAATTATCTCAATCTTGCCAGATTTATTATTATTATGAAATTCTAATGCTTCTTTATCTGTGTAATGATCAATTTTAGTTTTTTTCATTTATGTTAATTAGATATACAAATGGAGCAATTTTAAGACTAATATGATTTATGAACCTTATTAAGTCAACAGGCACGTTTAGTTTTTTTACTATAATCAGCAGAATACTTGGTTACATAAGAGATATCTTAATTGCAATTTTTCTTGGCACCGGTCTTTTAGCTGATGCATTTTTTGTTGCTTTTAGAATACCGAATACTTTTAGACGACTATTTTCTGAAGGAACTTTTAATGCAGCTTTTGTTCCAAGCTACGCGTCAGAATTAAAAAAAGGCAAATATAGCTCTGATAAATTTGCAACAAAAATATTTAGTTTATTAATTTTAATTTTGTTTTTTGTTGTTTTGTTGATTGAACTATTTATGCCATTTTTTGTTTTTCTTATCGCTCCCGGATTTAGTGGAGCTGAAGAAAAAATGGATTTAGCAATTAATTTGACAAGAATAACTTTCCCATTTTTATTATTTGTAAGCTTATCATCTTTTTTTTCAGCAATTTTAAATTCTCATAATAAATTTGCAGCTGCTGCTTGTGCTCCAATAATTTTAAATATTTTTTTGATAATTGTTTTATTTTATGGAAAATTTATAGGAGATGAACTTGTTTACTACTTGTCTTATTCAGTGACAATAGCTGGTATCATACAATTTATATTTCTATATTTTTTTGTTAAAAAATTTTATTCACCAAAATTTTTATTTAAAATTTCAATAGATAAAAAAGTAAAGAATTTTTTTTCTAAGTTACTTCCCAGCATTTTTTCTTCTGGTGTAACTCAGATAAATATTTTGATAGGAACAATAATAGCATCATTCCAAGCTAGTGCTGTTTCATATTTGTATTATGCAGATAGAATTTATCAAATAAATTTAGCTATTGCAGGGATTGCTATAAGTACTGTTATTTTGCCACAACTTTCAAAACATGTTGCAGGCAACAAAAGTGAAAAAATATCATTAATACAAAATAAAGCTTTAGAGTTAAGTTTATTTTTAAGTCTTCCAGCTGCCGTCGCCTTATTAATTGCTTCAAAAGAAATTATATCTGCTTTATTTGGCTATGGATTATTTGATGAGAACTCGGTAGAAAATTCAGCAAAAGCACTATTCTATTTTGCGCTAGGGCTTCCTGCATTTTCCTTAATTAAAGTATTTTCCAGTTTTTATTTTGCAAGACATAATACAAAAGTTCCATTTTATATTTCTTTGGTTTCGGTTTTTGTAAATATTTTAATCAGTGTAATTTTTTTTAAAAAATTCGGATTTATAGTAATACCAATAGCAACAACTATTTCCTCATGGTTTAATTCAATAATTCTATTTATATATTTAAAAAAAGATAAATATTTTAGTTTCAACCCAACCTTCGTGAATAAATTTATTAGGATATTGTTCTCAGCAATTATAATGGGCTTATTATTTGTCTTTCTATTGTCTTCTTTTGAAGCGAATCTTGCTTATGGTGAGAATTATAAATCACTTTATCTTATCAGCCTTGTAATGTTTGGATTAATTACGTATTTGGTAATAGCAATTTTGATCAAGGCTTTTAAAATTAGTGATATTAATCTAAAGTACTAAATTAATGTCAAAAAAAATTTTTTCAGGCGTCCAGCCTTCCGGAAACTTACATTTGGGTAACTATTTAGGTGCTATTAAGAATTTTGTTGAACTTCAAAATGAAAAAGATAGTGAGTGCGTTTATTGCATTGTAGATTTACATGCAATTACAGTTAAGCAAAATCCCAATGAATTAAAAAAAAATATTAAAGAAACTTTAGCAACTTTTATAGCAAGCGGGCTAGATCCAAAAAAAAGTATAATTTTTAACCAATCTTCAGTCTCAGCACATTCGGAAGGAGCTTGGATATTAAGTTGTGTGGCAAGAATGGGTTGGCTAAATCGAATGACACAATTTAAAGAAAAAGCTGGGAAAGATAAAGAAAAAGCGAGTATCGGACTATATGCTTATCCAGTTTTAATGGCAGCAGATATATTGCTTTACGATGCAACCCATGTTCCGGTTGGCAATGATCAAAAACAGCATTTAGAATTATGTAGAGATATTGCTCAACGGTTTAATAATGATTTTAATTCTCCTGATTTTTTAAAAGTTCCAGAACCTTTAATACAAAAACATTTTTCAAGAATAATGAGTCTAAAAGATGGTACAAAAAAAATGAGTAAATCTGATCCTTCAGATTTAAGCAGAATAAATCTTACTGATGAAAAAGATGAAATAATTAACAAAATTAAAAAAGCAAAAACAGATACTATGTCTATGCCCGGATCTGGTGAAAATTTATCAAAAAGACCCGAAGTTGAAAATTTATTAGGTATTTATGCAAGCTTATCTAGTCAAGATTTAAAGGACACAATAAAACAATTTAGTGGAAAAAATTTTTCAGAATTTAAAGAAAATCTTTCAGAACTTGTTGTTGAAAAAATTAATCCTATCTCAAATGAAATAAAGAAACTATTAGATGATGAGACATATCTATCAAATATTCTATTTGAAGGATTTCAAAAAGCAGATAAAATCGCTTCAAAAAAAATAAAATTGATGAAAGAAATAATAGGTTTTTAAAATGTTTGTACAAACTCAAAATACACCAAATCCAAATTCACTAAAGTTTATTCCTGGAAAAAAAGTATCTAATAGCGGATCTTTTGAAATTTCAGATAAAGAAAAAGTAAATAACGAGCTAGTAAGAAATATTCTTTCTATTAATGGTGTAACTAGTATTTTTTTAGAAGAAGACTTTTTATCAGTAAATAAATTAGAAAAATCTGAATGGGAAGATATTAAACATATTGTTATTTCTTTTATTAATGAATTTTATGAAAGTGGAAATGAATTTATTATTGATAAAAATGTTCATACAAAAGCAAAACAAAATTATACAGAAATAGAAAAAAAAATAATTAATATTTTAGAAACTAAAGTGAAACCAGCTGTTGCGAGAGATGGAGGTGATATAAAATTTGAAGAATTTAAAAATGGCATAGTTAAAGTAAAATTACAGGGGAGTTGTTCAGGTTGCCCAAGCTCTACAATGACTTTAAAACAAGGTGTGCAAAACCTATTGTGTCACTATATTTCTGACGTAAAAGAAGTTATAGCAATTTAAATTTCCAAAATAATAAGCTATATATGATTACGAATCATGAATAAAAAAAGAAAAATAACTCTTCATCAGGTTCGAGAGTTTCTATTTAAAAGAGGCTTAATTGCGATTGAAAAGAATAAAAAAAGTTTTTTAAAAGATAGTTTTAAAGGTTTTTATTATACACTTTTAAGCAGTTTCGTAATAATTGGCCTTTTTTCATTAATGCCTTTTGTCTTTGAATTTAAAAAGAACAACTTTGATATTTCAAAAGAAATAACTAACAAATCAAAAACTAATTTTGAAAAGGTATTAGATGGAGGTGTTTTAAAAAATCCCAAATTAGATGAAGGTTTGGATTTAAAAAATTTATTTGATGACGTATTTCGTTTCGATGATTTGCCTAGTGATACTGTCAGATTAAATGCTGCAACAATTGAACAGTTATTTAAAGATACTAATTATAATTTAAAAGATGTGAGGAAAAATAAGTTAGTAAAACCAGTTGTACTATCATTATTGCCTGAAGAAATGAAAATGATTGAAAGCAGTGAAAAAAGAAAAAATTTATTCATTCAAATTATTTTACCTTTGATTCTTGAGGAAAATAATAGAATTAAATTAGAGAGAAAAAAATTGTTTAGTATTCTTAACAAAAATAGAAATTCAAATTTAGAAAAAAAATGGTTAAACAAAAAATTTAAACAGTATGGTGTTTTAAATAAAGATTTATCTACATTAAAAATTAGAATGGATGAAATCCCTACCTCTTTAGCTATTGCCCAAGCAGCTAAAGAAACTGGATGGGGAACGTCGAGATTTGCTTTAGAGGGAAATGCTTTATTTGGTCAATGGACATGGAGTGGCGAAGGAATTAAGCCAGCGGGTGCAGATAATGACTCTACACACAAAGTAATGAAATTCAAAATTTTAAAATCATCAGTTAGGGCATATCAAAGAAATTTAAATACTCATCCAAGTTATAAAAAGTTCAGACTCATAAGAGCTGAATTAAGGGATAAAGAAGAAAAAATTGATAGTCTTGTTCTTGTAGAATATTTAGATAAATATGCAGCAACAGGAAAAGAATATGTTAAAATTTTAAAAAAAATAATTAAACAAAATAATTTGGAAGATTTTGATGATGTAAAACTGCTTCCATCAAGTCTACAATTAAAAAGTCTGATTTAATCTATTTTTACAGTAAACTGCACTCCAAACCATCTCCAATTATCATTATCTTTCATTGAGCAGTTTATTCTTCCTCTTCTAAAATTAAATTTATCTTTAAAATTTATATTTAATTTTTTATCTTCTAATTTTAAATTTGTTTTATTCCATTCATTGCCCTCATTTGAAAAACAATTAATATTTTCTAAATTTTTTTGATTTTCAAAAAATTCAACGTACATTTTTGGTGGATTATTTTTATTATCAACAAGTTTATCTTCTGGATAAATATTTTTATATTCAAGAGGTAATAAATTAATTAAAAATTTAAATCTTTCTAAATCTCCATATTTTTCATTAATTGGAAATCTAGGCAATTCAAATTTATTTTTATTTAAATCAATTACTCCTGAGTGTTGACCAAAAGCATATTTAAAATGTTCACTTATATAGTTTTGTTGTTGGAGACTATACTCTCCAAATGGATAAGAAAAATATATTGGATTATATCCAAGTTTATCTTTAAAAATTTTGATAGATTTTTCTATATCTTCTTTAAATTTTTCGTAAGTGAAATCAATCAAATATTCATGAGTATGAGAATGATTTCCAATAAAAGCAAAATCTTCTTTTTCAATTTCTTTTATTTGTTCCCATGTCATATATCCAAATTTTCCCACTGGTTCTGTTGATACAAATAAAATAAATGGAATTTTATTTTCTTTCAGATAAGGCCATGCATTTTCATAAAAAGAGGAAAAAGCATCATCAATTGTAATTAGTATTTTTTTTTCTTTTTTCGCTATATTAAACTCTTTATGGAAAAATTCCGGACTGTAAAAATCAAAATTATTTTCTTTTATTAAATTTATTTGTTTTTTAAAAATTTTCATTTCAATATTAGTAGATGGATACTTTGTCTCATTAAATCTGTGGTACATTAATGAAAGTGTTCCAAAATCCTCAGAATAATAATTGCTATTATTTTCCTGTGCATTAGAATTTATAGTTAATAATAATAGTATGAATAATTTGATAATAGATGCAGCAAATGAAAAAATTTTATTTAAAATCATAACAATTACTAAATCATACACTAGCGAATATCCTAACAGTAGAGAAAATTTTGACAAATTAACAATTTTGCTATTTAATTTTTTAAAAGAAAAAAATATGAAAATTAGTAAGATAGATAATATATTGGTAAATCAAGGCCCAGGTAAGTTTTCTGGAATTAGATCTTCCATAGCTTTAGCAAAAGCTTTAAGTATTACAAATAAGCTTAATTTATATGGATTTAATTCTCAACAAATAGAACTAAGAGATTATAAAAAAGTATTAAGTTTACTAAAAAAAGGAATTTTAAAAAAAAATTTGATTAAACCTAAATATTTAAGCTAAAATAAATTATGTCACAAAGTATAGAGAAAAAATGTATAGCAAAAGGAGTTAAGCTTACCGAGCAAAGGAAGGTAATTGCAAGAGTGATGTCCGAGTCCAAAGAAACTTATGGTGAGTCAGATCATCCTGATGTAGACGAATTATATAATAGAGTAACAAAGATTGATCCTAAAATTAGTATAGCAACAGTATACAGAACGGTAAAACTTTTTGAAGAAGCCGGCATTCTTGCGAAACATGATTTTAAAGGTGGAAAAGCTAGATATGAACAAATAAGCGAAAGCCACCACGACCATCTGATAGATATAAAATCAGGAGATATAATAGAGTTTGTTGACGAAGAAATAGAAAAACTTCAAAAAAAAGTTGCAGACAAATATGGATATGAATTGGTAGACCATAAACTAGAACTTTATGGGGTAAAGAAAAAATCTTAATTAATGTTAAAAAAAGTTTTTATAAAAACATTTGGTTGTCAAATGAATGAATATGATTCAAATAGAATATATGAATCAGTTTCAAAAATTGGTTACAAAAAAACCCACAACATGGATGAAGCTAATTGTTATATCCTAAATACTTGCCACATAAGAGATAAAGCAAAAGAAAAAGTCTATCACGAAATTGGAAGAGTTAAAAAAAACTTTAAATCAAAAGATAAACCAATTGTTATTGTAGCAGGATGTGTTGCGCAAGCTGAAAATAATGAAATGATTAAACGTGAACCATATATTGATATTGTTATTGGACCACAAGCATATCATAAAATTAATGACTCAATTTTAAATTATTCACAAAAAAATGAAAAAAATGAAGAAACTGATTTTGATAGCATATTAAAATTTAGTTATTTCGATAAAATTAAAAATGAAAATACAAAAGTGTCTTCATTCCTTACAATTCAAGAAGGATGTGATAAGTTTTGTAAATTTTGTGTTGTTCCGTACACAAGAGGCCCAGAATCTTCAAGATCTTTTTATAAGATACTTGATGAGGCAAAACAATTAATTAGCAATGGATCAAAAGAAATAACTCTATTAGGTCAAAACGTTAATGCTTACTTGTACGAGAAAAATGGAAAAGAATACAGACTTTCAGATCTTATTATGGAACTTGATAAATTTCCTGAATTAAAAAGAATTAGATATACCACCTCACATCCGATTGATATGACTGACGATTTAATTCAATGTTATGCAAAAAGTAAAAAATTAGTTCCTTTTATACATTTACCAATTCAAAGCGGATCAGATAAAATTTTAAAGCTTATGAATAGAAATCATACAGTAGAATACTATTTATCTATTTATAAAAAATTGAAAAAAATAAATCCAGAAATTGAATTCTCAAGTGATTTTATAATTGCATATCCAGGGGAAACAAATAAAGATTTTGAAGATACAATTAAATTAATCAAAAAATTAAAATTTATTAATTCATATTCGTTTATTTTTAGTCCAAGACCTGGTACTGCTGCGTCAAATTTAAATTTAATAGATAAAAAACTTGCAAAAGAAAGATTAAAAATTGCGCAAAATGAATTATTTTTAAATCAAATTTTAAAAAATAAAAAAAGTGAAAACAAAGTAATAAATGTTTTGGTAGAAAATAAAATGAAAAATCAGGAAAAGTTTTTTGGTCGAGCAGAGCATATGACAGCAGTAATTTTTGATGGAAAAAAAGATATTGAAGGAAAAATTGTTCCTGTTTTGATAGAAAATTCTAATCAAAATAATTTATTTGGAAAATTAAAAATTAACAAAAGTGTAATAGCAGCATAAAAAATTGAAAGATAATCCATTAAAAAAAAAAAAATTAGATTTAAAATTCGTTTATTCAGATGATAAATCAATAGGCATAGTTTTTAGTGATAATAATTTGTTGATGGGTGTGGTTGGTGAGTTTAATATTAATCTTAAAGAACTAGAAAAACTAACCAAAACAACAATATATTTTAGAGGAAATTCAATAATAATTAAGGGAGCAAATGAAGATAATGAAATTGTTAAAGATGCAATAACTTTCTTAGCTGAGCAATTTATTAGTAATGGATCAATTGAAAAAAAAGATATAATTTCATCCATAAATAAATTTATGATTGAAGAAAAAAATAATAAATCGAAAGAAAATATTGAATATATTATTAAAACACCGAAAAGATCAGTAATACCACGATCAGAAAGACAAAAAAAATATGTTAGAGCTCTAAAAGAAAGCGATATAATAATTTCTGCAGGTCCAGCTGGAACTGGAAAAACATACTTGGCCGTAGCTGTTGCTTTAACAATGTTATTAGAAAAAAAAATTGAAAGGATAATTTTATCTAGACCAGCAGTTGAAGCAGGAGAAAGATTAGGATTTTTACCAGGAGATATGAAAGAAAAAGTGGATCCATATTTGAGACCTCTTTATGATTCTTTATATGATTTATTAGATTTTGAAAAAATTCAAAAAAGAATTGAAATAGGAGATATTGAAATTGCTCCAATAGCTTTTATGAGAGGTAGAACATTAAAAAATTCGTTTGCAATCCTAGATGAAGCTCAAAATGCTACTGACACTCAAATTAAAATGTTTCTAACTAGAATTGGAGAAAATTCTAAAATTGTTATCAATGGTGATCCTTCACAAATTGATTTGCCAAACAAAAGTCAATCTGGACTTAATAGATCGAAAAAACTGTTAGGTCACTTAAAAGAAATTTCTGTTGTAGATTTTGATCATACTGATGTAGTTAGACACCCTTTAGTTTCTAAGATCGTAAAGGCATATTCAGATCAAAATAATGATTAAAGCAAACGTTATTTTAGAGTGTTTAAATTGGAAAAAAAAAATAAAAAATCCACAAAACTATCTTAAAAAAAAACTTAAAATAATTTCAAAAATACATCAATTTAAAAAAAAAAAACAAGAATTTAGTCTCTTACTAACTAATAATAAAAAGATGAAATTTTTAAATAAAAAATTTAGATTAAAAAGTAAAACTACAGATGTTCTTTCATTTCCATTAAATAGTTTTTTTTCGAAAAGTTTTTATCTAGGAGATATAGCTATAAGCTATGAAATTATTAATAAAAGATCTAAAAAAACCAATTTTTTTTTAGAATTTGATAAAATGTGGGTACATGGTTATTTACATTTAAATGGTTATAAACATAAAAAAAATAAAGATTATTATAAAATGAAAAAAAAAGAAGATCTAATAATTAAAAATTTTTATCAAAAAACTTGAAACCAAATTCAAAAAAAAAAATTATTTCTAATTTGGCACCATTTATATTAGGGGTGGCTACATCATTTAGTCTACCACCATATAACTTTTTAATTATTAATTTTATAATCTTTCCATTTTTAATATTGTTAATTATAGAAAATATCCAAGAATCCAAATTTACTGTTTTTAAGATTGGTTGGTTTTATGGATTTGGATATTTTCTTTCGAGTCTTTATTGGATAACGAATGCTTTGACTTTCGAAGAAATTTTTAAACCCTTAATCCCTATTGCTTTAATTGTTATACCTCTATTTTTAGGTTTATTTTATGGTTTTGGTATATTAATTTTTTCATTTTTTAAATTAGAAAAAAATTTATTTACAATTTTACTTTTCTCATTAATTTTTTCTGTAATCGAATTTGTAAGAGGATTTATTTTAGGAGGTTTTCCTTGGAATTTAATTGTTTTTAGTTGGACTGAATATATAAATTCGTTACAAATTTTATCTTTAATTGGAACATATAGTTTTAATTTAATATCAATAACAATTTTTTCATTACCACTAATTATTTTTTCTAAACATAGTTTTAGATTTAAATTTATATTGATATTTTTTACTATTTTTATTTTATTATTGAATCATATATATGGCAGTTTAGTAATTAAGAAAAATAATGAAAATTTTCATGAACTTGATTATAAAATAAAAATTGTATCTCCAAAAATAGAAATTAGTAGATATTTTGAATATGATAATGAAAAAGAAATTATTGAAGAGTTAATTGAATTAAGTAATCCTACAAATTTTGAAAATACTATTTTCATTTTCCCTGAAGGAGCACTTGCAGGAGTAAATTTCAATAAATTGAAAAGTTTTAAAAAATTATTTTTAAACAATTTTTCTTCTAATCACATAATTATAATGGGAATAAATACAGAAAAAAATTCACATACTTATAACTCAATGGTTGTTTTAGATAACGAGTTAAATTTATTGAACAAATATAATAAAATTAAATTAGTTCCTTTTGGAGAATTTTTGCCTCTTGAAAATATTTTAAAAAAACTTGGTTTGAGAAAAATTTCTTTTGGATATGAGTCTTTTAGCAAAGGAAAAGACAGGAAGTTGCTTTCTATCGAGAGTAATAAGTTCAGTTTTATACCCCTGATCTGCTATGAGATTATTTATTCTGGAAATATTAACAAAGAAGCAAACAGGGCTAGTTTTATAATTAATATTTCAGAGGATGGATGGTTTGGAAATTCTATAGGTCCACACCAACATTTTGCACATGGAGTTTTTAGATCAATTGAAGAAGGAAAAAATGTTATTCGATCAACAAATAATGGTATTTCCGCATTCATAGATGTTAATGGAAGAGTAATTTCACACTTAGAGTCAACCCAGAGGGGAGTTATAGAAATAACTAAATATAAAAAATTTAATGAGACTCTTTTTTCAAAATTTGGTAACAAGATATTTTTTTGTATAATAATAATTTATATTGGAATGATATTTTTTGTTAAAAGAAGGGAGCATAAATGAAAAAAAATTATTTATTTACGAGTGAATCGGTTTCAGAAGGACATCCAGACAAAGTCTGTGATAGAATTTCTGATATGGTGGTTGATACTTATTTAAGCAAAGAACCCCAATCAAGAGTTGCCTGTGAGACATTAACAACAACTAATAAAGTTGTTTTAGCAGGTGAAACTAGAGGTCCGGATATAAATAAAGACGAATTAATTTCAAAAGTAAGAGATTGTATAAAAGATATTGGTTATGACCAAAAGGGCTTTACTTGGAAGGATGCCACGAAGATAGATCTTCATTTACATTCGCAGTCAGCAGATATTGCAATGGGAGTAGACTCAGCTGGTAACAAAGATGAAGGAGCGGGAGATCAAGGAATAATGTTTGGTTATGCTTGCAACGAAACAGATGTTTTAATGCCAGCTCCAATTCATTATTCTCATAAAATTTTAAGACTTATGGCAGAGGATAGAAAATCTGGAAAATTGAAAAATATTGAGCCAGACTCAAAAAGTCAAATAACTATTGAGTATAAAGATGGAAAACCTTCATCAGTTAAATCTGTTGTTATATCAACTCAGCATTCAGCTGACGTTAACCAATCTCAAGTTAGAGAATTAGTTAAACCTTACATTGAAAAGTCTATTCCAAAAAATCTAATAAATGGTTTAGATGAAACAGAAATATACGTTAATCCAACTGGCAATTTTGTTATAGGTGGACCAGATGGAGATAGTGGACTAACAGGCAGAAAAATTATTGTTGATACTTATGGAGGTGCAGCACCACATGGAGGAGGAGCTTTCTCAGGCAAAGACCCTACTAAAGTTGATAGATCAGCTGCTTATGCTTCTAGATATTTAGCAAAGAACATTGTTGCTTCAAAAATTTCAGACAAATGTTTAATTCAATTAGCCTATGCAATTGGAGTTTCTAAACCACTTTCAATTTATGTAGATCTTTTTGATAATGATGAAGAAAAAAATAAACATGTAGAAAAATTAATTAATGAAAATTTTGACTTAAGTCCTAGAGGAATTAGAGAAATGTTAGGATTAAATAAACCAATATACTCAAAAACAGCAGCTTATGGTCATTTTGGACGAGAGCCAGAGTCAGATGGCTCTTTTTCTTGGGAAAAAACAGACAAAAAAGGAGTTTTTTCAAAGTAAAAAGTTGAAAAATTAAAAAAAGTAAATATATATTCAAGTAACATTATTGAAATTTCAAAATGGGCTTCGGCCCATTTTTTTTTGGTATTAATAAAAAGAAAATATGCTGAATAAAAGAGCTGATAAATTAGAATTACTTAGAATAGCCGAGGCTGTTGCTTTAGAAAAATCTATTGATAAAGAATTAATTATTAATTCAATGGAGACCGGAATTGCTAAAGCTGCAAAATCAAGATTTGGACAAGACAATGAAATTAAGGTTATTATTAATAGAGATAATGGAGATATTGCACTTTACAGAAAACTAATAATTGTCGAAAACCCTGAAAATAATAATACTGAAATAACACTTAAAGAAGCCATTAGGTTAGACGAAGAAAATAAAAATAAAAAGATCGGTGAAGAAATTTTACAATTATTACCTTCGTTTGATTTTGGTAGAATAGCAGCCCAGACTGCAAAACAAGTCATTAGTTTTAATGTAAGAGAAGCTGAAAGAGAAAGACAGTATAATGACTATATTGATAAAAAAGATACAATAGTAAGTGGAATTGTTAAACGTCTAGAATTTGGAAATGTGATTGTTGATTTAGGAAGAGCAGAAGCAATAATCCAAAAAAATGAATTAATACCAAGAGAAAATATTAAAGCTGGAGATCGTATTAAGGCTTATTGTTTTGATGTTAGAAGAGAGTCTAGGGGGCAACAAATATTTTTATCAAGAGCTCATTCAAAATTTATGGAAAAATTATTTATTCAAGAAGTTCCAGAGATTTATGATGGATTAATTGAAATTAAATCATCTGCTAGAGACCCTGGGAGTAGAGCAAAAATTTGTGTTAAAGCGGTTGACACTTCATTAGATCCGGTAGGAGCATGCGTGGGAATGAGAGGATCGAGAGTTCAAGCAGTGGTTAACGAATTACAAGGTGAAAAAATAGATATAGTTAATTGGTCAGAGGATCCAGCTATTGTAGTAACGAATGCATTATCTCCTGCGGATGTTCAAAGAGTAAATGTTAATAGTGAATTAAAAAAAACTCGATGTTATTTTATCGGAGGATAATTTAAGCAAAGCCATAGGTAGAAGAGGACAGAACGTAAGATTGGCAACTAAATTAATGAATTATGAAATTAATATTATGACTGATAAAGAAGACTCTGAAAGAAGACAAATTGAATTTAAAGAAAAAACAGAAAACTTTGTAAAAAATTTAGAATTAGATGAAACTTTGGGACAGCTGTTAGTTGCAGAAGGATTTTCTACTATAGATGAAATTAAAGATACAAGCGTTGAGGCATTAACTAAAATTGAAGGTATAGAAGAAGATACAGCCAAAGCGTTGATTGATAGAGCAAAAGAATTTTATGTAAAAGATCAAGAAGAAATATCACAAAAAATTAAAGACTTAGGATTAGAAAATGAATTAATAAATCACAAAGGCTTAACGCCAGGTATGCTTGTTACGTTAGGCGAACAAAAAATATTAACTTTGTCCGATTTTGCTGATTTAGCCTCAGATGAATTAATTGGTGGTTATGATATTGTTAAGGGAGAAAGAGTGAAAATAAAAGGTTATTTAGAGGATTTCGCCTTATCACAGAGTGAAGCGGATAATTTAATAATGTCTGCAAGAGATATAGTTTATAAAGATTGAGTGATGAAATATGGAGAAAAAAAAGACAAAATTAACACTTTCTATAAATACAAAAAAATCTATAGAAAATATTAACTTAGCTAAAACACAGGGTAAAAATTCTGTAGTTATTGAAAAAAAAACAAATAAATTTCAAAGCAAAGGCTTTTTTGATAAAAAAAAAGCAAGTCATACATTTGAAAAAAAAGATAAATTCAAATCTAATAAATTTCCTGGACAAAGATTTAGAAATAATCAAATAAAAATAACACCTCCAACTAATGATTACGAAAAAAGAAAACTGGCTGAGCAAAGAGCAACAAAAAGATTAAAAGAAGAAACTGCTAAAGAATTTAAAGGAAAAACTAGTAAAAAAAGAGAACAAAAACTAACTGTATCAAGAGCACTAAGTGATAAAATCGAGACAAGGGCAAGAAGTCTTGCATCTTTAAAAAGGGCAAAACTTAAAGAAAATAGATCAAAAGAAGAACTTAAAGAAAACTTAAAACCAGTTAAAAGAGACGTAAATATACCAGAGGCAATAACTGTAAGAGAATTAGCAAATAGAATGGCAGAACAGTCAAGCAGTGTTATAAAACATTTATTCTCCATGGGGGTAAATGTTACAATAAACCAAACACTAGCTGCAGATACTGCTGAATATTTAGTTAAAGAATTTGGACATAATCCAATTAGAGAAACTAAAGCAGAAGAAATTATTCAAAAAATAAAAGACTCAAGAGCGGAAAACTTAAAAAATAGACCTCCTATTGTAACAGTTATGGGTCATGTGGATCATGGAAAAACTTCTTTGTTAGATGTATTAAGAAGTACTAATGTGGTCTCAGGAGAATATGGCGGAATTACACAACACATAGGAGCATATCAAATCGAAAGTAACTCAAAAAAAATTACTTTTATAGACACTCCAGGCCATGCTGCATTTACAGAAATGAGAGCAAGAGGATCAAAGTTAACAGATATTGTAGTTCTAGTAGTAGCCGCAGATGATGGAGTTAAACCTCAAACTATTGAGTCAATTAATCACGCTAAGGCTGCTAAAGTTCCAATTGTTGTAGCAATAAATAAATGCGATTTACCTGATGCTGATCCACAAAAAATCAAAAATCAGCTTCTTGAATACGAACTAATTGCTGAAGAGCTTTCAGGTGAAACTTTAATGGTTGAAATATCAACAAAAACAAAAAAAAATTTAGATAAATTGTTAGAATCAATAATGTTGCAAGCCGAAATTTTGGATTTAAAAACTAACTTTGAGTCAAAAGCAACAGGCGTTGTGTTAGAGTCAAAAATTGATATTGGAAGAGGACCAGTGGTCACTACAATAATTACATCTGGTACATTAAAACAAAGAGATTATTTTGTTAGCGGTCTCAAATGGGGAAAGGCTAGAGCATTAATAAATGATATGGGAAAAAGTATAGAGGAAGCACCTCCTTCATCGCCTATTGAAATACTTGGGATAAATGGAGCGGCACGAGCAGGTGATGATTTTATTGTTTTAAATAATGAAAAAGAGGCAAAAACATTGTGTGACTCAAGAATACAAGAAAGTAAAGTTAATAAGAATCCATTAACTTTTGCCACTCAAGAATCTGCATTTAAAGATAAAGTTTCTGAAGAGTTAAACATTATAATTAAATCAGACGTTCATGGCTCATCTGAAGCAATTAAAAATGCTATAAATAATATTAAACACGATGAAGTAAAACCAAAAATTATTTTATCAGATGTTGGAATGGTTACAGAGACTGATGTAACTCTTGCTAAAGCCTCTAATGCAGTATTAATCGCTTTTAATGTTAAACCTAGCAAAGAAGCAAAAAAACTTGCAGAAAGAGAAAAAATATCTATCTCTTCATTTAATATAATCTATGAAGCTTTAGATTATATTAAAAAAAGAATGTCTGGACTTTTAGCTCCAGACATCGAGGAAAAAGTAATTGGTTCAGCTGAAATTTTAGAAATATTTAAAGTCTCAAGCGTAGGAAAAGTAGCAGGCTCAAAAGTATTTGAAGGCGAAATTACGAGTGGATCTAATGCCAGAGTTATTAGAGATAGCGCTGTTATATACACAGGTAAAATTGGTTCAATTTTTAGAGAAAAAAATCAAGCTAAACAAGTTAGCACCGGACAAGAATGCGGAATAACATTAAAAGATTTTAGCGATTATCAAAAAAAGGACATAATAGAAGCATTTAATTCTAAAACAACTGAGAGAGTTATATAATGAGTAATAAAAATAAATATGGAAAACCTATTTCACAAAGACAATTAAGGGTTGGAGAAATGATCAAGCAATCACTAGGAATGATTTTCGCAAGAAACGAGGCTAAAGTACCAAACCTAGATACAAATAATATCACAGTAACAGAAGTAAAAATGAGTCAAGATTTAAAAGTTGCAAAAGCATTTGTGCTACCTCTTGGAGGGAAAAATGCTGAAGAAACTATAACGATATTAAAAGAATTTTCATTTTTAATAAGAAAAACTTTATCAAAAAAAATAACGATGAAATTTTTACCAAAAATTCTTTTTGCTAAAGACGAGTCTTTTGAATATGCAGAAAAAATAGAAAATTTAATAAAACAAACAAATAAACAAATAGGATAAATATGAAAAAAAAAATAAAAGAATTAGCTATTCACGAAAAAGATACTGGATCTTCAGAGGTTCAGATAGCACTTCTTACTGAAAAAATTGAAACTCTTTCTGGGCATATTAAAAAATTTAGCAAAGATAAGCATTCTTCAATAGGATTATTAAAAGCTGTAAATAAAAGAAAGAGATTGTTGGATTATTTAAAAAAAAATAAAATAGATTCCTACAAAAATGTATTAACAAAACTAAATTTAAGGAAATAAATGTTTAAAGTATTTAAAAAAGAAATAGATATAGGTGGAAAAAAAATTACAATAGAAACGGGTAAAATTGCAAGACAAGCTGATGGAGCGGTAATTGCAACATGTGGTGAAACAGTAGTGATGGCTACTGTTGTAGGTGCAAAAAAAGTTAATCCAGATATAGATTATTTTCCACTTTCAGTTAATTACCAAGAAAAATATTATGCAGCTGGGAAAATTCCAGGAGGATATTTTAAAAGAGAAGCTAGACCAACTGAAAGTGAAACTCTAATTTCTAGATTAATTGATAGACCAATAAGACCTTTATTCCCTGATGAATTTAGAAATGAAGTACAATTATTACCAACAGTAATATCTTATGATAAAGAAAATGAAGCTGACATTTTATCAATAATTGCATCCTCTGCTGCTTTAGCAATCTCTGGAATGCCTTTCATGGGACCAGTCGGAGCTTCAAGAGTTGGTTTTATAGATGAAAAATTTGTGCTTAATCCTTCAAAAGTAGAATTAGCTAAATCCAAATTAGACCTTGTAGTTGCAGGAACAAAAGATGCAGTTTTGATGGTTGAGTCAGAGGCAAATGGCTTGTCTGAAGAGGAAATGCTTAATGCAGTAAAATTTGGTCATGAAAACTTTATTCCAGTAATTAAAGCAATTGAAGAACTATCTAAAGAATGTGGAAAACCTGCATGGGAAGTTGAAAAAAAAGATCTTTCAAAAGTTGAAAAAAAACTTGAGAAGGAATTTACTAAAGATTTAGAAAAAGCTTTTTCAATAAAAGACAAAAAACAAAGATCAGATCTAATTTCAGAAACAACAGAAAAAGCTAAAAAGCTTTATGAAGAAGATGAAAATATATCAGAACTTGATGTTAACTATGTGCTTAAAAATTTAGAAAAGAGTATAGTTAGAACTAATATATTAAAAAATAAGAGTCGTATAGATGGTAGAGGTTTAGCTGATGTAAGACCGATAAATTGTGAAGTTGGTATCTTGCCAAGAACTCATGGATCAGCATTATTTACGAGAGGAGAAACACAAGCAATTGTGACAACAACTCTTGGAACTTCAGATGATGAACAAAGAATTGAAACTTTAGACGGATTAATCAAAGAAAGATTTATGCTACATTATAATTTTCCACCTTTTTCAGTTGGAGAAACTGGTAGAATAGGAACTGGCAGAAGAGAAATTGGGCATGGAAAATTAGCCTGGAGAGCAATTAAATCATCTTTACCTTCTAAAGAAAGTTTTCCTTATACATTTAGAATTGTTTCTGAAATAACTGAGTCTAATGGTTCTTCGTCAATGGCTACTGTTTGCGGAACTTCACTATCTTTGATGGATGCAGGAGTTCCAATGAAAACTCCAGTTGCTGGTATAGCAATGGGCTTAATAAAAGAAGGAAATGATTTTAGTGTTCTTTCAGATATTTTGGGAGATGAAGATCATTTAGGAGACATGGACTTTAAAGTTGCAGGTACAAAAGATGGGATCACTTCATTGCAAATGGATATTAAAATTACAGGAATAACCTTTGAAATCATGGAACAAGCTTTAAAACAAGCTAAAGACGGGCGTATCCATATTTTAGGAGAAATGAATAAAGCGCTAGATAAATCAAGAGATGGAGTTGGTAAACATACTCCTAAAATGGAAAAAATAACTGTAGATAAAAAAGATATTGCAACGGTAATTGGTAAAGGCGGAGCAACAATTAGAGAGATTGTTGAAAAATCAGGCGCAAAAGTTGATGTAAACGATGAAGGGATTGTAACGGTTGCTGCTCCTGATGAAGAATCCAGAAATAAAGCTATGCAGTTTATTAAAGATCTTACTGCAAAAGCTGAAATGAATAAAATTTATAATGGAAAAGTAATTAAAATTATGGAATTTGGAGCTTTTGTTAACTTTCTTGGAAAACAAGATGGTCTAGTTCATATATCTGAACTTGCAAATAAAAGAGTTGCAAAAGTAACAGATGTAGTGAAAGAGGGCGACGAAGTTAAGGTCAAGGTTATAGGTTTTGATAGAGGCAAAGTAAAATTATCTATTAAAGCTGCTGTATAATAGAGAATAGCCTTTTTTTATTTAGTCTTTTTTGTAAATCTGCTAATTAAAAATAGAGCTATGGCGCTTAAAAGAGCAAATAACTCAAGTGCATGACCAGAGTCTCCTAAAATTAGTTGGACAAAAGCAAATATTATACAAACAACAAACCATACTAGTATTAACATCACGTATTTTTCTTTTTTTCTCTTTTTAATTTTCTTTTTTCCTTAAGAGAAAGTTTGGCTTTTTTCATTACGCTTGAATCTTTGAATGATTTCCCACTATATCTTTTAGACATTTTATGAAATATTTTTTGGATCTGGCATTCCAACTTTATTATACCCAGCATCCACATAATGAATTTCGCCTGTAACACCACCACCAAGGTCACTTAAGAGATATAAAGCCGAATTACCTACATCATGTATATCAACATTTCTTTTTAAAAATGAGTGGTCTTCATTCCATTTATATAAGAATTTTGCATCTCCAATTGCTGAAGCTGCTAAAGTTTTAATTGGTCCAGCACTAATTGCATTTACTCTAATTCCCTTTGTTCCTAAATCTCTTGCAAGGTATTTAACACTTGCTTCAAGAGCAGATTTACAAACACCCATTACATTATAATTTGGAATAGCTTTATTAGACTCATAAGTTAAAGTAAGCATGCTTCCACCCTTTTTCATAATTTTTGAAGCTTCTTTTGCAACTTCAGTAAATGAAAAACATGATATCAACATACTTCTTAAAAAATTTTTTCTAGTAGTATTTAGATATTCTCCTGATAATTCTGACTTATCTGAAAAGGCAACTGCATGTACTACAAAATCAATTTCTCCCCATTTAGTTTTAATATCTTCAAAAAGTTTTATTACTTCATCTTTTTTTTCAACATCGCAGCTAAATGTTACATTCGACTTTAATTTTTCTGCTAAAGGTATTACTCTTTTTTTCAATGCATCACCTAGATAGGTAAAAGCTAATTCTGCTCCAGCTTCAGATAATTTTTGTGAAATACCCCAGGCAATAGATCTTTCATTAGCAACTCCCATAATTAGACCCTTTTTTCCCTGCATCAAACTCATCAATTAAACCTTTTCAAAAACTAGAGTTGCGTTAGTTCCTCCAAATCCAAAACTATTAGACATTATAGAATTTAAAGTAACATTTTTTTCAACTTTAGTAACTATAGGATATTTTTTTGCTTCGTCATCCATATCATTTATATTTATAGAAGCTGAAATAAAACTATTTTTCATCATAATTAAACTGTAAACGGCTTCATGAACTGAAGTAGCACCAAGTGAATGACCCGAAAGAGATTTTGTAGAACTTATTTTAGGAATACTATCTTTAAAAACCTCTCCAACAGCCTTCAACTCAGTTATATCTCCAACTGGCGTAGAGGTCCCATGAGTATTTAAATAATCAATTTTATTTTTTGATGTAGCTAAAGCTAACTGCATACATCGTACTGCACCTTCTCCAGATGGAGCAACCATGTCGTAACCATCAGAAGTAGCACCATATCCTGTTAATTCAGCATATATTTTTGCTCCTCTTGCTTTTGCATGTTCATATTCTTCCAAAACCAAAACACCTCCTCCACCTGATATTACAAAACCATCTCTCGTTTTATCATATGGTCTTGAGGCAGTTTGTGGGGCATCATTATATTTTGATGATAAAGCTGTCATAGCATCGAACATTGCTGTCATCGCAAAATGAACTTCGTCACTTCCACCAGCAAAAACAATTTTTTGTTTTCCTAACTGAATTAATTCCATTCCATTCCCAATACAATGTCCACTAGTTGCACATGCAGAGCTAATTGTATAATTCACACCTTTAATTTTAAATGGAACAGCAAGAGTTGCAGATGCAGTGCTTGACATAGTTCTTGGAACAACAAATGGACCCATTTTTTTTGGACTTTTTTCTCTTGTCTTATCTGCAGCTAAGATAACATTTTGTATAGATGGTCCTCCAGAGCCCATAATCATTCCTGTAGAGATATTACTTACATCTTTTTCTTCTAATCCCGAGTCTTTAACTGCTTCAGCCATCGAAATATAATTATATGCTGAGCCAGGTCCCATAAATCTAATAAACTTTCTATCAACGTGATCTTCAAGTTTAATATTTGGTTTGCCGTGTACGTTACTTTTTAAATTGTATTCTTTATATTCTTCAGAAAAAGTTATTCCTGATTTTGAATTTAATAGTGATTGGTAAACTTCTTCCTGGTTATTCCCTAAACACGACACTACTCCAATACCAGTTACAACTACTCTTTTCATTATTTAAATAACCCCACTTTTAAATTTTCTGCTGAGTATATTTGTTTTTGGTCA
>CACHGH010000011.1 GCA_902579215.1 uncultured Pelagibacteraceae bacterium
GAGGCTAAATTAGCAAGAGAAGCAGAAATTAGATATGCATCAGTATCAATGGTAACCGATTATGATTGCTGGCACCCAGATCATGAAAATGTAGATGTCCAACAAGTTATTAAAGTTCTTTTAGGAAATGCCGCTAAAGCAAAAAATATGATTAAAAACTTAATAGAAAACTTTGAAAAATATATTGACCCTAAAGATCCAACAAATAATTGTTTAGACGTCGCAATTATTACCGCTCCAGAAAAAAGAACAAAAAAAACAATTGAAAAATTAAAAACAGTAGCAGGAAGGGTATTAAATAAATGAAAATACAAGGAAAAGAATATCGTACAATATGGTTTGAAAATAATGTTGTAAAAATTATTGATCAAACAAAACTTCCACATAAATTCATAATAAAAGACCTTAAAACAGTTAAGGATGCAATAAATGCAATTAAAGTAATGGAAGTAAGAGGTGCTCCACTAATAGGAGCAACCGCAGCCTACGGATTAGTCTTAGCTATTTTAGAAAATAATGATCAGTCATTTTTAAAAAAATCAGCAGAAGACTTAATTAGTTCAAGACCTACAGCTATAAACCTTAAATGGGCAGTTGAAAGAATGATAAACAAGTTATTGGGTGTTAACAGTGATAAAATCTTAGAAATAGCTCTAAATGAAGCAAAAGAAATTTGTGAAGAGGATATTAAATTTTGTGAAAATATAGGATTAAATGGTCTTAAAATCATTGAATCAATTTATAATAAAAAAAAAGATACAGTAAATATTTTAACCCATTGCAATGCTGGTTGGCTTGCAACAATTAATTGGGGAACTGCAACTTCTCCAATTTATCACGCGCATAAAAAGGGTATACCAGTTCATGTTTGGGCTGATGAGACAAGACCAAGAAATCAAGGAGCTAATTTAACTTCTTATGAATTAAATGAGGAAAAAATTCCAAATACGATTATTGCAGATAATACTGGAGGTATTTTAATGCAAAGAGGACAGGTTGACATGTGTATTGTTGGAACAGATAGAACATTAGCTAATGGTGACGTTTGTAATAAAATTGGAACTTATCTAAAGGCATTAGCAGCAAAAGATAATAATGTACCTTTTTATGTTGCATTACCAAGCTCAACAATTGATTGGGATATAAAAAATTATAAAGATATACCAATAGAAGAGAGAAATTCAGAAGAACTATCACACATAGAAGGTCTAGATGAAAATGGCAATGTAAGAAAAGTTCAAATTTACCCAAAGAAAAGTAAATCAATGAATTTAGCCTTTGATGTGACTCCTGCAAAATATGTTACAGGACTAATTACTGAAAAAGGTTTATGTGAAGCATCAGAAAAAGGATTAAAGGATTTGTTTAGATGAAAAATTTAAAAGAAAGAGAGGACATAATTAAATTTGCACTTATGCTAAATAGTACAAATTTGTCTCCTCTTCGATCAGGAAATCTTTCTATAAGAGTTGTAGAAAATGATGTTGAGGGTTTTCTTCTAACACCTTCAGGGATTAAGTACGAAACACTAAAACCAGAGGATATAGTTTTTCTCGCTTTAAGTGAAGAATATGATAATCTAAAAATGTTTAATTCTGGATTAAATCCTTCCTCAGAATGGCGCTTTCATCAAGATATTTATAAAAATAAAAGAGAAGCCAAAGCAATTGTTCACGCTCATTCTCCACACGCAACAGCTGTCTCAACCCACGGTGAGTCAATTCCGGCATTCCATTATATGGTAGCATTAGCAGGCGGCAGCGACATTAAATGTGCTGAATATGCTACTTTTGGAACATCTGAATTGTCAGCAAATATAATTAAAGCATTAGAAAAAAGAAAAGGTTGTTTAATGTCCAATCATGGACAACTTACGATTGGTACAACTTTAAAACAGGCTTTTGAACTTGCACAAGAAGTAGAAAATATTTGTCATCAATACGTAATTGCTTTAAAATTGGGTAAACCTAAGATTCTCTCGACTACTGAGATGAGTAAAATTTTAGATAAGATAATACATTATAAGAAAAGTTAAATTTTTATAATTTATAGGGGGAGCATGAAAAAAGTTGGGGAGCACGTTACTTTAGATATTATTGGTACGGAAAAAGAATATGAACCGAAATTCTTTGAAAAACTAGTCTATAAGATTGCGAAAAAAGCAAAAGTAACAGTTTTAGAAATTTCAAAATATAAATTTGAGCCTCAGGGCTTCACGCTAGTGGCTTTATTAGCAGAAAGTCATATTAGTTTTCATACATTTCCAGAAAAAGGCATTATAAGTTTTGATTTTTTCACATGTGGCACAGTAAGTCCAAATATTGCTCTAGATGTTTTAAAAAAAGAAATAAAACATAAAAGAATAGTAAAAAAGGAATTCAATAGAGATACAATAAGCTACTACGATGACATTTATAGCTCTAAAGGATTAAAAAAGTTTTATATGGTTAGAAATATTTTAGAGGACTTTACTTCAAAAGTTGGCCAACATATTGAAATTTTAGAGTTAGAACAATTTGGCAAATCTTTATTTATTGATAATGAATTACAAGTAGCAGAAAAAGATGAACATTTATATAGCTCAACATTTGTAAACTCTGGAATAAAATTAAATCCAGCAAAAGAAAAATCAGCTATAATTGGTGGTGGAGATGGTGGTGTAGCAAGGGAGTGTATTTCACAAGGATTTAATATTATAGATTGGTATGAGCTTGACCCAGAGGTAGTTAAAGTATGCGAAAAACACCTATCTAAGATAGGAGAAAAGGCAACTTCTAAAAATTCAGTCAAATGTTTTTGGGGGGATGCATTCGAAAGTATTAAAAAAGTTGAAGATAACAAATACGATAAAATTTTTGTAGACCTAAATGATGACCAATATTGCATTGATCTTGCGGCAAAAAATATAAATTCATTGAAAAGAATTCTCAAACCAAATGGTACAATTACTGCCCAGGTTGGAAGCCAAGACAAAAAACCAAAACAAGTAGAGAATTGGCTTAATTTGTTTAAAAAAGGGTTTGGAAATACATCTTTAGATAGAATTTATATACCAAGTTTTGACTGCTCTTGGAATTTTGCATCTTCTATTAATCAATCAAGCTAAAATTATCTTTTTAATTTAGTAAAATTGTGAAATAATTATCTCTTATTTTTTGGAGGTTAAAATGAATATAATTAAAAGATTCAGTTTAGGTTTATTGATAACTTTATTTTTATCAATATCTGCTAATGCTGACAAAATAAGAATAGGAACAGAAGGCGCATACCCACCATGGAATTCAAAAGATTCTTCAGGGAAACTAATTGGATTTGAGGTAGAACTAGCTTGGTCGCTATGTAGATACATTGGAAAACAATGTGAAATAGTAGAGCAAGATTGGGACGGAATGATTCCAGCTTTGTTAAGTAGAAAATTTGATGCGATAATGGCAGGAATGTCTATTACCGCTGAAAGACAAAAAGTTATTACTTTCTCTCAAGGTTATGCAGATGAAGTTGCATCACTTGCCGTGATGAAAGGTTCTAGTTTAGAAGGTTTAGATACACCAGAAGGTATTAATTTATCTTTAGGTGGATCAGATGTTAAAAAGGCTCTTAAGACTTTAACAGGAGCTCTTGCAGGAAAAACAGTTTGTGTTCAAACAGCTACCATTCATCAAAACTTTTTAGATTCTGGTGATGTTGGTAAAGTAAATGTAAGGACTTATAAAACTCAAGATGAAGTTAACCTAGATTTAGCTTCTGGAAGATGTGATGCTGCACTTGCAGCTGCAGTAGCATTTACTGATTACGCAGAGAAATCAGGCAAAGCTGTTGTTTTAACTGGGCCAACTTTTTCTGGTGGAGCATTCGGTAATGGTGTTGGAGTTGGTGTTAGACAAGGCGGAGATGACGCTATTGGTCAAAGAGATGCAGAACTATTAAGAGCTTTTAATAAAGCCATCGATCAAGCAAGAAAAGATGGAGTTATTAGCAGACTAGCTATTAAATGGTTTGGTTTCGACGCTTCTATGTAGATTATTTTTTGAAATGGCGGTTATAACATTATAACCGCCTTTTCTGTATGGAACTTCTTTATTTTGGTGATAAAGGTTGGGGTGACGAGTTATTCGTTGCCACTTTAATGACAATAGCTGTTTCTGTAACTGCTATGTTAATTGGTTTCTTATTCGCATTAATATTTACACCTTTAAAACTTTCTAAATTCAAAACTTTAAATTTAATAGGAAATTTTTACACTACTGTCATTCGCGGTGTACCCGAGCTATTAGTAATATACTTATTTTTTTTTGGTGGTAGCGGCGCAATAATGTATGTTGCTTCAATTTTTGGCTACAATGATTACATCGAAATAAATGCTTTTTTAACAGGCTCTTTTTCAATAGGTATAATTTCAGGTGCATACTCGACTGAAGTTTTCAGGGGAGCAATACAATCAATAGACAAAGGTCAATTTGAAGCCTCAAAAGTTTTAGGTTTAAAAAAACCTGCTCACTTTTTTAAAGTTATTATGCCTCAAATGTTAAGATTATCTATTCCAAATTTAAGCAATGTTTGGCAGATTACATTAAAGGATACTTCTTTAATATCAGTTACTGGTTTAGTTGAGATTATGAGGCAATCGTATATTGCCGCCGGTTCAACAAGAGATCCACTTTTTTTCTATTCTTTTGCTGCAGTATTATATTTGTTACTCACATTTTTAAGTATGAAACTAATCAATAGATTAGAAATTAAATATAACAAAGGTTTTTAATGGACGTAGATTTAATAGTAACTAGTTTTCCAAAACTTCTTAGCGCCTCATTGGTGACACTAAAACTTTTGTCATCTTCATTGTTTATTGGATTATTTATAGGATTATTGTTTGCAATTTTAAGATTAAATAAAAATTTAATTGTTAGTAAATTTGCTTACGGATATTCATACGTTTTTAGAGGCACACCTTTATTAGTTCAAATATTTATTATTTATTATGGATTAGGACAAATAGAGTCTCTTAGAGAGTCTATTTTTTGGACAATTTTAAAAGAACCTTATTGGTGTGCAATAATTGCTTTTGCGTTAAACACAGGTGCTTACACTTCAGAAATTTTAAGATCTGCATTCCAAACAATAAAACCAGGTTTTATTGAAGCTGGAAAAAGCCTAGGTATAAAAAATAAAATTATATTTTACAAAATACAAATACCTATTGCCATTCGACAATCTTTGCCGGCTTATGGTAATGAAATAATTTTAATGATGAAAGGTACATCTTTAGCTAGTACTGTAACTTTAATGGATCTAACTGGTGTAGCAAAATATATTATATCTACTACGTTTAAACCCATTGAAGTATTTATTATAGCTGGAAGTATTTATTTGTTTATGACTTTTATCATTCACAATTTAATTAAGTATTTAGAAAAAAAGTATAGTTTTTAGTGAATTTTTAATAGCTGGTGTATTCCTTAATTTCTTTGATTTTTGATCCTGTATGCTCATTTATTTCTAGTTTAATTTTAGCCCTTCTATCATTTAACAAATGAACATCTCTTGAAAGTTTTACAAAGTCTTCACCAAAATCTGATTTTTTTTCACACATTCTTTTTTTATCTTCTATGACCCAAAGTTTAGCGTTGATTTCTTTTAAAGTTTTAAACAAATCATTTAATTTATCATCTATTTTAATATTTTTATTAAATTGCTCTTTTAAAATCTCATATTCGCTATTAATAAATTTAAGATTTTCTGGGTTTGATATCTTTTCTTTTTTAATTTCCAAAATGGAAATTTTATCTAAAAGCTCACCAACTGATACTTCAACTAGAATTTTATTCATAAAGTCTTATAGTATGTTAAGTTGTTAAAAATATGTCTAACATTTTAATTATAAAACATGGCTCTTTAGGAGATATAGCTCAAGCTAGTGGGGCAATTCAAGATATATCTGATAACCACAAAGAAGAAAAAATATATTTACTAACAACGTTACCATATTTCAATCTGTTCAAAACAAACCCCAGCATTACTGATGTAATATTAGATAAGAGGCTTTCAAGATTTAATTTAATTTATCTATATTCTTTAATGAGAAAAATCAAAAAATTTAATTTCTCCAAAGTCTATGATCTTCAAAATTCTTCTCGAACAGCATTTTATAAAAAGATTTTATTTCCTAATAGTAAACTAGATATATGGTCTTCATCTGAAACGACACTGCCAAAAGATAAAACAAAAAAAGAGTTTGATGAAAAACCCGTACTAGAAAGATTTGATCACCAATTGAAATTTTCAGGATTAAATACAAAATTTACAATGAAACCTGACTTTTCTTGGAGTTGTTCAAATATAAGTGAAATCAAAACAAAATTTAATTTAGATAAGTATATTATTTTATTTCCTTTTTGTTCTCCTCATCTTGAGTCAAAGAAATGGCCTTACTATAATAATTTAATTAAAATTATTCAGGAAAAATATAAAAATAAATATAAGATTGTAGTAGCACCAGGGCCAAATGAAATAAATGAAGCTAAAGAATTAGAAGCATTATGTATTTTAAATAACGAGGAAGCTTTGGATATTTCACAATTATCTTCACTAATAAAAGATAGTTCTTTTGTTATAGCTAATGATACTGGTCCTGCTCATATGTCAGCACACTTAAATGTCAGAGGCCTTACTCTATTTGGGTCGCATACAACAGCACATAAAGTAAGTATTGAAACAGAAAATTTTAAACCTATTCAAGTATCTGATTTGAAAAAACTTTCTCCCGAAAAAGTCTTTGAAAGGCTGTCTGTTTATCTTTAAAAATAATTAAGCGCTTCTATAAAGTTTAGTCATTACAAATTCTTTATGACCTAAGGCTTCAGCGCAAGTTAGTCTACCATTTGCAACTCTTATAGTTGCTTTAATCAATTCGTCTCCTGCTTGATCTAAATTCATTTCACGTGATAAAATTTTAGAAACATCAACATCAACATGTTCACTCATAGTTCTTGCTGTTAAAGGGTTAGCGGTTAATTTAATTACAGGTTCAATTGGATTTCCAATTATGTTTCCTTGTCCGGTTGGAAATAAATGTATGTTAAAACCACCTGCTGCTTGTAATGTAACACACTCAGCAGCTGCAGATGAAGTATCCATAAAATACAAACCCTTTCCTTTAGTTGGTTCTTCTGCTGGTTCTAAAACATCAATAAATTTACATGAGCCAATTTTTTGGAAATTTCCAAAGGCTTTTTCCTCAATTGTTGTTAAACCGCCAGCAATATTTCCTGCAGTTGGTTGACTCTCTGAAAGGTCATCCGTTGCTTCTTTTAATATAAAATCATTATAATCATTCCAAGTTTTCATAAATTTTTCTTGGGCTTCTTTAGTTTTCCCTCTTTTGGCACAAACATTTTCAGCACCAGTTAATTCAGATGTTTCACCGAAACATAAATGAACTCCATATGGTTCTAGTTTATCCATTAAATTTCCAACTGTTGGATTCGATGCAAGACCTGATGTTGTATCAGACTCACCACATTTAACAGAAATCCAAAGATCACTTAGTGGACATTCTTCTCTTTGCTTTTCAGATGCCCACATAGAAAATTCTTGAGCTTTTTTTGAAACTTTAGCGATAGTGTTTATATCTCCAACTCCTTCTATGCTAAATCCTTCAACTGGTTTTCCAGTTTTAGCGATTGCATCAACAATTCTTTTTGTCCATTTAGGTTCAATCCCTATAACTATAACTGCAGCTACATTTGGATTTTTACCTGTACCAATCATAGTTCTAAAATGTAATTCAAGATCAGCACCAAATTGAAGTCTTCCATAAGAGTGTGGTAGTGCAATTGTACCTTTGATGTTATTTGCAACTGCTTCAGCACAAGCATTTGAAATATCATCGACAGGTAAAATTATTACATGGTTTCTTGTACCCGCTCTGCCATTTTCTCTTTTATAACCTAAAAAACTTTTTGGAATTTCCATATTACCACTTCTTTGTTTTTACATTATGAACATGCACATGTTCACCTTTTTTAATTGATTTTACTACTTTGCCAATATCATGACCATATTTTAAAATTGTATCTCCCTCATTTAAATCGATCATTGCAATTTTATGCCCTAAAGGGATTTCATTTTTTGACTGGATTTTTATTGATTTATCATTTTCCATAATCCAGCAATTGCAATCTTGATTTGGAGTGATTTTTTCAATAACTACTACACCCACATTATCCTTTTCATCATGTATTATTATATCAGTACTTGCCATTGTGACGATTTCTTTGTTTGAAATTTGATAAACTTTATATATTAATCATCAAAATTAATAAATAAAAATTATATAGAAAGATTTAATAATGACCAAAATGACAACAGAGGAAGCTTTTATTAAAGTCCTTCAAATGCACGGGATAGAGCATGCCTTTGGAATTATAGGTTCTGCTTTTATGCCAATATCTGATTTATTTCCAAAAGCAGGAATTAACTTTTGGGATGTTGCTCATGAAACTAATGGCGGATTAATAGCTGATGGTTACACTAGGGCAACTGGTAAAATGTCTATGGTCATAGCACAAAACGGACCTGGTATTACAGGTTTGGTTACACCAATTAAAACTGCTTATTGGAATCATACGCCACTATTACTAGTTACACCTCAAGCAGCGAACAAAACAATGGGACAAGGTGGATTCCAAGAAGTCGAACAAATGAATTTATTTAAAGATATGGTTTGTTATCAAGAAGAGGTAAGAGATCCATCAAGAATGGCTGAAGTTTTAAATAGAGTTATAGAAAAAGCAATCAGAGGCTCAGCACCAGCACAAATTAATGTACCAAGAGATTATTGGACTCAAGTTATTGATATTGAACTTCCTCCTATTGTTAGATTTGAAAGACAAGGCGGAGGAAAAGAAGCTATCGATAAAGCTGCAAAAATATTATCTGATGCAAAATTTCCAGTAATATTATCTGGAGCAGGTGTTGTTATTGGTGGAGCAATTGAAGATTGTAAAAAGCTTGCAGAAAAATTAGACGCACCAGTTTGTAGTGGGTATCAACATAATGATAGTTTTCCAGGTAGTCACCCGTTAGCTGTTGGACCTTTGGGTTACAATGGATCTAAAGCAGCAATGCAACTAATTTCCAAAGCTGATGTAGTTTTAGCTTTAGGCACTAGACTAAATCCATTTTCAACTTTACCAGGCTATAACATTGATTATTGGCCAAAGAATGCAAAAATAATTCAGGTAGATATGAACCCAGATAGAATTGGACTGACAAAAAAAGTAACAGTTGGTATTGCTGGAGATGCGAAATTAGTTTCACAACAAATTTTAACTAAATTAAGCTCAACCGCTGGTAACAACGGAAGAGATGAGAGAAAGAATTTAATTCATCAAACAAAATCTGCATGGCTTCAAACTTTAAGTAGTTTAGATCATGAAGAAGATGACCCCGGAACTGTTTGGAATAAAGAAGCAAGAGAAAGAGACAAAGATAGAATGTCACCGAGACAAGCATGGAGAGCTATACAAGTAGGAATGCCAGATGATGTAATTATTTCTAGTGATATTGGAAATAATTGCGCTATTGGAAATGCATATCCAACATTTGAAAAAGGGAGAAAATATTTAGCACCTGGTTTATTTGGACCTTGTGGATATGGATTCCCATCAATACTTGGAGCAAAAATCGGATGTCCAGATACACCGGTTATCGGATTTGCTGGAGATGGAGCATTTGGAATTAGTATGAACGAGATGAGTTCATGCGCAAGAAAAGAATGGCCAGCAATTACAATGGTGATTTTTAGAAATTATCAATGGGGAGCAGAAAAAAGAAACTCAATTCTTTGGTTTGATGATAATTTTATAGGAACTGAGCTTGATCCAGAATTAAGTTATTCGAAAGTAGCAAATGCATGCGGCTTAAAAGGTGTTGCAGTAAAAACTATGGAAGAAACAACAAAAGCAATAAAACAGTCGTGTGAAGATCAAAAAAAAGGAATAACTACATTTATAGAGATAATTCTAAACCAAGAATTAGGCGAACCATTTAGAAGAGATGCTATGAAAAAACCTGTTAAAGTTGCTGGAATCAATAAAGAAGATATGGTTCCTCAAAAAAATATTAAGTAATTTTTTATAATCAATTTAAATGAGACAAAATTTTATTATAAAATTAATTAATAAAAGACCTTTATTATTTAGCTTTATAATTTTAATAACTTTATTATTTGTAATTAATAAAGTGTCTAAAATTTTTTTAGAAGTTACAAAATTTGAAAAGAGAAACAATATTAATTTTATTGAAAAAGTTTATGGCAAAGATAATGCTGAAGAATATGCCAAAGTAATTTTAGAACAAACAACCACCTTAAAATATAAACCATTTGTTGAATTTACTGAACATTATCGATCGGGTGATTTTACTTCAGTAAGTAATTTTGGAAATAGATGTAATCAAAATTATATTAATATCTGTAAAGAACCTTCAGGAGGTAAAGAAGAAATATGGGTTTTTGGAGGATCAACTGTATTTGGTTACGGTGTAAAAAACGATGAAACTATAACTTCATATATCGAAAAAATAACTAAAAATAAATTTAAGGTAATAAATTTTGGTTCAGGATTTTATTATAGTACTCAAGAGAGAATATTATTTCAAAACTTATTAATTGAATTACCATCACCACATGCAGCAGTTTTTGTAGATGGTTATAATGATTTTCTCAAACGTCATAATTATAACGAAACTGCAATCAGTGAAGCAATTAGATATAAAATTAACAAAACATCAAAAGATGATTTAATAGATTATTTTAAAGAAAGAATTAATAGACTCAACTTTGTGAGATTAATAAAAGAAAAAATTTTTATAGAAAAAGGTGAGAAATTATCAATTTTTACACCAGAAGGCATTTTAAAAAATTCCAATCTTTTGAAAAATAATCAAGAAATTAATTCAAGTATAGGAGAACATTTTAATGTTAAAGTTCTTAACATTTTACAACCAGTTCCAATTTTTCACGATAGTTATGACACCTCTAATATTCCAGATGCCTTTAAACTTGTAGACCAAGATGTAGATTTTATTAATTTAAAAAATGCATATGAATATTTTTTAAATAATTCAAATCATAAATATTTGAATCTTTCTAAATTAAAAATCAATAAACCCATGTTTGTTGACGCAGTACATTATTCCAAAGAATTTAATATGGCTATTGCTAATGAAATAGTTAATTACTTAGATTTAATTTCAAATGAAAATTAAAAATAAATCTACTAATAAAACCAGTTAGAGTTGCTGGTATCAAAAAAGAGGATATGAATCCTCAAAAATCATTAACAAAGTAAACATTTTCAATTAGATTAGATCTGGTAAATTAACTTTATATGACCGTAATTAACGATCAAGGATGTGGGTGGTTAAATCTATTACCCAAAAGAACAAATATTAAATTTTTAAATAAAGACGAGCATTGTGAATTTTTAATTATAGGCGCAGGTTATACAGGGTTATCAGCAGCTAGAAAACTTTCGCAAATAAACAAAAATAAAAAAATCATAATAGTAGATGCACAGCTAGCTGGTGAAGGAGCAAGTGGAAGGAATTCTGGATACTTGGTTGACACAACTCTTAATGATGGATTTACTTCAAATAAAGATATTGAAAATTATAAAAGCAAAGTAAATATTTATAAAGCAGGCATAAAAGCTGTTAAAGAATTTATAAAAGAATACCAGGTTGATTGCGATTGGAATGAATGTGGAAAATATTTTGCATCATCGGTAGTTAATGATGAAAAAAAAATTTATAATTTTATAAAAATTTTAAACAAATTAGGTTTTAAAAATAAAATTTTATTTCAAAAAGATTTATATAAAAATCTTGGTACAAATTTTTACAAAATTGCTGTTCATACAGAAGGGGGAGTACTTTTGAATCCAGGTAAATTAGTAAGAGCAATGATTGATACATTACCAGAGAATATAAAACTATATGAAAATGCAGAACTTTTAAAATGGAAAAAAAATGGCGATAAGATTAATTGTGAGTTTAAAAAATACAGTATTAAAACAGATAAAATAATTTTTTGTGCAAATGGTTTTTTAAGTAACCTTTCAATAAAAAAAAGATATAATTTTCCAATAACTTTGACCGCAAGTATGACCAGAAAACTTACAAATGAAGAATTTAGATCTATTGGTGAACCAAAAGAATGGGGGGTTTTATCTATTAGACCTATGGGAGCAACAGTAAGATTAACTAAGGATAGACGTATTTTAATTAGAAATACTGCTGAGCTTAAAAATCCAAAATTTATGAGCAATATTGATTTAAGTGAACGGATCAAGTCTCACAAACTAGGTTTGGAAAAAAGATTTCCAACACTATCTAAAAATTTAATTGAGCATAGTTGGTCAGGAATAGTTTGTAGAAGTGGAAATAGTTCACAAATTTTTGATAAAATTGATCAAAATATTTATGTTGCAGGTTGTTATAATGGCTCTGGAATAGGTGTTGGAACCTTTTTTGGAGAACAAATAGCTTTAGTAGCTTCTGATCAAAAAACGGACGATACTAAAATTATTAATGATATTAAAAAGCCAAACTGGTTGCCTATACAGCCTTTTTTAAACATTGGTATATATTCAAGATTGTTATATGAGAGAATAAAAGCTACTAGTGAAATTTAATCTATGAAAATTACAAATAATATAAAAATGATACTATTGATAATCCTAGGAATAATAGTGCTTTATATATTTAATTTAAAAAATAGTGACTTCAATTTAAATAGATCAATTTCTGCTTGTATGGTAGCGCAAAAAAAAAGTTCAGAATCTTTTGATCCTGATAAAGCTAGAGAATTTTGCAAAGAAGAGATAAAGAAAAAAATTGATTATTAATTTTATAGAACTATTAAGTCCAACTTTTGCTTACCAAGTCTTTCGTTTCCTTCTTTAGTAACAAGATAAGTTTCACCTAAATTCATAGCTAGTTGATTTTCTGAGTCCATTAAAATCATATGCATAAAAAAAACATTACCAGATTCAATAACGTATGGATTACCTGTGTATAGCATTGGCCAATCCATCCAGTTTGGTGAAAATGTTGATCCTAAAGAGTAGCCGCAAGCATTCATTCTTGATTTATAATATCCCAAGTCATCAAAAGTTTTTGCATGGACATCGAAAATTTCTCCTAATTTGTTGCCTGGTTTAAGTTTATTTTCGCAATTTTTTAGAGCTTCAACACAAGCTTCATGCATTTTAAAATGTTTTGGATCTGCTTTTCCTATTGGTATAGTTCTAAACATAGCAGAATGATAATGCCTAAAAGTTCCTGCCCACTCTATGCTAAGTTGATCTTTATCAGATAAAGTTTTTTTTTCTGACTGATACCTACATAGGAGTGCGTTTTCTCCAGAACCAATTATAAACTCGTTTGCAGGATAATCTCCGCCACCTTCAAAAATTACTTTATTCATTTCTGCAAGAATTTTAGATTCATTAACACCTGTCTTTGCATGCTTCCATACTTCTTCTAAGGCTTTATCTGCAAGCAAAGCTGCTTTTTTTACATAAACAACCTCTTCTTTTGATTTAACTACTCTTAATTTTGAAATTAACTCTGATTTGTCTACAATCGAACAATAATTTTTTAAAGATTTATTAAGTATTAAAGTATTTCGACCTGTTAATCCGTAAGCTTCATATTCAATTCCTATTTTTTTTCCCTTTAGTTCTAATTCGTCCAAAATGATTTTTAGATCATTAGTTGGATTTGATCCATCTTTATCAATCCATATTCTTATATCTTCTATATTGGATGTATTTTGTGCTTGTCTTAAATCAGGCGCTCTAGTTAATAATATAATATTTCCTTTTTGATCTAGAACTAAAGTTTGAAAAAAAACATAACCAAACGTGTCATAACCAGTTAACCAATACATGGACTCTTGTCTAAACATAAGTAGAGCATCTATATTTTGTTCTTTCATTGATTTTAAAACTTTTGACTTTCTTGACGTGAATTCTTCTTTTGAAAAATGAAGACCCATTAATTTATATCCAGTACAGTTGCAGGATCCAGTCTGGTTCCAAACCAATTTAATCTCACATCTAAGTGTGGACCTGTAGATCTGCCACTTGAACCAACTGTTCCAATGATATCTCCTTGCTTTACAATATCATCTTTTTCAACAAAAATTTTATCCAAATGCATATATAAAGTTGATATTCCATGACCGTGATCAAAAATTAAAGTTGCACCTGTAAAATATAAATCATTTTCCGCTAACGTTACAATACCATCAGCCATTGCCTTTATAGGTGTTCCAAGGTCACCTGCAAAATCAATTCCATAATGTGGCCAACGCGGTTTGCCATTTAATATTCTTTGACTTCCATAGACACCAGTGATTATTGCATTTTCTAATGGTAAAATAAATTTATTTTTAAAAAAATCCAAATCTGAATTTATCTCTCTTGCTTCGGCGATAAGTTTATTTTCATTTTTTATTCTTTCATAAACTTCTTCAGGCGGAGTTACTTTTTTTTCTTCAAGTCCATCAATTCGTTGTATATTGTATTTTCTTTTTTGAACTTTCTTAATAATTGTATATGTATCTCCATTTTTTTTAACTTTTATTAAAACATCATATTTTCTCTCTCTATCCAATCCAAATGCAAAATATCCATCTTTAGATACTTTGACTTTTGTTTTATCTATAGTAACGATAGAGTTAGGATCAGTTTTGCCTACTATGTAATGTCCTTGAATAAATTTACCATTAAACTCAACAGCATAAGAATTGAACGAAATAAAAAAAAATATTAAAAAAAATTTAATTATTTTGCAGTCCATCCGCCATCTACTAATATAGAAGTTCCATGAATCATTGAAGCAGCATCAGATGCTAAAAAAACAACAGTAGATGCTATTTCTGACATTTCTGCAAATCTTCCAAGAGGAATATTATTTAAAGTTTCTTTTTTAAATTTTTTGTTTTTCAGAAACTTTTTTGTCATTGGGGTAACAACAAATGTTGGTGCCACAGTATTTACTCTTATGTTATATTTCGCTAGGTCTACAGCCATACCTTTCGTTAAACCCTCTAAGCCCCATTTATTCATATTATAGACACTTCTTATTGGGCCTCCAACATGTCCCATTTGAGAAGACATATTAATAATAGAGCCCCCAATTTTTTTACGATTTTTTAATTTCATCATTTTGATTGCACACAATTGGGCTATATTAAATGTAGCTATAGTATTGACCTTAACAAGATATTCCATATTTTTTGTTTTAACTTTTGTAAAGTGTTCAGGGATATTATTTCCAGCATTATTAACCAAAACATCAATTCTTGGCTGTTTATTTATTATAGTTTTGATTTCATTATAATTTGTAACATCACAAGTATAAGATTTACATTTTACCTTTAATTTTTTTATAATTTTTGAAACACCATCAAGGTCTTTTTTTGTACGACTAATTATAATTAAATTAGAGCCTGCTTCAGCTAAAGCTATAGCGCACGCTTTACCCAAACCTTTACCTGCTCCCGTTACTAGTGAATATTTATTTTTTAGATTATATTTTTTTAAATACATTTTTATATGAATAGTTTTAAATCAGTATAGATCAATTCAATTGCTACTGCTAGTATTGCAAATAACCCAATCCAACCTATCCAAGTATATTTTTTAATCCACCCAGATATTAAGGTTGCAGCTGTTGCCATCAAAGCTATAGATAAAACTAGACCAAAAACAAGAAGTCCGTAATGATCCTTTGCAGCGCCCGCAACTCCCAATACGTTATCAAGACTCATTGTAAAATCTGCAATTAAAACTGTCCATATCGCTTTCCAAAAACTAGAATTATCTACTTTTATTTTTTCATTATCTGTTGAAGATTTTTTAATTACATCAGTATAAAGTTTATAGCAGATATATAACAGTGCTAGACCACCAATTAATCTTAATCCTGTTATTTGTAGCAAATAAGCAGTAAGGAGAGTTAATATAATTCTTAAAATTACAGCTGCACCAATTCCCCAGAAAATAATTTTTTTTCTTTGATCTGGTGGGAATTGTGAAGCAACCATTCCAATTATAATTGCATTATCGCCAGCTAAGACTAGATCAATAAACACAATTTGAGAAAAAATAATTATTTGTTCGTTCATGATTTGCTATCCTCTATTATCATGTCAGCTGCTTTTTCGGCAATCATAATAGTTGGTGCATTAGTATTTCCTGATGTTATGTGAGGCATAACTGATGCATCTACTATTCTTAAATTAGATAAACCATGTGCGATAAGTCTATCACTTACAACTGCCTTTTCATCTTTACCCATTCTGCAAGTGCTAACGGGATGAAATATAGTATTAGCAAACTTACCAGCCTCTGTAGCAAGTGTTTCATTATCAGTAATATTAATACCAGGTCTTAATTCTTCAGGCTCATATTCTTTATAAGCTTTTGAATTCATTACTATCTTACGGACAATTTTTAAAGATTTTCCTGCTATCTCTCTATCCTCTTGTGTTGATAAATAATTCATTTTTATTTTTGGTGACACCCTCGTATCAGGGGACTTTAGTTCAATAGAACCTCTACTTGTTGGCCTTACATTAGTTATAGTTGGAGTAAATGCTGGAAATTTATGAAGTGAAGCTTTTCCTAATACATCTGTACTTGCCGGGGATATATGAAACTGTAAATTAGGAGTTTCTAGATGAGGGTCACTTTTTATAAAACCACAAGCATAACTTGCCCCAACTGTTAAAGGTCCTTTTCTAAAAAATAAGAATTTTAATCCAGTTAATATTTTTTTTGGAATACTATAATAAATATCATTTAATGTTTCTAAATTTTTTATTTTATAAACGGGTCTTAACATTAAATGGTCAGTAAGATTTGCACCAACTTCAGAATGATCTTTAATTACTTTAATATTATTATTTTTTAAAAGTTTGCCAGGACCAATACCAGAGGCTTGCAAAATATGTGGCGATCCTATTGTTCCAGCGCTTAAAATTATTTCTTTATTAGCTTTGACAGAAAATAATTCATTATTAATCCAATAGTTAACATTTGTTGCTTTTTTATTTTCAAAACTAATATTTTTTATATGTGCGTTCGTAACAATTTTTAAATTTTTTCTTTTTTTGACAGGATTTAAATAACCAACTGCAGTACTACATCTAAAACCATTTTTAACTGTAAAAGGAAAATAACCCATGCCTTCGTTATTTCCGGTATTAAAATCTTCAGTTTTTTTATAACCAAATTCTTCTGCGGCCTCTAAAAATAAATCTAATACTTTAAAAGTGGCTCTAATTTTTTCAACTTTTATAGGTCCACCAGAACCATGAAATTCATTTTCTCCAAATTGAAAGTCTTCAGATTTTTTAAAATAAGGTAATACATCTTCCCATGACCATCCAACATTTCCTAGCTGCCTCCAATAATTGTAGTCGTTAGATTGTCCTCTTATATAAAGCATTCCATTTATTGAAGAACTTCCTCCTAAAGTTTTTCCTCTTGGATAAACCATTTCTCTATTGTTACAATTTGGTTCTTTTTCAGTATTAAAACACCAATCAGTTTTAGGATTGTGCATTGTTTTAAAATAACCACCGGGAATATGTATCCAAGGATTGGTATCTTTTCCTCCAGCTTCAAGAAGCAAAATTTTATTTTTTGGATTAGAAGACAATCTGTTGGCTAATACACAGCCTGCAGATCCAGCTCCAATAATAATAAAATCAAAATTTTCCATTTATAGTTGAATAGCTTTTTAATATTCGTTGTTTAATGTTTTTTTACACTCATATTTGACGATTGTCACTTGTATCAAGTTAATTTTTCTGCTTTGATGCCCACGTTAAATTTAACTAACAAAAAGGAATACAATGAAAAAAATCATTTCAATGATATTTGCTGTTATTTTAGTTTCTGGTTTTGCGACTAGTGCTAATGCAGCAAAAACATTAAAGTGTCAAACTGTAATCAGTGCTAAAGCTGATGAAGTTGTAATGTTAAAAGACTTCACAGACACGGTAACTGCTTTAACAGGTGGATCTTTAAAATTTGAAATCATGCCTGCTGGAACAGTAGTTGGAGTTAAAGAAACTTTAGATGCTGTAGACAAAGGTTTGATTGATTGCGGTTTCGCTTGGACACACTATTGGTCTGGTGATCACCCAGCAGCAATGTTATTTGGTTCACCAGTAGCAGGAGCAGGAGTAGGAATTGACAATATAGCATTCTTATCTTGGTTCCAATACGGTGGTGGAAAAGAACTTTACGATCAATTATGGAAAGAAATGGGAAGAGATATAAAAGGATTTATGCTTCAACCTGTTGGTCCAGAAGCGTTGGGTTGGTTTCCAAAACCAATTAAGGACATGAATGATTTTAGAACTTATAAATTCAGAACTCCTCCGGGAATTCCAGGACAAACTTATAAAGACATCGGTATCGCATCAGTAGCTATGGGGGGTGGAGATATTCTTCCAGCTCTTCAAGCAGGAACAATTGATGCAGCAGAATGGTGTTGTCCAAAACCTGATTTAGTATTTGGTTTCTACAAAGTTCTAAAACATTATTACTTACAAGGTTTACACCAAGTAGTGGTTAATGCTGATTTTTATATGACAGGAAAAACTTACAATAGTTTAACTGATCATGAAAAAAAATCGCTAGAAGTTGCAGCAAATGCATCTTTAGCAAAATCATTAAGCTACAGAATATATGAAAATGGTAAAGCGCTTGCTGAGTTAACAACTAAGCACGGAGTTATATTAGAGGACACTCCTACAGATTATTTTAAGGAGTATATGGCAGCAGCTAAAGCTACTTTAAATAAAAATGCAGCTAAGAATGCATTTTTCAAAAAAGTTTGGGACTCACAAAAAGAGTTTGCTGATATAGCTGTACCATTCTGGAGTGGAGCTCAAATGTCTAATGCTAAGCTAGGAATGGCTCACGCAGCAACATTGAAGTAAAAATAGTTTTTTATAAAACTATAATGTAATTGAAATAAAGCGGACTAATTTTAGTCCGCTTTATTTTTTTTGGGAATTTTATGACACAAAAACCAACTAGATTAGATATTTCAGATGAAATGATTGCCGAAAGAAGAGGTGGTACAGGCAAAATGCCTGATGACATGCCTAAATGGATGGCAAAATCTATTACTTCAATTGATAAATTTAGCAAGTTAACAGGTAATATAGTCTGTTGGATTTTAATACCATTAATTTTAGCAATGACATACGAAGTTTTTGCTAGAAAATTATTTTTAGCACCTACAATTTGGGCTTACGATATTAGCAGATTTCTTTATGGCGCTTTATTTATGTTAGGTGCTGGTTATGCACTCTCAAAAGGAGTTCATATAAGGGCTGACTTTTTATACAGAAATTTTAAAGTAAAAAATCAAGGCTTAATTGATTTTGTTTTATATATTTTATTTTATTTTCCTGGACTAATTGTTTTTTTATATATGACAACTGGATTTCTTCAGGAGTCAATTGTACGAGGCGAAAGAGGCATGGATACTACTTGGATGCCATATATGTGGCCCATCAAATCATGCTTGTGGTTTGGTATTGTCTTTTTATTAATACAAGGAGTTTCAGAATTATTTAAAAGTTATTACGCTATGATCAAAGGAAAGTGGCCAGGTAGTGAATGATTGCTGAATTTATTGATCCCGCCATATTAGGTTTTATCTTAATTGGAGTAATGCTTTTTTCAATATTTATAGGTTTTCCGATTTCATTCACTTTAATATTTTTAGGTTTTGTTTTTGGTTATCTAGGTTTTGGAAAACTTGTATTTTATTTAATGACCTTACAATTTTCTATGGTCATGACAGAACAAACCTTAGCCGCCGTCCCACTCTTTGTATTCATGGGTATAATGATGGAACAAGCTGGATTAATGGAAAGATTATTTTCAGCATTCCAGCTAATGTTAGCGAAAGTTAGGGGTTCACTTTATTATGCTGTTTTGTTTGTTTCTGTAATATTTGCAGCCGCAACAGGAATTGTTGGTGCTTCAGTTACAATTTTAGGAATTATGGCTGCAAAATCAATGAATAGATCTGGATACAATGTGAGATTAGCAGCTGGAACAATTACTGCAGGAGGTACATTAGGAATCTTGATTCCCCCAAGTATTATGCTTGTTGTTATGGGACCAATAATGGAGATACCTGTAATAGACTTGTTTGCAGCAGCAATAATCCCAGGAATTTTACTTGCCAGTTTGTACGCAGCATACACAACAATTAGATGCATGATGGATCCAAAACTAGGACCACCTTTACCAGAGGATATGAGAGCAACAAGCATGAAAGATGTTTGGGTTGAATTTTTTCTTGGCTTAGTTCCACCTGCTGCATTAGTTTTTTCAGCGCTTGGCAGTATCCTTTTAGGTTTTGCGACTCCAACAGAAGCCGCAGGATGTGGAGCTATGGGAGCGTTATTGTTATCTCTAGCTTATAAAAAATTAACTTTATCAAAATTACAAGAAGCACTTGTTAAAACATTAGAGATTTCTGCGTTAATAATGGTTTTGGTAGCAGCATCAAACTTTTTCGGAGCAGTTTTTGCTAGGCTTGGCACACCAATGCTTCTTACAGAGTTTTTATTGTCTTTAGAAATGAACAAATATTTAATTTTAGCTATAGTTATGGCTGTAATTTTTTTATTGGGTTGGCCTTTAGAATGGGTTCCAATAGTAATGATCATTGTTCCTATAATTTTACCTCTTATTGAGGCATTAGGTTTTAATCTAACTTGGTTCGCAATTCTTGTAGCTGTAAATCTCCAAACCGCCTGGCTATCTCCACCTGTAGCTTTATCAGCCTATTTCTTAAAAGGAGTAGTTCCCGAGTGGGACTTGAAGGATATTTATTTAGGAATGATGCAGTTTATGGTGCTTCAAATAATAGGTTTAATAATAATTATTATATTTCCTAAGATTGTTTTGTGGTTACCAACTCTACTATATGGACAGTAATTTTTTATTTAGTTAGTATAATATAGTGATTCAAAATAAAAGTAATATTGAGTTATCAAACTGGGAATTAGTTTCCGTAAATCCAAACAAAAAGGATTGGAATTGGAAAGATTTATTTTGTTTTTGGGCGAACAATATACAAACAATTATAGGTTTTTCTTTAATAGCTTCTTTTTATTTACTTTACGATCTTAATATAATTATTGTTTTTTTTGGGAGTTTAGCAGCGGTAATATTAGTTATTTTTTTTTCAAATCTAATTGGAAAACCCTCACAAAAACATGGAATACCATTCCCCGTATTTTTAAGAATATCCATGGGTATTAATGGTGCAAGATATATAGGAATTCTTAGAGGTATTGTTGCAACGTTTATGTTTGGTGTTCAAACATTTTTTTTATCTAAGTCCTTTGGATATTTAATTAGAATTTCTTTATTCAAATATGATAATAATTTCCAAGAACAAGAAATATTTAGCTACTTTTATTTTGGTCTTGATATAATTGATTGGACATCCTTAATTTTAACAATTTTTTTACAGGTTTATCTATTTAAAAAAGGACAAGATTTCATAAAAGGTTTTATAAATTTTTCAGCAATATTTGTTTATATTGGTTTAATAATTTTTTGTTCAATTATTGCATCTAATAATTTTACAGAAGTTATAAATTTAATAGAAAATATATTCGTTCTAGAAAATATATTTCAAAAATCTAACGTAGGTCCATTACTTTCTGTTTGCGGAACTATGTTTGCTTATTTTTCTATAGTGATAGTAAATTTTGGAGACTTTTCAAGATTTGTAAAAAATAAAACTGAATTAAAAAAGGGAAACGCTACATTAATTTTTAATTTAATATTTTTTTCAATTTTTTCAATTTTTATAGTTTTAGGAGCGGATATTATTTTAAATAAAAGTTTTACAGATTTAGACAAAATACTTACAAACCCAACTGATATAATAGGAAAATTCGATAATACTTTTTTAACAGCTATAGTTCTATGTTTTATAGTTTTTGCCACAGCTTCAACAAATTTAATTGCAAATTTTATACCATCAAAATATTCTTTAATTAATTTTGCACCTAAAAAACTTAATTCAAATTCTTCAGGCATATTAATCGGTCTAATTGCCTTACTTGTAGGTGGTTTTTGGCTTTCAATATTGAGTCAAGTTGGCGTGTTATCAATAATAGATACAATAGCAACTTTTTTTGGTCCAATTTTTGGAATTGTTATAGCTGATTATTATTTAATTAAAAAAAAAGAATTAGTTAATAAAGATATTTTTTCATCAAACAAAGATAGCTCTTATTATTTTTCTGGTGGTTGGCACATACGAGCAATATTTTCTTTGATTATTGCATTTATTTTTTCTGCAGCGACTATATGGAATGCTGAATTGAGATATTTACAATCTTTTTCATGGTTAATAGGTGCAACAGTAGGATTTATTATGTACTATTTAGTATCAAAAAAATAATATGCAAGCTTTAGTTTACACAGATAAAGAAACTTTAGAATATAAAGAATTTAAAGATCCAACTTTGACCAAGGGAGAAAGTATAATAAAAGTACATGCGTCAGGAATTTGTGGTTCCGATATGCACGCTTATCATGGAAAAGATGAAAGAAGAATTCCACCTCTAATTCTAGGTCATGAAATAAGTGGAACTATTTTTGAAGGAAAAGAAAAAGGTAAAAATGTTGTACTTAATCCTCTTATAACATGTGGCGACTGTGAATATTGCAATAATGGTAAAGAACATCTTTGTTCTAAAAGAGTTTTACTAGGCATGAATAGACCAATTGAAAGACAAGGAGGGTTTGCAGAATTAGTGATGGTTCCAGATCAAAATATATATGAACTACCAAATGATCTAAATATGAAGAATGCTGCAATAGCTGAACCCACTGCAGTGTCGTTGCACGCGGTAGAATTAGCTGAAAAAAATTCTTACAAACCTTTAAAGGATCTAAAAATTTTAGTTATTGGTGGAGGAGCTATAGGGCTATTATGCGCACTTATTTTGGAGAAAGTAAAAAACTGTAAAAATGTTTATTTATCTGAGCCAAATCAAAAAAGGCTTAAAGTATGTTCAGATAATTTAAATTCAAAATCTGTAAAACCAGACGATAAAGAAATTGAAGAAAATTCTTTTGATATTATATTTGATACAGTTGGTCTTGAGCTAACAAGGCAAAACGCAATTAAAGTTGCAAAGCCTGGATCATCAATAATACATATAGGATTAACACAGCCTTCTGGAATTTTTGATTTTAGAAAAGCAACCTTACAAGAAGTCACATTTATTGGCACTTACTGCTATACTAATAAAGATTTTACAAATACCCTTGATATTCTTGCAAAAAAGAAAATAGGGGACATGAATTGGATTGAATTTAGAGAGTTAAAAGAAGGAGCAAATGCTTTTAAAGAGATCCACGATGGCACATGTGCCGCACCAAAGATTATTTTAATACCTTAAAATCTTGGTTTTTTAACAGGTTTAATTAATTTCACTTTGTTTTCTTGATTAATATTTTTTGCGAGCACAGGGGCAAGGATAATTAATGACCAATAAATTAAAAGTATAAATGTCGAAATGGTTTTCATTAAAAATTTATACATTTTAATGATGAGTTTATAATGTTTAAAAAATGTCCAAATCTTGATATGCAACATTCTGTTGAAAATAATTTTTTCTAGGTTATAGGATCATTATGAGATTCATATTAATAATTTTTACTTTTTTGCTGTTTTCTTTTGATTTTTCTTATGCAGACAGAATGGATGTTTTTGTTTTCACTGAAGAAGAAAAAGAAACATTAAAAGTCAGAAAAATTAAGAAAAAAACAAAGTATACACTTGGGTCGAATGAAAATGGTAATTATTTAAAAGCTGAAGCTGAAGGTGTGGCATCTGGCCTGGGTATAGAAAAAAAAATAAATCTCTTAAAAACCCCATACATAAATATTACTTGGAAGGTTGAAAAAGATTTATCTGGAATAGACGAGCTGAGCAAAAAAGGACACGATTATGCAGCAAGAGTATTTGTAATTAAAAAAACGGGCTCTACCGCTTTATCGAATAGAGCTATAAATTATGTATTTTCAAGCAATGAACCTATAAACAAATTTTGGAAAAGTCCTTTTACGAAAAAATCAACAGATTATGTTCTATCTACTACTATAAATAATTTAGATCAATGGGTCACAGTTAAAGCAAATGTAAAAGAAGATTTCAAAAAATTATATAATTTAGACGTAAATGAAATTGATGGAGTTGCGCTTATGACTGATACCGATAATTCAAAAAAATTAGCAATAGCTTATTATCAAAACATATATTTTTCTGCTAATTAATTATTTAATAAGATATTTTTTTAAACCAAAACTTAAAATTGATAAAATAATTGCAGCTAATACATCAAATAAAGGTGTTGCTTCTGGATAACCAAAATTCCACAAAATTACACCAATTAGCCAAATTAAATAAATTTTCATAATTATTTAATTTCTATAAAAAATTTTTGTTATTTGATATCATTATTTCATGTTTAAAGAATTTACTTGTAAGGTTAAAATTTACTATGAAGATACAGATTCAGGTGGCGTAGTTTATTACGCAAATTATTTGAAATTTTTTGAAAGAGCGCGTACTGAATTTTTAAACTCAATCAATTTATCAAATAAAATGCTTTTAACAAATCATGGTGTTTTGATAGTTGTTAAATCTTGTAATATTGAATATAAAAAATCGGCAAAGTTAGAGGACGAGCTAGAAATTATTTCATCTGTAATATCTAAGACAAAAACCTCTTTTATAATGAAGCAAGTAGTTAAATTAGATCAAGTTTTAATTAGTGAAGCCGAAACTCATTTAGTTACAGTTAATCAAGAAGGTAAGCCAGTGCAAATTCCAAAAATATTAAATGATTTTTTAGATTAAGTTTAATACTTTATTAAATAAGTCACTCATTTTTTTTTCATTTATTCTACCAGTATTAACATTCCTTGGGCTTGGATGGTAACATCCAACAAGTTTCATTTTATTTGGTAAAATATAGATTGCACCGTGCTCAAATTTTAATTTATCTTTTAAATCATGATTTTTTTTGTAAAAATATACACACGCATCAAATGCAATTTTTCCTAGTGCCACTATTACTTTCAATTTCTTTAAGTTTTCTATTTCTGCATTGAAAAATTTAAAACATGTATCAATTTCATTTTTAGTTGGTTTATCCCCAGGAGGTACACATTTAATAGCAGTTGTGATAAATGCATTATTAAGTTTTAAGCCATCATCAATGCTATCAGAATTACTTTGATTTGAAATTTTTACTTTATGTAAACATTTGTATAAAAAATCAGAAGATCTATCCCCTGTAAAAACTCTACCAGTTCTTGTACCTCCGTGCGCAGCAGGAGCTAAACCTACAAATAAAATTTTTCCAGATGTATCGCCAAAACCTGTTATTGGTTTTCCCCAATACTTTTGGTCAATATATTGTTTTCTTTTCTCTAATGAGATTTTTTTTCTGAACTTTACAAGCCTAGAACATTTATTACACTTGATTATTGATTTATTCAGTTTTTGAATTTTAATATTCACTTTTATCTATTTAGATTTATTTTTTTCCACATAGAACAAAGCAATTAAAAAAAAAGCAGTCCAAACCATGCCCAATAAAGCTTTCTTAATACTGGTTTCAGCTGACCATAAATCCAAAAATAATGCGCCAATAATCAACCCGACAACATAAACAATTATAACAATACTACTTTTACTCATTTAGTTTTTTTTTTTTAAATAGAGATATGCCATTATTAACCTTATAATTATACGAATCTATAAAGCTATTTAATTGCCAACCAACCATTCTTGATTTTATTTCAACCAGATTATTTCTTTTCCACTCTTCTGATGTGTTTTTCTCTTTCCAAATTTTTATTTCTTCAGCATTTCTTGCACAACCATAACAATATCCTGTCACTGGGTCGTTTTTACAAATACTTATACATGGCGAAACAATCATTTTTTTTGTTTTTTACATACTTATTTTTTATAATTCAATATATTCATTAATAATCACATTGGACAAATTAATTCTATAATATATAAAACTGTATAATTAATGGGCGAGTGGCGGAATTGGTAGACGCGTTGGTCTTAGGAACCAATAGTGCAAGCTGTGAAGGTTCGAGTCCTTTCTCGCCTACCATAAAAATTTATGAAAGTTACAGTTGAAAATAAAAAAGGCTTAAATAAAGATTTAAAAGTATTTATAGATAAAAAAACTATTAATACGCTTATGGAAGAAAAGTATGAGGAGGTCAAAAACAATGTTTCACTAAAAGGTTTTCGACCAGGAAAAGTACCAAAAGATGTTTTAAAAAGACAATTTGGAAAAGCAATTTTTAGTGAAGTTTTGGATAAAGTTTTAAAAGACACTAGCACAAAAGCATTAACTGAAAACAAAATTAAACCTGCAGGACAACCAAAAATTGACTTAAAAACTTATGGTGAAGACAAAGATCTCGAGTATATCATTTCAGTTACAGAACTACCTAAAGTCGAAGTTAAATCTATCGAAAATATAAAATTTGACGATTACACTGTAAGTATCGACAGCATTGAGTCAGAAAAAAGAATTAAAGAAATAGCAAAAAATCAAAAAAATTTTGTTGAAGTTGATCCAGCAAAAGTTGCCAATGAGGGAGATTTAGTTGTGTTTGATTATAAAGCCACCGTTAATGGAAATGAGTTTAAAGGAAACGAAGGAAAAAATACACAAATTGAACTTGGAAAAGATTTATTTATTAAAGGCTTTGATAAACAACTAGATAAAGCAAAAAAAGGTGAGACAATAGACGTTGATGTTAAATTGCCAGAAAATTTTCCAGAAAAAGAAGTTGCTGGAAAAAAAGCAAAATTTGTATGTAAAATTATAGCTGTAAAAAAATCCAAAGAAGTAAAAATTGATGATGAGTTTGCTAAAAATCTAGGAGCAAAAGATTTAAATGACTTAAAAAATTTAATCTCTAAACAAATAAATGATGAGTACAAAAATTCTCTTAACTCTTTAACAAAAAATCAAATACTAAAAGAATTAGAAAAGTTTAAAGTTGATCAAATTCCAGAAAATTTGATTGAAGAAGAAGTTAAAATTTTGTCTGGTGGAATGAAAGATGAGGAGATTAAAAAAAATAAAAACAAATTTGAAGAAACTGCAAAAAAAAGAATTAAAATTGGTTTAATTTTAAATGAGTTTGGTGAACAAAATAATATTAAAGTTGAAGAGCATGAAATTCAAGCTGAAGTTCAAAAACAACTAAGAATGATGCCAGGTCAAGAAAAAATGGTTATGGAGTTTTATCAAAAAAATCCGTCTGCATTAGCAAGCTTGCGTGGAAATGTTTATGAAGAAAAAATAATAAGTTTAATTAAAACTAAAGCTAAATCTAAAAAAGTAAATTTAACTAAAGAAGAGGCAGACAAAATATTAAAAGAAGAAAATGATAGGCATCTAAAAGAACATCATAACGATCATGATCATGGCTCAAGTAAAAGCAAAAAAGAGACGATATCTAAAAAACCTACTAATCAAAAAAAAGCTAAATCACTATCTAAGAGCACCAAAAGTACAAAAAAAGTTAGCCAAAAGTAATCACAAGTTGTATAAGTAGCAACGAATCAATTTATGACAATAAAGATATCTGAGCATATGAATACACTTATCCCAATGGTTGTTGAGCAATCAAGTAGAGGTGAAAGAGCCTATGATATTTATTCTCGTCTTTTAAAGGAAAGAATTATTTTTGTTGTTGGTCCAATTAACGATAATGTTGCATCTTTAGTTACAGCCCAAATGTTATTTTTAGAATCAGAGAACCCTAAAAAAGAAATTTATTTATATATTAATAGTCCAGGTGGTTTGGTGACAGCAGGTTTAGGAATTTATGACACAATGCAATATATTAAACCTGATGTTTCAACTTTATGTATAGGTCAAGCTGCTTCTATGGGTTCATTTCTTTTAGCAGCTGGTCAAAAAGGCAAGAGATACTCTCTACCTAATTCTAGAATTATGGTTCATCAACCATCAGCAGGTTTTCAAGGTCAGGCAACAGATATTGAAATTCATGCAAATGAAGTTCTTTCATTAAAAGAAAGATTAAATAAAATATATTCAAAACATACTGGCAAATCTGAGAAAGATATTAAGTCTGCACTTGAAAGAGATAATTTTATGACTCCTGAAAGTGCTAAAGAGTTTGGTTTAATAGATCAAGTAGTTGAAAAAAGAATTTAATCCACAAGATATTGTTACATGCACAACCCATACTTGATTAATACAAGTTAATTGTAATAAAGTGTTTATATTGATTCGTTAAATAAATTTTATGACAACAAATAACAAAAATATTCTTTATTGTTCTTTTTGTGGAAAAAGCCAACATGAAGTTAGAAAACTTATAGCAGGCCCAACAGTATTTATTTGTGATGAATGTGTTGAATTATGCATGGATATAATAAAAGAAGAAAACAAAGATACATTAGTTAAACATCAGGATGGATTACCTTCTCCCAAAGAAATTTGTGCAGTATTGAATGATTATGTAATTGGTCAAGATCATGCCAAAAAAGTTTTATCTGTTGCAGTTCATAATCATTATAAAAGATTAAATTACGAAAATAAAACGAGTAAAAATGTTGAGTTAGCAAAATCAAATATTCTATTAGTTGGCCCAACTGGTTGCGGAAAAACTTTATTAGCTCAAACTTTAGCTCGAATATTAGACGTACCATTTACGATGGCAGACGCAACAACATTAACCGAGGCTGGATATGTAGGTGAAGATGTTGAAAATATTATATTAAAATTATTACAAGCAGCTGATTATAATGTAGAAAAAGCTCAAAGAGGAATAGTTTACATTGATGAAGTTGACAAAATAAGTAGAAAATCTGAAAACCCATCTATTACACGTGATGTATCTGGCGAAGGTGTGCAGCAGGCATTATTAAAAATAATGGAAGGAACAGTAGCAAGTGTACCACCTCAAGGAGGAAGAAAACATCCTCAGCAAGAATTTTTACAAGTTGATACTACAAATATTTTGTTTATTTGTGGGGGAGCGTTTGCTGGTTTAGATAAAATAATTTCTTTAAGAGACAAAGGAACAGCTATTGGTTTTGGAGCCGAAGTAAAAACTACAGAAGATAAAAAAATAGGTGAGTGGATGAAAAAGCTAGAACCAGAAGATTTATTAAAATATGGTTTAATACCTGAATTTATCGGTCGACTTCCTATAATAGCAACTTTAGAAGATCTAGATGAAAAATCTTTAATAAAAATACTTCAAGAGCCAAAAAATTCTCTTGTAAAACAATATCAAGAACTCTTTAAATTAGAGGGATCAAAACTTACCTTTAAAGATAATGCTGTCAAAGAAATAGCAATAAAAGCTATAAGTAAAAAAACAGGTGCGAGGGGGTTAAGGTCAATACTAGAAAGTATTTTATTAAAAACAATGTACGATTTACCTAGCCAAGATAATGTCGAAGAAGTTATTATTGATGGAAGTACTGTAAAAGGTCATTCACAGCCCATTATTGTTCACTCTCAAGACAGAGATAAAAATAAGACAGACAAGACCTCAGCGGCATAAAAGTCCGTTAATAAATAAGAAATAAATATTGCAAATTTTAATATAATATCCATATTTAGATCATGGAAATTAAAATTACTTCACCACTATTACCACTAAGAGATATTGTAGTTTTCCCAAGTATGGTAATTCCATTATTTGTTGGAAGGGATAAATCTATCTCCGCCCTTAACGAGGTAATGAAAAAAGAAAAAAAAATTATTTTAGTTACACAAAAAAACTCAGAAGTTGATGATCCAAAAAAAACAGACATATTTATGTATGGTTGTGAGGGATCAATATTACAACTGCTTAAACTACCTGATGGTACAGTAAAAGTACTTGTTGAAGGTATAAAAAGAGTAAAGATATTAGATTTCAAAGATGATGGAAAGTTTATTACTTGTGACTTTACACATCAAAATGAGATTTCAGAAGAAAATGAAGATCTAAAGCCATTGGCATCAGTGGCACTAAGAAGATTAGAAAAATTAACATCAATAAATAAAAAGATATCAAGTGAAACTATCAATAACATTAAAGAAATTAAGGAGCCTTCTAAAGTAGCTGATAATATAGCATCACATTTAAATACTACAATTTCTGAAAAACAACAAATTTTTGAAACCTTTGATGTAAAGAAAAGACTGAATGCAATTATCAAAATTATGGAAAATGAAACTAGTATAATTGGAGTTGAAAAGAGAATAAGAGGAAGAGTTAAAACTCAAATGGAAAAAACTCAAAGAGAATATTATTTAAACGAACAATTAAAAGCTATTCAAAAAGAACTTGGAGAAATAGAAGAAGGCAAAGATGAAACATCAAATTTAAATAAAGCTATATTAAAAGCTAAAATGCCAAAAGAAGTTCAAAAGAAATGTATGGCAGAATTAAAAAAATTAAAAAATATGAGTCCGATGTCTGCTGAAGCAACTGTTGTAAGAAATTATTTGGATTGGATGATTGATATACCTTGGTTCAAAAAAGATGATGTAAATATTGATCTCAAAAAAGCAATTAAAACCTTAGATGAAGATCACTATGGTTTAGAAAAAATTAAAGAAAGAATTATTGAATTTTTAGCTGTTCAAAAAAGAATGGAAAAAATCAAAGGCCCCATCTTATGTTTGGTTGGACCTCCTGGAGTTGGAAAGACTTCTTTAGGTAAGTCAATTGCAAAAGCTACTAATCGACAATTTATTAGAATGTCATTGGGCGGAGTTAGAGATGAAGCTGAAATACGTGGCCATAGAAGAACTTACATTGGATCGTTGCCTGGAAAAATAATTCAAATGATGAAAAAAGCAGGTACAAAAAATCCTTTATTTCTTTTAGATGAAATAGATAAAGTTGGAAATGATTATAGAGGAGATCCGTCTTCGGCTTTATTGGAAGCGTTGGACCCTGAACAAAATACAACATTTAATGATCATTATTTAGAGGTAGATTATGACCTATCAGATGTAATGTTTGTTACTACTGCGAATACTTTAAATATTTTACCACCTCTTCTTGATAGAATGGAAGTTATTAGAATACCAGGCTACACGGAAGACGAAAAAATTAATATTGCTAACAAGTATTTACTTCCTAAACAAATAAAAGATAACGGCGTTAAAGAAGGTGAGTTAGATTTATTAGACGGAACAATTAAAGAAATTATAAGAAGCTATACAAAAGAATCTGGAGTTAGAAATCTAGAAAGAGAGATTTCAAAAATAACAAGAAAAGTTGTCAAAAAAGTAGTTTCTGGAGAGGATAAAAAAGTTACTGTGAATGATCAAAATATATCTAATTTTTTAGGGGTTAAAAAATTCAAATTTGGTGAACTTGAGGACGTAAATAAAGTAGGAATTACAACTGGACTAGCATGGACTGAATATGGTGGAGAAATTCTTAAAATTGAAACTGTTAATATGCCAGGAAAAGGTAGAATGCAAATCACAGGCAAACTTGGTGATGTTATGCAAGAGTCTGTCAAGGCTGCCAAATCTTATGTAAGATCTAAAAGTTTAGATTTTGGTATTATTCCTCCTATTTTTGAAAAAAAAGATTTTCATATACATGTACCAGAAGGCGCAACACCTAAAGATGGACCTTCTGCTGGTATAGCTATGGTTACTTCTATAGTTTCATCGATAACTAAAATTCCTGTACGTAGAGACATAGCAATGACTGGTGAAGTAACAATTACAGGTCAGGTTTTGCCAATTGGCGGATTAAAAGAAAAATTACTTGCAGCTCATAGAGCAGGAATTAAAGAAGTCTTAATTCCTAAAGATAATGAAAAGGATCTAGTAGATATTCCAAAGAAAGTTAAAGAAGACATTAAACTTACTGCTGTAGAAATAGTAGACGATGTTCTTAAAATTGCATTAACAAAAGAACTAAAAAGAACAGAATGGGTTGAGGTTGATAAATTATCTGATGGAAAAAAAGATGACAAATCTCAAGCTAGTATTCAATAATTAATAATTTACTTTATCTAAGCGTTGATGTAATAGTAGCCTGTTTTTGGGCGGTTAGCTCAGTTGGTAGAGCATCTCGTTTACACCGAGGGGGTCAAAGGTTCGAGTCCTTTACTGCCCACCAAAAAATAATGGGGGTGTAGCTCAGTTGGTTAGAGCGATCGCCTGTCACGCGATAGGTCGCGGGTTCGAGTCCCGTCACTCCCGCCATTAATATGATAATAGTTATCAAATCCTTAAATTTATAAGAAAAATGTGACCTTAACTCTCCTTTAATTTACTGTAAAAGATTATATAAAAGTACCAAGATGTTAGCAGATTTTTTAAAAGACTATTTTCCGATAATTTTATTCTTGGTTATATCTTTAGGACTCAGTATAGGCTTTGTTGTATTAAATTTTATTTTATCACCTAAAAAACCTGATCCTGAGAAACTCTCTGCTTACGAGTGCGGATTTGAAGCATTTGATGATTCAAGAATGGAATTTGATGTAAGATTTTACCTAGTGGCAATACTTTTTATTATATTTGATTTAGAAATAGCATTTTTATTTCCTTGGTCTATATCTCTTGGAAAAATTGGTTTTCTTGGATTTTTTTCAATGATGATTTTCTTATTTATTTTGACAGTTGGATTTGTTTACGAATGGAAAAAAGGAGCACTTGATTGGGAATAAAAAATGAATTTAAATGATCAAAAAGAAATTCCTGAAGAATTTAAAAAAATAGCTAAAGATTTTAGCGAAAATGGTTTCATAACGACTAGTTTTGATAATTTAGTAAATTGGGCACGATCTGGATCACTTCACTGGATGACCTTTGGTCTTGCATGTTGTGCTGTTGAAATGATGCAAACTTCAATGCCAAGATATGATTTGGAAAGATTTGGAGCTGCTCCAAGAGGATCTCCTAGGCAATCTGATGTGATGATAGTTGCTGGAACTTTAACTAACAAAATGGCACCAGCTCTAAGAAAAGTATATGATCAAATGCCTGAACCTAGGTATGTAATATCCATGGGAAGCTGCGCCAATGGAGGAGGTTATTATCATTATTCATATTCTGTTGTAAGAGGTTGTGATAGAATTGTTCCAGTAGATATTTATGTTCCCGGATGTCCTCCATCAGCAGAAGCCCTGCTTTATGGAATTTTACAGCTTCAAAAAAAAATAAGAAAACGTGGATCTATAGAAAGATAATATTAAATGCTTTTACCAGATTTAGAAAAAATAATTAATTCAGAATTAACAACAAAAATAAACTATTCTAAAATAGAGCACAATCAACTTGATATTTCAATAGATCAATACGATTTATTAGATGTTATTACTTTTTTAAAAACAAATAAAAATACAAAATTTAGACAACTAATAGATATAACTGCAGTTGATTATCCAGAAAATCCAAAAAGATTTAAATTGATTTATCTGCTATTAAGCCATGAATTTAATAATAGAATTAAAATTAATTACTCAGTGAGCGAAAATGAAATAATTAATTCGATTGTGAAAATATTTCCTTCTGCAAACTGGATGGAACGTGAAGTTTTTGATATGTATGGAGTTAAGTTCAAGGATCATCCAGACTTAAGAAGAATATTAACAGATTATAATTTCGAAGGACATCCTCTAAGAAAAGATTTTCCACTCACTGGCCATAATGAGGTTCGTTATAGCGAAGAAGATAAAAAAGTTATTTATGAACCTGTCAAATTAGAACAAAATTATAGAAATTTTGATTTTGAGAGTCCTTGGGAAGGTACAAGATACATAAAAGAAGAATCCGAAAAAAAATAATGGTAAAAGAAAACAAAACATTAAATCTTAATTTTGGACCACAGCATCCTGCAGCGCACGGAGTTTTAAGATTAATATTAGAATTAGATGGTGAAGTAGTTGAAAAAGCTGATCCACACATTGGACTATTGCATAGAGGCACTGAAAAGCTAATTGAAAATAAAACCTATATGCAGGCCGTTCCCTATTTTGATAGATTGGACTATGTAGCTCCAATGAACCAAGAACATGCTTTCGCTCTAGCAGTAGAAAGAATTTTAAAAATTGAAGTTCCTGCAAGAGCTCAATATTTAAGAGTTATTTTTTGTGAAATAGGTAGAATATTAAGTCATCTTTTAAATGTAACAACTCAAGCACTAGATGTTGGAGCTTTAACACCTTCTCTATGGGGATTTGAAGAAAGAGAAACATTAATGACTTTTTACGAACGTGTATCTGGATCAAGATTGCATGCAAATTATTTTAGACCAGGTGGAGTCCACCAAGATTTACCAAGAGGACTAGATGAAGATATCCTTAAATTTTGTGATAGTTTTCCTAAAGTTTTAAACGATCTCGAAACATTGCTTACTGATAATAGAATTTTTAAACAAAGAAACGTAGATATAGGCGTAGTTTCAAAACAAGACGCTTTGGATTATTCTTTTTCAGGGGTTATGTTAAGAGGATCAGGTATTCCATGGGATCTAAGAAAATCTCAACCCTATGAATGTTATAACCAATTAGATTTTAAAATCCCAATTGGGAAAAACGGTGATTGTTATGATAGGTACTTATGTAGAATTAAAGAAATGTATGAAAGTATAAGTATTATCAAACAGTGCTTTACTAAAATTCCAAAAGGACCAATTAAATCGCAAAGCAATAAGATAAGTCCACCAACCAAAAAAGAAATTAAAGAGTCAATGGAAGCATTAATACATCATTTTAAATTATTCACTGAAGGATATAGAGTAGACAAAAGTGAAATTTATGCAGCTGTGGAAGCTCCAAAAGGAGAATTTGGAGTTTATTTGATATCTGATGGTTCGAACAAACCCTATAAATGCAAAATAAGAGCACCTGGTTTTTCACACCTACAAGCTATGGACTATCTAATCAAAGGTCATATGCTAGCAGATGTTCCAGCAGTATTAGGATCAATGGATGTTGTTTTTGGAGAAATCGATAGATGAGCAAGAAAAAAATTTCAAAAAATCAACCAGATAGTTTTGAGTTTAATTCAGATAATCTAAAAAAGGCTAACAAAATTATTTCTAATTATCCAAAAGAAAAACAGCAAAGTGCTGTAATGGCATTGCTATATATTGCACAAAGACAAAATGACAATTGGATACCTTTAGCTGCAATAAAATATGTAGGAAAAATGCTTAATGTTCCTTATATAAAAGTATATGAGGTGGCTACATTTTATTCAATGTATAACTTAGCACCAGTTGGAAAATTTTTTATTCAAGTTTGTACAACAACACCATGTATGATTAGGGGTGCTTATGATTTAATTGATTCATGTAAGAAAAAAATATCCAAAAAAGAAAACGAAATATCAGAAAATGGAAATTGTTCGTGGGTTGAGGTTGAATGCCTTGGAGCATGCGTGAACGCTCCTATGACACAAATAAATGATGATTATTACGAAGATCTTGATAGAGAAAAAATGAATAAAATTATTGATCTTTGCATTAAAGGTGAAAAACCTAAACCTGGATCTTATACAGGAAGAAGAAATTCTGAACCCGAAGATAATAGAAAAACTTTAATGGAGTTTAAAAATGCTTAAAGATCAAGATAGAATTTTTGTAAATCTGTATAATGATTTAGGACCTGATATAAATTCAGCAATTAAAAGGGGAGATTGGACTAAAACAAAAGAAATTATATCTAAAGGTAAGGAGTGGATTATAACTGAAATAAAAGCCTCTGAATTGAGAGGAAGAGGTGGAGCAGGTTTCCCGACAGGTTTAAAATGGTCTTTTGCTCCTAAAGAAGTTGGTTCAAGACCTCATTATCTTGTAATAAATGCAGACGAGTCAGAACCTGGAACTTGCAAAGATAGAGATATTTTAAGGTTTGAACCACATAAACTTATCGAGGGCTGTTTAATATCAGCTTATGCAGTTAGTGCTCATATTTGTTATATTTATGTTCGTGGTGAATATTTTACAGAAGGTCAAAAACTACAAAAAGCTATAGATGAAGCTTATGAAAATAACTTAATTGGTAAAAATGCATCTGGAACTGGATGGGATTTTGACATTTACATTCATTATGGTGCTGGTGCTTATATTTGTGGAGAAGAAACGGCATTACTAGAAAGTTTAGAGGGAAAAAAAGGTCAACCAAGGCTAAAACCTCCTTTCCCAGCACTAATTGGTTTATATGGATGCCCAACAATAATTAACAATGTAGAAACAATTGCTGTTATACCGACAATTTTAAAAAGAGGCAGCAAATGGTTTTCTTCTTTAGGTAAACCAAAGAATACTGGCACAAAAATATTTTGTATCTCCGGCAATGTAAACAAACCCTGTAATGTAGAAGAGGAAATGGGAATCTCACTAAAAACATTAATCGATACTCATGCAGGAGGTGTTGTTGGTGGATGGGATAATTTAAAGGCAGTTATCC
>CACHGH010000012.1 GCA_902579215.1 uncultured Pelagibacteraceae bacterium
GCTTACTAAATTAACGTTTTTTTCTAATTCGTATTTTAGTTTTATCTCTTTTTTATCAGAACATATATCTATTAAATCTTGAAATGAATTAATGATTTTTCCTTGTAAAGAATTTTCTTTTTTTTGTATATTTTGCTCTGGTTTTTTTTCCTGAGTAACATTTTTAATTTGTCCAACCGTTTTATTTTTTAAATCAAAAATATCTTTTTCTTCTTTAATTAGATTTTTTTTTTCCTTATTTTCAAAATTTTTAATAATTTTTTCTTCTTTCTCTGATGATTTAGAAATATTAGATATTCCTTTTAGATGCATTAATCGAATTAAAAACATTTCTATCGAGAGATTTTGGTTAGAAACTATATCAAGCTCATCGAGTGTTTTAATCGTGAATTGCCAAAATAATATTAACACCTCACTATTTATTTGTTTGGAGATATTATTAATATTTTCAAAGTCTTGATCATTTAAAGAAAAATTTGTTCCTTCTACTTTTAATGCATTAATATTTTTGAAATAATATAATAGTTCTAAAAAATCATTTATAAATACTTTTGGCTCAACGCCTTGATCATAGATTGATCTATAAATTTGTAAAACTTCCTTTTCTTTACCCTCAAATATTAATTTAAATAAATTAATAAGCTGAGATTTATCAAAGTAGCCAAATATTTTCTGTGCACCTGATAAATCAAGCTCTAAATTGTTATCTAAACTCAATAGTGCACGATCAAGTAATGATAATGCATCTCTCACAGATCCTTCGGATATTTTTACAATTAATTTCAAAGCTTCATCAGTTGCTTTGCCATTTTCTCTTTCTTTAATTTTTTTTAAAAAACTAAATAATTCATTTGATTTTATTCTTGGAAGATCAAATCTTTGGCATCTAGATACAACTGTAATTGGAATTTTTTTAATTTCTGTGGTTGCAAAAATAAATTTTAAATATTCTGGTGGCTCTTCTAAAGTTTTAAGCAAAGCATTGAAAGCTTGTTTGCTAAGCATGTGAACCTCATCTATAATAAATATTTTAAACTTTGCTGTAGTTGGTCCATATCTAGAAAATTCAATTAAATCTCTAACATCTTCTACGCCTGTTTTACTTGCAGCATCCATTTCTAGGACATCTATATGATTTGAGTTTGTTATTGCTTTACAATTTTCGCATAAATCATTTTTGCAGAGTTGTTCAAATCCTTTTGAACAGTTAAGAGATTTGGCTACTATTCTAGCTAATGTAGTTTTGCCAACTCCTCTAATGCCTGTAAAAAGATATGCGTTAGGAATTTTATTAGTTTTAATTGAATTAATAATAGTTTCACAAGTAATTTTCTGCCCAATCAAATCCTCAAATATTTGTGGTCTATACTTTAAAGCTAAAATTTTTGAATTTTTTTTCATTTTTATAGGAGACTAGAACCTGAATGACTGTCTTTACGATTGCTTCCGTTAGGATCTGATCGGGTTCAAGCAGAATCCACCTCTAGCCTCCAGATGGATTATAACAGTAATTTTTTCAAAACCGCAATAGAAGTAAGTAAAAATTATTTATCACGAAATTTATCAGATTCATACACGCCTAGGATGTGCATATCATCGCAATGAAGACCTAGCTCTTCTAAAGATTTTTTTACTTTTGGAGACTCTATATGACCATCTAAATCACAAAGAAAAAAATATGAAGTAAAAGAATTCTTTTCTGGATAGCTTTGAAGCTTAGTTAAATTAACACCTTGTATAGCAAAACCTGAAAGGGCTGAATATAATGCAGCAGGTTTGCTTTTTAATTTAAAGAGAAGTGAAGTTATATATTTTCCTTTTTTTAATTCTGGTTGATAAACTGTTTTGCCCATAACTAAAAATCTAGTAACATTACCTTTCTCATTCTCGATGTTTGATTCAATTATATCTAAATTATAAATTTTTGAACTTAACTCAGATGCAATAGCAGCTTCGGTATCATTATTATTTTCACTTACATATTTTGCACTTCCGGCGGTATCAGCTCTTACATTTTCAACAAGGTTGTTTTTTTTTATGAATTTAGAAGACTGAGACAATGCCTGAGCGTGTGAATAGACATTTTTTATATCTGAAATTTTTGCACCTTTTAAACCAAGTAAATGATGGTGAACAGGATGAAAGTGCTCCGCATAAATATTTAAACGATATTTAAAAATTAAATATTCAACTCCTATATTACCTGTAATTCTATTAGACTCAGGTATTATTATTTTAACACTTTCATCTTCATTAGCTTTGCTAAAACATTCATCAAAAGTTTTGCAAGGAATTATTTCTGCATCTGGATAAATTTCTAGTGCAGCTAAATGAGAATAGGCACCTAAGCTTCCTTGAAATAAAATTTTCATATTTTATGACTTATATTCCATAATTTTTTTTATAGCCAGAAAATCTTCTTTTGTATCAACTCCAATCGGTGATGATTTGGCTAATACTACCATTATGTCAATATTATTATCTAGAGCTCTTAATTGCTCCAGACGTTTTTGAATTTCATTTTTTGTTTGTTGTAAACTTATAAACTTTTCTAAAGTTGAAACATTATAAGCATAAACCCCTATATGGTGATAAACGTTTAAATTATTGTCATTAGAGTTTTTTCTAAAAAAATTTTTAGCTTTTGCAAAATTGTTTGCATCTAACTTTTTTTCAGTCACTACCTTAACAACATTCTCATTTTCAAGAATCGAGTCATTTTTTAAATCAGTTCCTAAAGTTCCAATATTAATATTATTTTCAATCATTTTATTATTTAGGTTGATTATATCTTCTGGGTTAATCATTGGCTCATCCCCTTGTAGATTAATCAAATAATTTATACCTGTTAAATTTAGTTTTTTATAACCTTCAAATATTCTATCAGAACCAGTTGCATGTTTACCTGTGAGAACAGCCTTTCCCCCATTTTCCCTAACCACATCAACGATTTCCTGATCTTCGGTCGCTACATATACCTCTCCAATATTTGCTTCCCGTGCCTTATTCACAACATGACAAATAATTGGTAGATTGTTAATTTTTAATAAAGGTTTTCCTGCTAATCGACTAGCTGACATTCTTGATGGAATTATTATCGCAGTTTTATTCATTTATTTTCGTATTTTATTTAAAATTCTGCGTCTAACCGACGCAAATTTATAAATTAAAAATTAAGCAATTTAGAATTTATCATGTTATATGTGCATTTTAAAAAAAATTAAAATGGATTCGTTTGAAATAAACAAAATAATTACCGCTATATTAGTAACAGTTTTGGTGGTCTTTGGAATAAGTAAAATTGCCGACACCATATTTGAGGTCAAAAAACCTGATGTGAAAGGATATAAAGTTGAAATCAATAGCTCCTCAAAAACTGAAAAAAGTGCAGAAAGTCAAATTGACATCAATGCTTTATTAGCAATGGGAGATATAGAACATGGTAAAAAAGTTTTTAAGAAATGCGCAGCATGTCATAGCGTAAATCAAGGTGGTGGAAATAAAATTGGTCCTAAACTCTGGAATGTAATGTTTAGACCAGTTGGCGCAGTAACAGATTACAAATATTCTAAAGCTTTATTAGGGTATAAAAAAGAATGGAGCTGGGAAGAAATGAATGGTTTTCTAGTTAAACCATCAGCTTGGATTAAAGGAAACAAAATGGGGTTTGCTGGTTTAAAAAATGAGAAAGATCGAGCCTCTGTTATTTTATATTTAAATCAAAATAGTGATAGTCCGAAATCATTACCTTAGTTTTTTAAGGCAATATAATAAAATGCTTTTCTGAACGTAAATTCTATTAAGTGCCTGCTGAAAAACTTTACTTTGTTTTCCCAAAAAAACATCGTTAGATACTTCAGAGCCTCTTGGTAAACAATGAAGAAAGATAGCATCTTTTTTTGCAGCTGCCATCACTTTATGATTTATTTTAAAATCATTAAAATCTTTTAATTTTTTTATTTTATCAACTTTGTCATTAATTGATATAACCTTATCTGTAAAAATTACATCACTCTCACTTGCAGCTTTTTGACTATTATTAAATATTTTAATTTTACCTTTATTTTTTTTTGCCCAATCCAGTAAAGTTTGTTTTGGCTCATATTTTTTAGGACTGCCAATATGTAATTTAAATGAAAATTTTACTGAGGCTTCAATTAAACTAGTAAGAACGTTGTTAGAATCTCCAATCCAACAAATTTGTAGTTTTGAAATTGGTTTTTTTTTAATTTCTTCAATTGTAAAAACATCTGATAAAATTTGGGTAGGATGTGACTTTGGAGATAATCCGTTAATTATTGGGATCGTCATATGTCTCTTTAATATTTCTAATTTTTTTTCACTGTCAGTTCTGAGCATAAATACATTGCCAAAAGTAGATATAATTTTTGCTGTGTCTACCAAACTTTCTCCTCCTGTATTTAAATGAAGCTCATCAGGTCGTAAGGTTAATGCTCCTCCATTTAGTTGCTTAATTGCAATATAAAAACTTATCCTTGTTCGTAAACTTGTTTTTTCAAACATTTGAATAAGCAATTTTCCTTTTAAAGGTGAATCTTTGTCTGAATCAAGAGTGTTAAGTTTTTTTCTTTTTAATTTTCTTTTTTTTGCATCTGCAATAATTTTTTTCAAATTGCTTGTAGAAATGTCTCTTATATTAATAAAATGATTCATTAGACTTATATTTCTCTACAAACTTTTTTAATAATTCTTATTGCGAGATTTATTTCTGATTTCTTAACATTAAGAGGAGGTAATATTCTAATTACATTTTCTGCTGCTCTGATAGTAAGCAATTTATTATCTTCTAATTTTTTAATAAATTTTATTTGATCTTTATAAACTTGTAATCCTATTAATAAGCCAATACCTCTTACTTCTTTTATAATTTCAGGATATTTTATTTTAATCTTTTTTAATTCTTTATGAAAATATTTGGAGTTTATTTGAACATTTTTTAAAAAATTTTTTTTAAAAATTTGATCTAAAACTGCATTACCAACACTCATAGCTAAGGGATTTCCTCCAAATGTCGACCCATGTGTTCCGGGCGTCATTGCAGAAGCAACTTTTTTATTCATTAAAACTGCTCCTATGGGAAATCCACCTCCTATGCCTTTTGCAATAGGTACAATGTCCGGTTTAACTTTTGAATATTCAAAAGCAAAAAATTTGCCAGAACGCCCAATTCCGCACTGCACTTCATCTAATATTAATAAAATCTTTTTTTTATTACAAATTTTTCTTAGTTCTCTTAGGCACCAATCAGGTATTACTTTTATTCCTCCTTCTCCTAATACAGGCTCAACCATGATTGCAGCTGTTTTTTTTGTTATAGCTTTTTTTAATGATTTATGATCACCAAATTTAAAATGATCAAAACCTCCAACTTTGGGACCAAATCCTTCGGTCATTTTTTTTGATCCACTTGCAAAAATTGTAGCTAAAGTTCTTCCATGAAATGAATTTTTTATACAAAGTATTCTATTTTTTTCAGGTTTACCTTTCATATAAAAATATCTTCTAGCAACTTTAATTGATGCTTCTGTAGCTTCTGCGCCGCTATTTTGAAAAATTACAAAATCAGCAAAAGTTTTTTGTGTTAATCTTTTTGCAAGTCTTTCACCCTCGGGAATTATAAATGCATTTGAAACATGCCAAAGTTTTTTTGCTTGATTGTTTATTGCTCTAACTAAAAATGAATTTGAGTGGCCTAAAGAGTTAACTGCAATACCTTGAACAAAATCTAAATATTTTTTTCCATTAGTTGCATAAAGAAAACTTCCTTTACCTATTTTAAATGAAATTTTTCTTCTATTATAATTCTTAGCAAGTGAGCTCATTTCAAGATTTAATTTTATAACCCTTATTAAATAAATAGTATGCTATGAACCAAACAACAATTGACAAAATAATTAAATAGAATACTCCAAATAAAGTATTTCCATCAGAAACTCCTAAAAAACCATATCTAGTAATATCTATTATGTAAAAAAATGGATTAATTTTACTAATTGATTGAAAAATATCAGGAAGTCTCTCTACTGAATAAAAAACACCTGATAAAAAACTCAGAGGAACAATAATAAAGTTTGTAATAGTGGCTGTATGATCAAATTTTTCTGCCCAAAGACCTGTTATAAATCCAAGTGCTCCTAGAAAGAATGACCCAAAAAAAGCACCAAAAAATATAAAAAAAATATTATGAATTTGCATATCAATTATTAGCGAAAAAGCTAAAACTGAAACTATTAAAATTGTAATGCTTCTTGTTATGGCTGCAAATATTATAGCTAATGTTACTTCTGCTGCTGAAAGTGGAGCATAAAGAAGATCAAGTATGTTTCCTTGCATTTTTCCAATAATTAAAGATGATACAGAATGAGAAAAACTCTGTTGAATCATAGACATTATTATAAGACCGGGTGCTAAAAAATTTATAAAAGAAAAGCCCAACACTTCTCCTCTTTCATTGCCAAGCGCTAAAGAAAGTACAGATAAAAATAATAAACTTGAAACAAGAGGAGAAAAAAGCGTCTGTGCCCATACAACCATAAATCTACTAACTTCCTTTATGTACAGACTTCTTAAACCTATCCAGTTTATGAGACCAAACTTCCTAACTCCTATTTCATATTTTTTTACAACCATTGATAAATATTTTTATATTTCTTTTCTAATATTTGTTAATATTGTTAATAAAACAATAATTTAACTTGTTTTTTTAAATATCTTGTGTGTATCTCTATATTGTTATAAAAAAAGTTAAATATACTAAATATAGTATTTATGAGCTGGACTGAAGAAAAAGTAGCAAAATTAAAGGAATTATGGGGCAAAGGCAACACAGCAAGCCAGATAGCTGAAATAATTGGTGGAATTAGTAGAAACGCCGTTATTGGAAAAGCTCATAGATTAAATCTTTCAGCTAAATTAAAAACAAAGATCTCTTCAAGCGGCCATCATGCAATAAAAAAATCTACAATAAGCGATGGTCAAATCCAAAAAAGAGGGAGAAGAAGTAAATTTAGGTCGCTTATCATTGATAAAGACTTTGAGCCTGAAAACCCAAAGCAATTGGAAGAGTTAGACGAAAATACCTGTAAATGGCCTATTGGCCACCCTGATGAAAGTTCATTTTATTTTTGTGGAAGGTCACCATTAAAAAATTTTTCGTATTGTAAATTACATCTACTATACGCCTTTCAACAAAAATCAGACAAAAAAGATGAAAAAACACAAAAAGGTGATGAAGATGTTCCAAGTTTTTTACAAAAAAAAATTAAATCTGCATAAAATTAAATTATATAACTAATTTTTAACGAGTTCTAAATTTATTTTTTCTTCTTTGCTTTAATTCCTCTGATGACAGCTTTAAAAGATAAAAAGACAATAAATATTAAAATAGCAAAAATTAAACTATAAAAAACAAAAGACATAATAATTTATTCAAATTTATTTTTTTTCGAAAATTCCCCCGACTCTCTCCACATATAACTATATTTTGATACTTCTTCATCGAACTTACGAGTGCTGGGTAATCCCAAATCAAAATTTGTCTTATACTTTCCAGAATTAATATTATCATACTTAAGTAATTTTAATTGATCCAAAGTTAAAATAGGTTTTGGAAACATTTGAAAAAATGCTGCGTTTATTTTAGCTATGAAAAATGGTATCGAAATAAGAAGTCGTTTTTTATTAATTAATTTTAACAATCTTTTTAAAATATCCTTAAGCGTTATAGTTTCAGAGCCAATACATTCAACAGTAGTTGAAATTATTTTTTTATCAATTATTTGATAAATTATTTCTGTTAAATCTGAACAATGAATTGGCATAAATTTAGTTTTACCACTATAATAAAGTGGAAAAACTGGTAGCAAACTTAACAATGTCATAAAATTAGTGGTAAAATTATCATCGACGGAATATACAACTGATGGTCTTAAAATTGTAGATTTATTAAAATTTTTTTTAATATTATTTTCACCATTCAGTTTACTTTTAGCATATTTTGAATCTTGTGAGCTTTCAATGCCTAATGCTGATAAATGTATAAATTGTTCAACATTATAATCTTTACAAAGTTTTGAAATTAATGAAGGAAAGACTCTATGTATATTATCAAATGTATTAACTTTACCTTTTTCAAATAAAATACCAATTAAATTTATACATATATCTGTTTTTTTAATTAAATCATTTAATTTTGACTCATTAAAAATGCTAGTTTCTACAATATCAAGGTAGCCAGCATTGGCCTGTGTTTTTAACAAATATGCTTTTTGATGTAAATTTCTAGTTACTGCGGTCACTTTGTAATTATTTTTAGTCAACTTTCTAATTAAATGACGACCAATTTGACCACTTGCGCCAAAAATTAGACAATTTTTTGGTTTCATATATATATGATTAAAAATGAATATAGATATTAAGCTTCACAAGAATGATCTACCAGAAGATTTAGATTTAGGCAATACGATAGCTATTGATGGTGAATTTATGGGTTTAAATGTAAGTAGAGATCCACTATGTGTTTTACAAATTTCAAGTGGCAATATGGATGCTCACATAGTTCAATTAGACAGAAAATCATACAGTGCTCCAAATTTAATTAAATTATTGAGTAACAAAAAAGTTAAAAAAATTTTCCACTATGCGCGAGCTGATTTGGCTTTTATAAAATATTATTTAAAAGTTGAAGTTTCCAATATTGAAGATACAAAAATACAATCAAAACTTGCACGATCTTATAGTGATAAACATGGTTTAAAAGACCTTATTAAAGAATTCCTAAACATAGATATTAGCAAACAATATCAATCTTCTGATTTTGGAGGAGATTTATCTCCGGCTCAAATAAAATATTGTGCTAATGATGTGATTTATCTTCATAAAATAAATTCAAAATTAAATGATATTCTTTTAAGAGAAAAAAGATTAGATCTATATAAAAATTGTTTAAATTTTGTTAACACTAGGGTTGATTTAGATCTTGCTTCTTTTAAAGATGATATTTGGGCACATTAATGTCAAAAAAAAAATTTAATAATATTGCTAAACAAGTAATAGAAAGAGAAATACAATCTTTAAAGTTATTAAAAAAAAATATTAATAATTCATTTGATGAAGCTGTAAAAGCAATTTTAAATTGTAAAAATGGAAGAGTTATTATTTCGGGTGTTGGAAAATCTGGAATAATTGGAAGAAAAATTGCATCGACTTTATCTTCTGTTGGTACACCTTCTTTTTTTGTTGATGCTAGTTCTTGCTCTCATGGCGATTTGGGACAAATAACTTCAAATGATATTTTAATTCTTATAAGCTTTAGTGGTGAAACAGCTGAATTAAAAAATATTATTCAATATGCAAATAGAAATAAAAAAATAACTTTGATTGGAATTGTTTCAAAAAAAAATTCTTTACTATATAAAGCTTCAGATATTCAGCTTTTAATTCCTGAAGTGAAAGAGGCGGGACCTGGAAATATAGTTCCTACATCATCTACTATTGTACAATTAAGTATTGGTGATGCTTTGGCTATTGCGACGATGAAATATAAAAATTTCAATAAACTAGATTTTAAAAAATTTCATCCTTCTGGAAGTTTGGGGGCAAAACTCAAAACTGTAGAGGATTTAATGTTAACAGGTAATAAGATTCCATTTATAAATGAAAATGACAAAATGAAAAAAGCTTTAGATTTAATAACCAAGAAGAAACTTGGAGTATTAATAGCTAAAAACTCAAGAGGTAAAACGACAGGAATTATAACGGATGGACAAATTAGAAGAGCTAGCCAAAATAATAAAAATATACAAAATTTAAGTGTTAAAAAAGTAATGACAAAAAATCCTATATCGGTTGAAAAAGAGCTATTAGCAGCAAAAGCACTATCAATTATGAATAATAGAAAGATTACAAGTTTATGTATTCACAACGGAAACAAAAAAAATAAAACTTTGGGCATAATACATATTCATAATATCCTCGAGGCTAATATTCAGTAAAATGAGTAAAAAGTTTTTTTTACAAATTATCTTATTTTCATTTATCATTATTATTATTGGTGGAACGTTTTATTACATAAATAAAGAAACAAAAAATAATCAAGAGTTGAGCAGTACAAAAACTGAAAAAAACCAAAATAAAGAAAGTAAAAAGAAATCAAGTATCATTAAAAATATAAAGTATACCTCCGCAGATAGTAAGGGAAATAAGTATGAAATAATTGCAAAATTAGGTGAAGTTGATTTTAATGATCAAGAAATTATAAACATGCAAAATGTGGAAGCTATAATAGCCCTAAAAGACTCTCAGATTATAAAAATTATTTCTGATTTTGCCAAGTATAACACTAAAAATTACGATACTCAATTTTCAGAAAATGTTTTGATGACTTATGACGAGCATATAATACGAAGTCAAAATCTAGATTTATTCTTTGAAAAACATATTGCTCAAGCTATGAATAATTTAGTTTATGAAAATAACACCTCAAGATTAAGAGCTGACAAGATAGAAATTGATTTAATTACGAAAAATTCAAAAATTTTTATGTATAATAAGAAGAAAAAAATTAAAATAAGTGGTAAAATTTAGATATGGCGATTATTAAAAAATTTAGAATAACAAAATTTAAACAGGCTAAACCCTTGGTTAGTCTAAAAAAAATTTCTTTATCTTATGGAAAGAGAAAAATATTAGATAGTGTAAATTTTAATATAAACCCAGGAGAAATATTAGGCATGCTGGGGCCAAATGGTGTTGGCAAGTCAACAATTTTCAATTTAATTACTGGATTAATTAAGCCAGATTATGGATCAATATTTTTTGATGATGTAGATGCAACAGAATACCCGATATATTTAAGAACTACAAAATTTAAAATTGGATATGTACCTCAGCATGGAGGATATTTTCATGATCTAACTTTATTAGAAAACCTGAAAGCAATAGCAGAGATACTTATCGCAGATGAAAAAGAAAGAACATCAAAAATTGACTCTTTGATTGGAAGATTTGAACTAGAAGCGGTTATTAATGTAAAGGCAAAACTATTGTCAGGAGGTCAAAAAAAAAAGCTTGTAATAGCTCTAGCGCTATTAGGAGATCCTAAAGTTTTATTACTTGATGAATGCTTTGCTGCTTTAGATGTTTTAACAATAAAAATGCTACAACAAATTATTGTAAATTTACAAACTGAAAATAATATCGGAATTTGTATATGTGATCATCAAGCACGTGATTTATTAAGTTGCGTCGATGTTGCAATTGTTCTTTCTAATTGTAAAATTATAGCCCAAGGAACTCCTTCAGAGTTAATTAAAGACGCAAATGCTAAATCAGCTTACTTTGGAGATTCATTTAAATTTAACTAAGTTAAATGAAAAAACCTATAATTATAAAAAACAAAATAAGTAAATTTTCAAAGTCTATTAAAGTTAGTGGTGATAAAAGTATTTCTATTAGGTGGGCATTATTGGCTTCTCAAGCGATCGGCAAATCTAAAGCATATAATATTTTAAAATCTGAGGATGTTTTAAGCACACTAAAATGTCTCAAGAAACTAGGAATTAAAATAAAACTAAAAAATGAAATTTGTGAAATCGATGGTAATGGTTTGAATAGCTATAATTACAAAAAAAACTTAGTTTTAAATGCTGGAAATTCAGGAACGTTGGGAAGACTTATCCTGGGTCTTTTAATTAATTCACCAAAAAAAATAAAATTAATTGGAGATAAAAGTTTATCAAAGAGAGATTTTTCAAGGGTTATAGAACCATTAAAAAAGTTTGGAGCAACTTTCTATCCAAATAAGAAAACTAATTTACCTATAATAATTAGAGGAACTAATTATATAAAACCTATAAAATATTTAGAAAATAAGGGTTCTGCTCAATGCAAAAGTAGCGTCATGCTAGCAGCGCTAAATACTCCTGGAAAAACAATTATAAAAGCAAAAAAATCGAGGGACCATACTGAGATTTTTTTTAAATATTTAAAAGTTCCAATAAAAATAAAAAAAACAAAAGAACACGACTTGATCGAGGTATATGGAAAAAATCAATTTAAATCATTTAACTATAATATTCCTTCTGATGTAAGTTCTAGTGCTTTTTTTATTGTATTGACCTTACTTTCAAAAAATTCAAGATTATTAATAAAAAGTGTAAATATAAATCCCAGTAGAATAGGCGTAATCAAAATATTAAATAAAATGGGAGCAAAAATATCTTTCAAAAACGAAAAAATTTATAAAGGAGAAAAAATTTCTGACATTTTTGTAAAAAGTGCAAATAATTTAAAATCAATAAATTGCCCAATTAAATACAACAGTAGTGCTATTGATGAGTTTTTAATTATTTTTTTGGTTGCTGCTAAATCAAAAGGAATATCTTACTTTAAAAACCTATCTGAATTAAATCAAAAAGAAAGTCCTAGACTAAAATTAGGTTCAAAAATTTTAAACAAAATGGGAATTAAAACTAAAACAACCAATGACTCAATTAAAATTTATGGAAACCCTAAAATAAGTTTACATAAAAGAGTTAAAATTAAAAATTTTATGAAAGATCATAGAATATTTATGATGTCTACAATCGCAGCTTTAACTTTTGGAGGAAACTGGCAAATATATGATAAAGATTCCATCAAAACATCTTTTCCAACATTTTTAAAATTAATAAAAGAATTAGGTGGAAAATTTAATTAATGAAATTAAAAAAAAAAATAAAAGTAGCAATAGATTCTCCTGCAGCAGCTGGTGCAGGAACGCAAGCAAAACTAATATCTAGACATTATAATTTATACTATTTAGATACTGGAAAAATATATCGTTTAATTGGATATCTAAAAATTAAAAAGCCAAAAGAGTTTAGTTATTCCTTGGTAAAAAAATTTATTAAAAAAATTAAAATAAAAGATTTAAATAATAAAAAATTACTTTCTGACAGTATTGGTATTGAAGCGTCAATAATAGCAAAAGATAAAAAGATAAGAAAAATTGTACATAATTTTCAAATAAAATGTGCATACAAACCTCCAAAAAAATATAATGGGTCCTGCCTAGATGGAAGAGACATTACCTATAAAATTGTACCAAACGCTAATTTCAAATTTTTTATAAATGCAAATATCAAAACTAGAGCCATGAGGAGATTTAAAGAACTAAAAAGTTATAAGAAAAAAATAACCTTCTTGGAGGTGCTAAATAGCATTAAAAAACGTGATAAAAGCGATTATAATAGAAAAATCTCACCTTTGAAAAAAACTAAAGATTCAATCTTGATTAATACAACAAATTTATCTAAAAGAGCATGCTTTTTAAAAATAAAAAAAATTATGGATAAAAAAATACAAAAAATTTAATGGAAATTTTTAACGAACTTAAAACTCCAGCCGAAAAAGAATTTGAAAAACTGTTAAATTCTCAATTTTCTAAAAATAAAAATCTTGTAGAGGGTAAAATAATTGAAGGTACTGTAGCAAAAGTTACTGACAAGTTTTGTTTTTTACATTGTGAAGGTCTAAAATCAGAACCAATAATAGATATAAATGAATTAAAAAGTATGGGAATGATTGAAAAAGCAAAAATAGGAGAAAAAATTTCTGTTTTATTAGAACGAATTGAGGATAAAAATGGTGAAGTTTTAGTTTCTGCGGCTAAAGCTCAAAAAATTAAAGGTTGGGATAAATTAGTTGAAGCTTATGAAAAAAATAGTCCAATTATGGGAAAGATAACATCAAAATGCCGTGGAGGAGTTATAGTTGAACATATTGAAACGGGATCTCTAATGTTTTGCCCTGGTTCACAAATTTCGGACAAACCCTTAAAAGATATTTCACACCTAATGCAAGAACCACAGAAATTTGCTCTAATTAAACTAGACAAAGTAAGGGGCAACGCCTGTGTTTCTAGAAGACAAATAATTACCTCTAGCAAAAAAGAGGATAAGGCAAAAATTGTCGAAAAATACAAAGTTGGAGATATAATCAAAGGTGCAATTGTAAAGGGGTATAGTAATTTTGGATGTTTTTTTGATGTAAATGGTGAAATTGATGTTTTGGTTCACTTGCAAGAAATTAGTTGGTCAAGAGTAAATCATCCAGATGAAATTTTTTCTATAGGGGAAAAGCATGATTTAAAAGTAATTACAGTTGACCAAGAAAAATTACAAGTTGGATGTTCGATCAAACAGCTTTCACCTGATCCTTTTCAAAATATTTCAAATTATGAACTTAATAAACCTTACAAGGTAAAAGTAGTGAAGTTAATGGATTTCGGGGCATTTTGTGAACTTGAACCAGGGCTAAGTACTCTTTTACATTCTAGTGAACTAAGTTGGGATAAAAAAAACCAGTCTGCAAAAAAAATGTTTAAAGTTAATGATGAAATAGACTGTGTAATAACAGAGATTGATAAAGAAAAAAGAAGAGTTTCAATATCTCATCGACTTACGCAGGAAAACCCGCATGCAAACTTAGAAAAAAAACATCCTGTAGGTAGTGATGTAAATACTGTTGTTTCAAGTTCTAACGAATATGCTTTATACGTAAAAATTGATGGATACAACATAGATGCTTTTCTACATTATAATGACCTTACATATTCAGATAATGGCGAAGAAGAATTAAAAAAATATAAAAAAGGGGACAAGCTTAAATGTAAAATATTGGAGATTAAAGTAGAACAACAAAAAGTTAGAGTTGGTTTAAAACAAACTCAGAAAGATCCTTTTGATTGGTTCAAAGATAAAAAAATAAATGATACAATAACAGTAAAAGTAATCTCTTCTGATAAAAAAGGACTACTTGTAAAACCAGAAGGTTCAGAATTAGAAAGTTTAGTGATAAAAAAAGCAAACATTGCAATATCTGCTGCAGATTCTAGGACAGAAAGATTTGTAGGTGGCGAAAGAATTGATGCTGCAATAGCTGAATTAGACTTAAAAAAAAGAAAAGTAGTTCTTAGTATAAAATTACTTGAAGAGCTGCAAAACAAGGAAGCTGTTACCAAATTTAGCTCACCGCTTTCTGGAAAAAATCTTCCTTTTTCATCACTCTCAGATAAACTGGAAAAAAAAACAAAAAAAGATAAGTAAAATTGGCTATTGTAAAATCAAAGCTTTTAAAACAACTCTCCGATAACTACCCAAATTTTCTTAAGAAGGATTTAGAAAAATTTATGAATATTTTTTTAAAAGAAATTAAAGATGCGCTAAAAAGAGGAGATAGGGTTGAATTTAGAGGTTTTGGTATTTGGTCAACGCACTTGCAAAAAGCCAGAATCTCTAGAAATCCAAAAACAGGGGAAAAAGTTCATACGCCAGAAAAAAAAACAATACATTTTAAAATGGCTAAAGATCTTTTTAATAAAATAAATGAAAAAAAATAGAAAAATTTTTATTGCAGTAGATACTAACAGTACATCAAGAGCAAAAAAAATAATTCAATATACTAAAACTAGCAAATTAAAAATTGGGTATAAGTTTGGTTTAGAGTTTCTTAATTCTAAAAATGGAAGATCGTTTGTTTCAAAATTAAATAAAAAGATAATTTTTGCAGATCTAAAACTAAATGATATTCCAAGAACTATGCTCTCTACTGTTAATGCTCTAAAAGATTTAAATATAAATTATTTAACAGTACATATAAGTTCTGGTTTAAATGCTTTAAAATCTGTAAAAAAAGTATCTGGTAAAATAAAAATAGTAGGTGTAACAACATTAACTTCTTTAGATGATAAAGATTTAAAAAAGATTGGTTATTCAAAAAAAGTTAAGGATTTAGTTATACATCAAACAAAGCTTGCTAAGATAGCAAAACTTGATGCTTTAGTTTGTAGTCCCCATGAAGTAAACCGAGTAAAAAAAATATTTAAAAAAGAAGTAATTACACCTGGGATAAGATTTGGTAAAAATACCCACGACCAAAAGCGAACTATGCATCCAAATAAAGTAAATTCTGATTGGTTGGTTATGGGCAGATCGTTAACCAGTGGTAACATAAAAAATAATTTAAAAAAATTAATTAAACATTTGATATAATGCTTAGTTGTAAAATATGTGGAATATCCGATCCACAGACACTAAATTACATTATTAACCACAAAATCCCTCCAAAGTTTGTTGGGTTTATATGCAATTATCCAAGATCAAATAGAAACATTAGTTTTGAAAAATTAAAAAGATTAATTAATATAAAAAAAAACAATATTTCTTTTGTTGCAGTTTTGGTTAAACCAGACGAAAATTTTCTTGAAAAAATTAAAAATCTTAATTTCGACTATTATCAATTATATGATGTCAGTCCTAAAAAAACAAAATTAATAAAAGCGAAGTATAAAAAAAAAATTATTTCAGCTCTAACAATAGAAAATAAAGAAGATGTAGAAAAATATAAGGATTATAATTTAATTTCAGATATTATATTGTTTGATAGCAAGGGATATGAAAAATCACTTGGATTTAACCATGAACTACTAAATGATGTGCCAAATACAATTACAAAAATGTTAGCTGGTAATATCCAGTATGATGATAAACTTGATAAATATTCTAAAATAACAGATATTATTGATATTTCAGGAAGTTTAGAAACTGCTGGAAAAAAAGATATTAAAAAAATAAATAAATTTTTAAAAAATATTTATAAGTTTAAAAATGAATATTAGAAAAAGGATACCTTTAATTGATCAACATGATAAAAATGGATTTTGGGGCGGAAAGTTTGGTGGCAGTTTTATACCAGAAACTTTGAAAAAACCTATCGAGGACCTTGAAATATTATTTTCAAAATTAAGAAAAGATAAAAAGTTTATAAAAGAAAGAGATAGATATTTTAAAAATTGGGTTGGCGCACCTACTCGATTTATTAAACTTAACAATCTTTCAAACCATTTAGGTGGAGCTCAAATCTGGGCAAAAGTTGTTTCTGACGCAAATGGAGGTGCACATAAAATTTATAATGCAACTGTTCATTGTTTAATGGCAAAAAAATCTGGAAAAAAATATATAGTTGGAGATACCGGTGCTGGGTATGCTGGCAAGATGTTAAGTATGGCGGCAAAAAAATTTGGTTTAAAGTGTAAAATTTTTATGGGTGCCAAAGATATCAAGAGACAAAAACCCAATTGTGACGCTATGCGAAAAAATGGAGCTGAAATTGTACCTGTTTACTCAGGTAGCCAAACACTTGTGGATGCGGTTAGTGAATGTATGAGATATTGGGTATCTAACTGCAATACTACAGCTATGTGCGTTGGATCAACAGTTGGGCCTAATATATTTGTAAAAATTTGTGGATGGAGTACCGCTCAAATTTCTAGAGAGTTAAAAATCCAAATTAAAAACAAATTTAAGAAAATTCCTAATAAAATAAAATTAATAAATTGTGTTGGAGGTGGAAGTTCTGCTTATGGTTTTTGGAGTGAGTTCATAGATTTTCCAAAAAACCAGGTAGAGTTAGTAGGTGTAGAAGCTGGAGGGCCAAAAAATTCAAAATTACATGCTGCTCCATTAAGCAGAGGAGCAAAGCTAGGAGTTCTTCATGGAGCAATGGCCTATTGCTGCCAGGATAGCCAGGGTCAAATAAAAGAAACAGAGTCAATAAGTGCAGGATTGGACTACCCAGGAGTAAGTCCTATGCATTGTTTTTTAAAAGATACTAAAAGAGCTAGATATACTTTTGCAACTGATGAAGAAGCATTAAGAGCATATAAACTTGTAACTAAACTTGAGAAAATTAACCCTAGTTTAGAACCAAGTCATGCATTTGCAGAAGCAATTAAAATTGCTCCTAAATTAAGCAAAGATACTATTGTAATTATTAATTCATGTGGAGATGCTAAAAAAGATAGAGATATATTAAAAAAAAAATTGAGAAAAATAAAATGAATAGTGAAATTAATATTGCTTTTAAAAATGCTAGAGCAGAAAAAAGACCGGCACTTTTAACTTATATAGTTGCAGGAGACTATAACAAAGAAAAAACACTAGAAATATTAAAGTCAATATCAAATAATATTGATATTTGTGAATTAGGGTTTCCACATAATACTCCCATAGCTGATGGCGGACAAATACAAACAAGTGCTTATAGAGCAATTAATAATGGAATTAAAATTAAAGATGTTTTTGAAATAGTAAAAAAATTTAAAAAATTTAATCAAAAAAAACCTGTCATATTAATGGGCTACTATAATATGATTTTCCAATATGGTGAAAATAAATTTATTTTAGAATGTAAAAAGTCAGGAGTAAATGGTTTAATTGTGGTTGATCTACCTTGGCCTGAAAATAAAAATTTTTCTAAAAAATGTAAAAAAAAATCAATTGATTATGTTCAGCTTGTTTCTCCTACTACATCATTAAAAAGGATGAAAAGAATAATTAAAGATTCACATAATATGATTTATTATATAAGCATGCTATCTACAACTGGAGGAAAGCTTAAAGTTTCCTCAAAAGAAATTTTACGAAATTACCAAAAAATAAAAATTTTTAGCAAAAAAAAGAATTGTGTTATTGGATTTGGAATAACTGAAAAAAACATTTCTACATTAAAATCTGCTGATGGCTTGGTTGTTGGAAGTGCAATTTGTAAAGAAATATCAAGAAGTCTTGAAAAAAGACAAAATCCCGTCACAAATGTAGCTAATATAGTTAAAAGGTTAAAAAAAAAAATAGTATGAATTGGATAACAAAAAAACTAACTTTTTTAAGTCAAAAAATAAAAAATGTTATAAAAAAAAGACCTTCTAAAGAAGAAATAGAAAATTCCGAATGGACTGCCTGTTGCAAGGGACCTATTTTAAAAAAGGAACTCGAAGAAAATATGTGGGTTTGTCCATATTGTAATAAACATCATAGAATAAATTGTCGACAAAGATTTGATATTTTTTTTGGAAAAAACAATTATCAAATATTAGAAACACCAATACCTGCTGATGACCCTTTGAATTGGGTTGATACAAAGTCCTATAAAGAAAGATTAAAAATAGCCAGAAAAAAAACAAATCAAAAATGTGCTGTAATGATTGCAACAGGAAATATAAATGGAATAGAAGTTACGGCTGGTGCAATTAATTTTGAATTTATTGGCGGTTCTTGTGGTGCTGCTGAAACAGAGGCAATAATCTATGGAGTGCAACATTCTATTGACAATAAGACACCATATGTTTTTTTTCCCTGTGGTGGAGGACAAAGAATGTTTGAATCCGCTATAGCGTTAGCTGGAATGACCAGAACAACTCTTGCAATAAATGAATTAAAAAAAAATAATTTACCCTATGTAGTATGTTTTACAGATCCAACAGCTGGAGGAATTACTGCTTCTTTTGCAATGTTGGGTGATATTCATTTTGCGGAACCTGGGTGTTTAATAGCATTTGCGGGTAAAAGAGTTATTCAGGCAACTGTCAAAGAAGATTTAAGTCCTGATTTTCAAACTTCAGAGTTTGTAGAAAAACATGGTTTTGTTGATAAAGTTGTTCATAGAAATGATTTAAAAAATTCAATAAAAAACATTTTATCAATATTGCTAAAGAAAGATTCTAATGTAAATTCTGAAGAAGTTAATGAAACTTCAGACAATATTAAAACGCTTACAAAAGCTGCATCCTAAAGAGATAGATCTTAGTTTAGGCAGGGTATTTAGGCTTTGTAAAAAACTAGGAAACCCCCAAAATAATTTAGATTGTATTTCGGTAGTTGGCACCAATGGAAAATTTAGCACTATCCAAGTAATGAAATCTATACTAGATGAATCTAATATAAATTATAATATTTATACTAGCCCACATCTAAAAAGAATAAACGAAAGATTTGTTTATAATAATAAAGAAATTAATGACGAGGACTTAGCAAAGTTACTAAATAAAATTGAAAAAATAAATAATGGTGATGAAATTACATTTTTTGAAATTTTAACAGTTGCCTTTTTTTATGGTGCAAAAAACTTTAACAAAAATATTAATCTAATAGAGGCAGGTTTATTTCATAGATTTGATGCTACAAATGTTCTTGAAAAAAATTTAGTTACTATAATAACGGCTATTGGATTAGATCACTTAGACTGGTTGCCAAAAAACGAAAGAACAATTGATAGAATTATATTTGAAAAAACATCATCTATCTTAAATTCTAAAATTATTGTTTCTCAACAAGAAAATAATGAAATCTTAAATAAAATAAAGAAAGCGATAAACGGTAATAAATCAGAAAAAATAATATTTAAAGATCATTATAATTATGTGAAAAGTGAAAACAATTTCATTTATTATGAAGATAATAAAGGAACTTTAAAACTTGAGTATCCAAATATATTAGGGGATTTCCAGCTTGCAAATATATTTAATGCAATATGCACATTAAGAAATATTAAAAAACTGAAAATTTCTGATCAAAATATTATTAAAGGTATAAAAAAAATAAATATTACAGGACGTCTTCAAGAAATATCTAGTGGAAAATTTAAAAATCTCTCAAAAAAAAATAAAATTTTAGTTGATGGTTCTCATAATATATTGGGTGCAAAAATGCTAAGTAAATATCTATCTAGCTTAAACTGTAACATACATATGATTTTGGGAATGATGAAAAATAAAGATCATAAGGAATACGTAAATATATTTAAAAATAAATTAGCTTCTTTAACTACTGTTGATATCCCAAACCAAAAAAATTCAATTAATAGATATGATTTAAAAAAAAAAATTAATAATTTTGATTTAAAAATTAATACAGAAAAGACAGTACAAGATGCAATAAGGTCCCTAAAACTAAATAAGGATGATTTAGTGGTTATTACTGGTTCATTATATCTTGTTGGGGAAGTGCTTAAATCAAATTAAATATTTTCTTTAATCCAAGAAACTATATTTGATTTTGTTGTTGCACCTACTTTTGTAGCCTTAAGTTCTCCATCTTTAAATAACAACATTGTAGGTATACCTCTCACTCCATATTTTGTTGGAGTATTAGGTTCATTATCAATATTATGTTTTGCTATAATTACTTGTGACGACATTTCTTCTGAAATTTCTTCAAGAGTTGGGCCGATCTGTTTACATGGACCACACCATTCTGCCCAGAAATCTACCAGTATCGGTTTAGAAGATTTTAAAACTTCATTTTCAAAATTTTCATCCGTTACATTAACTGTTGCCATATAGTCTATATATAATTTAATTTATTTAATTCAACCAAAAAAAATGAGTTGTCACATTAAACATTTTCATATTTTTTTTGTACTGACATGACATATTCATTCAATTCATCTAAAAATTTTAATTTTTCATTATCATTTTCATCAGAATATCTGTCTCTTAAAGTATCAATTTCTGAATAACACGTTGAAACTGTCCACCATTTTTCCTTATTTTGACTCAAGATTCTTTTTGCTATACTTCTTTTAATCGTATTTAAGATATCAGATGGCAGTACTTCGGGTGCTTCTTGAAAGATTATTTTTTTTCCGAAACCTACTAATCTTTGATCTTCAAATTTATCTAGTAAACGTAACTTATCTTTCCATGATGCTGCGTGCCAAGCTGGAAAAAGTGCAGTATCTTTATTAGATACAAACTTTGTGTAAATACTTTCTTCAGGATATATATCTTCTTGAGATTTTGATTGTTCTTTTTCTTCAGCAATTTCTCTTAAAGCAGTAAGTATCTTCATAGAGAACTTTTCGTCGTTTTTTATTATTTCAGATCTTTTTTTTATTAGATTGGGGTCCATTGCATTGTATGGTTCAGTTTTCATTCCATACTCTGGACCAAGAATTATTGGAGCTTTATTAGATCTAATTGTTCTCAAAAATTTAGGTGTTTTTTTCATTTCAATTTTTATTTCGTTAATTGACATTTTTAACAATGGTTCTACATCTACTCTAAGATCAACAGCTTGGCCCCATTGATAAATAGGATGTATACAATATTTTGGATGTAGTGGAGCACATAAATATAATCTAGATTTTCCATAAAAATATTCATTTAGTGTTATCATATTTTCTTTTTTAAAAATTGTTTCTGTATCTGATCTATTTGCGGTATTTAAAAAAGTATTCCACGTGGTTGGTTGCTTTTTCTTTATTAAGCCTAGTATTTTCATTGTTAAAGTTGCATCAAATAAAGCGGAATGTGCATCACTAGAGTCAAAGCCATTCATACGACTTAAAGATTCTAATTTAAAAACTGGATTATTTTTTGCATTAATTTCTGTTTGTAATACATTTGGATCTACAGCATATGCTGCTCTTGCTATATTAATACCATCATGCCTTTTATTTGGTGATGCATTGGTTATATAAGGATATCTAATTCCTTTAAAAAACTCTTTTCTAAGCATTTCATCATCAAAACCTATGTTTGACCATCCAAGAAAAATAGCTGGACTCCATTTTTTAAATATTTTTTCAATCTCACCAAGCATTTGGTAATGACTCAAATTAACTTTAGTTAATTTATTAATGCTTGTCTTATTAACTATTAAAGCCATAGCTTGAGGTATCTCACCTTCTGGTAGTCTACATCTTAAGTTAAATCTGTCCTTTTCTTTAAAATTTTCATCAACTAATATGCCTCCAATTTCAATAATACTTCCAAAATCAGTTATGGCGCTTGATGATTCAATATCCCAAATAGCTAAATTCATATATTAATTTTTCCTTTTAAAGCTATGTTTGATTTGAGTTTAGATTTTTATTTTTGAACTAAACCATTTGCATCTAAACAAGTAGCTCTTAGTTAGTATTATCCTTTTTAAGAAATGAAGTTTGAATGTCAAGATAAATTATTCATTTCATTAAATTTTTTTAATCTTCCAAGAAATAAATTTTGATACATGAGTAACTCTGGACCTTGAATTTTAAAGTCTTGAAATAAATTATCTACTGTGCACAGCAAGATAACTCCTGAAGTAATATTTGACTCATAAACAACATTATGTGCTAATGTGTATGCACCTAGTTGTAGTAAGTAGTCTTGTATATAATCAATTTTTTTTGGTTTATTTGATTGTTTAAAATCTATAATTGACTGATGTCCTTCATAAACTCCTATTAAATCAGCTGTACCAGCATATTTCTCTGGATAATGCAATGTGGTTTCCATTCCATAAATTTCTTCTAATTTTCCTTTTATTCCTTTGTCTATTATTTCTTTAGCCATATTTTTATATTGTTCGTTGCTTTCAAAAAAACTTTCATTAATTCGTCCTCTTAAAAAATCTTCAATATAAGAATGCATCGATGTGCCTCTGCTAGATGCTTCAGTTTTAATTTTATTTGCTTGTTTATAACCGACTCGTTGTTTCCAGTTTTCTAAAGATGCTTTATCCTCTTCTGACTTGGTAGCTTGCAAAATAGAAGTAACGCTTGGTAACTTTTTATCACCAAACAAGTATTTTCTTAGACCATCTTCTACAGATCTTGATGATTTTGGATAATTAAATTTATTATTCCACTTCATTTAGTAACTTATAAATGTATTTAATTTTAAAATAAAATTAATTTTTAAGGTGTTTTGTGTGGTCAACAAATTTTTCGACGTTTTCAGTTTTAGCAGATATTTCAACTTGTTCGGGATCTTTTATATTTTCTAAAGTTCTTGTGATTGATCTTGCATCTTTTCCAAAACTATCCACAACTCCCATTGCCTCTTCTAATTTTTTTCTAAGAACAAGTACATTATCAAAATGTTTAGAAAATCTTGTACTTATTGTTTTTAGATTATCATAAATTTCTGTTGCATGCTTTTGTACTTTTAGAGTTTGAAAGCCCATATGCAAAGATTGCAAGTAAGCTGAAAGAGTATTAGGACCTAAAATAACAACTTTATATTTTTTCATTAGTTCTTGAGTTAATAATTCCTTGGTACTTGGATCTTGATATGAGCTTAATTCAGAAAATAAACTTTCAGTTGGAGCATATACTATTGCAAAATTAGTAGTTTTTGGTGGAACGATATATTTTTCATTCACATTTTTAGCTTTGTCTTTAAATGCTCTAGCCAACTTTGTTCTAGCATCTGCAGCAGCTTTTTTGTCATCAGCTTGATAAGCATCGTCAATGGCTTTAAATTTTTCTACTGGAAAATGACTATCTACAGGAACCAAAACTCCATCTTGAAGCTTAATTGCAAATTCAACATTTTGAGATGTATCATCTTTCATCTTAACATTTGAGATAAATTGTGAAGCTGGTAATAAATCTTTTAATAAAGATTCTAAGCTAAACTCTGCTAAGGTTCCGTACTTTTTAACTCCAGCTAAAATCTTATTAATTCCTTCTTGGCTTTTATTTAAATTCTCTACTTGCGTATTAAATGCAGAAACTTTTTCGTTAACCGAAGTTAAGGTTTGCGTCATATCTCTAGTAACATCTTTGGATAAGCTATTAAATGATGCAGACATGGTATTAAATGAATTATTAATACTTTCTTTTAAGTTGTTAAGTTCTTGAGTATTATCTTTTGGTTCTTCTTTTTGTTTACGCTGACTAATTAGCAGATAAATTACTACCCCAATTAAAGCCAAAATTATATATAATAACGAATCTTGCATAATTGCGAAGATTCTAAAATAAATTATCTCCTAAGCAAGTTTATAATCTTTTTTATTCCAACTTTTTTTGAAGAAAGTTTTGATATCATTAAACATGCCTGTGATTTTAAAATTTCACCATCTTTTAAAATTCTTAAACTATTAGCTTTTAATGTTGCTCCTGTACTAGTTATATCAGATATAATTTCTGCTGTTCCAGTAAATGGAGCAACCTCGGTGCTTCCTAAGCTTTTAACTAATTGAAATTGAGTAATACCTTTTGAATATAGAAATTGTCTTGTTAAATTAGGATATTTTGTTGCTACTCGTAAAAGTCTTTTTTTATTTTTTTTAAATTCATCTGCGACTTCATCTAAATCTAATAGCGTTTGTACATCTATCCACAAATCAGGTATAGCTAAAACTAAATTTGCATTTCCATAATTATACTTTTTATTAATTAAAATTTTATTTTGTACATTGATTTCGTTCTCTTTAAATAAATCATAACCTGAAAAACCAACGTCAATGTTTCCTAATGAAATTTGCTCAATTATTTCTCTTGCATGTAAATAAATTATTTTAATATTAGAAATTTTTTTTATATATCCAAATAAATCTCTTTCTCCTCTCTCAGAATAAATATTCAACTTGTTTCTTTTAAATATATTAATCGTATCATGTTTCAATCTACCCTTTGATGGAAGTCCAATTTTAATAATATTCTCATTCATATAAATTCATATTTACTGCAGCGCCTACTGCAGGTATTTTTTTAAATCCAAGGTTATTGGTTAATTGATCATATCTTCCTCCAGATATGAAATTCATAAATTTTGATTTTATTTTTACTTCAATAGAAAAAATCATTGAACTATAAAGTTCAACTTCTCTTCCATTTGATGAAGAAAATTCTATTTTTAGATTTTTATTATTTTTACTTAGAGGGAAAAAATCTTTGCTAACTATTATATTAATTTGGTTTTTTTTAAAAAAGGAATTTAAAGTTTTTGGTGCTTTAGCTAAAGGACATTTTATTTTCAAAAATTGCTTTATTATATTTGTACTTTTTTTTCCAGTAGAAGACTTTCTTGGATCATTTATCTTCATGTTAAATCGATCTAATACTTCTCTATAAGTTCTCCCTGCAATAACTTTATTATAATTTTCTTTTTTCATTTTTTTGTATTTTGATTTATCTATTTCAACAAACACTGGATCTATATCTAAATTTGTTTCCAATCGTTTTAATAACTCATTAAAATAATTTTCGTTCCAATAATTTCTTTTAAGTCTATTTTTCCATCTTCTCGGAATATCTAATTTGTCTATTAATAAATTAAACAATTCAATATTACCTATTTTTAAAATTGCTTTTTTAAAACCACTATTCTTTAAAATTTTCAAAGCAGTGTCTATAATCTCTTTGTCATCTTTCTGATTATTTTTAGAAGCTAAAATTTCATATCCAATTTGATTTTTAATGATACTGCCCTTTTTTTTATAATTTTTTCTAAATGCCTCACCACTATAAAAAACTTTTTCTCTATTATTTTTGTTGTTTTGAATAAATCTTATTACTGAAGATATTGTTAGATCTGGTCTTAGGCAAAGTTCTTTTCCATTAAGATCATAAAATGAAAATAAAAATTTTCTAAAATTTTCACCAGATCTTTGGAGTATATACTTTGTTTCAAGAACTGGATCTAATATGATGTACTTAAATCCTCTAGATCTAATTGATCTAAGTATCTTTTCAGATAATTTTTTTGATTTCATTGACTAAATTTTCAATTTTTATGGATGACTCGTCTCCAGTTTTAAGATTTCTTAATTTTACTTCCGATTTTTTAATTTCATCATCACCATAAAAAATTACACATGGAGATGCTATTTTATTTGCATATTCCATTTGTTTTTTTAACTTGCCTTCTCCCGGATATATTTCTGAACTAATGTTGGATGATCTAAGTTTACTTAATATCTCAACATATTTCTTGATATTGTTTTTATCAAATACACATATCATGATTGGCCTTACAGTTTTTAATTTAAAATCTTTTTTCTGCATTAAAGCGAAAACTAGTCTATCTATACCAATTGATATTCCAGTAGCTGGGCAGTCAAGGTTTCCAAAATTATTTACAAGATTATCATATCTTCCGCCACCACCTATTGATCCGAATTGAATGGTTTGCCCTTTTGAGTTTTTTACATCAAAATTTAAATTAACCTCAAAAACAGGTCCAGTATAATATTCTAATCCTCGAATAACTGATGGATCAAATTTATAATTTTTAAATTTATAAGACTCAAATAGTTTTACAATTTCATTAATATCTTCACTATCAGACTTTTCGCTATTTAAAGTATTTTCTATTATTTTAATCTGATCACCATTTAGATTTGCACCTTTTGTATAATCTCCTGACTTATCTTTTCTGCCTTCTCCAAGAATTTTTTTTATCTCGTTCCAACCAAGTCTTTCAATTTTATCGAGAGCTCGGAGAGTAGTTGATATTTTTTCTTTCGATTTAATTTTTAATTTTTCAAATAATTTATCAGTAATTTTTCTAGAAGAAATTTTTACAGTATAATCATTTTCATCTAGTCCACACTTTTCTAATATTTCACTTATTAGTACACAAAGCTCTGCATCAGCCTGTAAATTTTTTGTTCCAACATAATCTGCGTCAAATTGAAGAAATTCTCTATATCGTCCAGGTCCAGGTTTTTCATTTCTCCAAACAGTACCTAGTTGATAACGCTTAAAAGGTTTTGGAATTTCATTGAAATTTTTTGCAACATATCTTGCAAGGGGAGCTGTTAGGTCATAACGAAGAGATAGCCATTTGCTCTCATCTTTAAATGAAAAAACCCCTTCTCCCGGCCTGTCTTTATCAGGCAAAAATTTTCCAATACTTTCCGTATACTCAAAACTTGGAGTTTCGAGATATTGAAATCCATACTTGATCATAACCTCTTTTATTTTAGAAATTACAAAATCTCGTATTAATAGTTCATTCTCTTGTCTATCTTCAAAACCTGAGGGTAATTCCTTAGGAGGTTTTAGTTTTTTTTCTTTTTCCATTTTTTGGTACACGGGGACAGATTCGAACTGTCGACCTTCGGTTCCACAAACCGCTGCTCTAACCAACTGAGCTACCCGTGCTCCTTTGTTTGTTTTATACTAATTGTTATTAATTTTAAATTTATAAAATGATTAAATTGCTAGCGTGCAGCCAGCATGAAAATGATGTCTGTGTGAGTTTATTGATAATTTAATTTTTTCAATCATTGCGAGTTAAATAACACTTATTTATGAAAATGCAAGTATGTTTTGTATAGGAACAAAAAGCTTTTAGAAGCTTTTAAAATTCCTATACAAATATGTGTGAATTAGAATTAAGAGGTTTTTTGCAATTTTACTGCAGATGGCCCTTTGTCTCCGTCTTCAACTTCAAATGTAATTTCATCCCCTTCGTTTAAAAATCTTAAACCAGCATCTCTTACTGCTGAAGCATGAACGAATACATCTTTTTCTTTATCTTCTCTTTCAATGAAACCATAACCTTTTTTTCCATTGAACCATTTTACTTTGCCTTTTAGACTCATTTTTACTCTTTCTTTTAGTGTTTTACTTTAAGCTAAAATTTAGCTTGAGACTAATTAGTAGATTTTATTATTTAATGCAAGCTAAATGAAAGTATTTTATCAAGTATTTAGTGGTGGCCTTGGTTTGAATCGCACAAACGACACATACCTTTTCAGGGTACTGCTCTACTACTGAGCTACAAGGCCAAAATGCACTAAAATCTAAAAATTATTCTTCCTTTTGTCAAATCATAAGGTGTACACTCAACAGTAACATTATCACCTTGCAAAACTCGAATTCTATTTTTTCGCAATTTTCCAGCTGTATGAGCTGTAACAATATGATTATTTTCAAGTTGTACTCTAAACATTGCATTTGGAAGTAATTCAATTACCTTGCCCTTAAATTCAAGTAAATCTTGTTTTGACAAATTTATTTTCTCCTTATCCTTAATTGTATAGATTTAGCATGTCCATCTAAACCCTCAAAATTTGCTAAAGTTATAGCTGAAGGTCCAAGAGATTCAATACCCTTTTTTGACAATTTTATATAAGAAATTCTTTTGTAAAAATCATAGACTGAAAGTCCACTAAAAAATTTTGATGAGCTATTAGTGGGTAAAATATGATTAGTTCCTGCATTATAATCAGTAATTGCCATTGCAGAATATTTTCCTAAACAAATTGATCCTGCATTTTTAATGTTTTTTAATATTTTAGTATAATTTTTAATATTTAACTCTAAGTGTTCAGGCGCAATATCATTTATAATATTTATAATTTGTTTTTGATTTTCTACATAAATTAAAATTCCATTAAATTTTAAACTTTTTGATGCAATATTAGCTCTTGGTAAATTACGTAGTTGTTCTTTAATTAAAAACTTCACCTTCTTAATAAAATTCATATCTTTTGAAATCAAAATAGACTGAGAATTTACATCATGTTCAGCTTGCGCAATTAAATCAGAAGCAACCCATTCAGGATTAGAAAATTTATCTGCTAAAACTGTAATTTCAGAAGGTCCAGCAATCATATCAATTCCAATTTCTCCAAAAACTTTTTTTTTTGCATTTGAAACAAAAATATTTCCAGGGCCAACTATTTTATCTACTTTTTTTATTTTTTTTGTACCATATGTTAGTGCAGCTATAGCTTGTGCTCCTCCTACAGAATATATTTCTTTTATACCCAATTTTTTAGCAGCATATAATACTGCTGGGCTATGCTTTCCATTTATTTTTGGATTCATCATTACAATTCTTTTAACTCCAGCAATTCTTGCTGGTATTGCGCTCATCAAAACTGTTGAAGGGAAACTCGCTGTTCCTCCTGGTACGTAAATACCCACAGAGCTAATAGGAACAAATTTATAATTTAATCTATTATTAAATCTATCTTTATAAAATATGTTTTTTACTTTCTGTCTCGAATGAAAATTTGATATTCTATTAAATGAAAAGTCAATTGCTTTTTTTACTTTGAAACTTAAAAATTTAATTTCAGAACTAAAATCTTTTTTTCTTGAAACTATATTAAAATTATTGCTAAATTTTCTTTCATATTTTAATAATGCTTTATCTCCATTTTTTCTAATATCATTAATTATTTTTTTTATTATCTTTGTTTTACCATTAGAT
>CACHGH010000013.1 GCA_902579215.1 uncultured Pelagibacteraceae bacterium
TGATTTATCATATATATAAAAAAAATAGTTACATAAAATAAAAAGAATTATAAATCTTAGAAATCCAAAATTTCTTACTGCACTCATTTGAAAATCTAATGCAATAAATGAATTGAATATTAAATAAACGTATAAAAATAATATTAATTTTACTGGATAACTTGAAAAAAAATTAAAGCCTTGTCTATAAATTATAAATAAAGTTATCAAACCAGGTAAGCATATTAATAAAATATTAGCTAAACTTATTGTTGGTCCCGCTAAAATACTTAATGGGATTAAGGAAAAAAAAATTATAAAGTAATTTTTAAAAATATTTTGGTGCACAAATTCTTAATAGCATAAAATTAAATAAATTCACTACAAATTATCCTCTTTGATTTATGCACAGTGTTGTCTACTGATTGAATAATTTTAACATTTTTAAAAATATTTTTAAAATAATCAGCTCTAATTGTATCGAATATTATTTTTGATTGATCATTACTTATTTTTTTTAAATATTCTAAATATATATTGAAATCATAATGGTAATCTAAGGAATATAAGGAAATGATAAAATCAAATTTTTCATTTGGGAAATTATTTGTGTCAAAATCATAAATCTTAAATTTATTTATATTCATGCCATTTTTTGTCAAAAATTTCTCAACTAATTGAAGATTGTTATATGCTTCTAAATTTTTATCATCCCAACCATATTTTACTTTCTTTGAAACATAGTTTTTTTCGATGAAATAAAAAAAATTGTTTTTCGTCTCCATATTTATTATTAGTTCAAGACCCCCAAGGCCACCACCAATAGATAAATATTTCTTATTAGAAAACTTTACTTCATTTTCAATTGTTTCATATTCTTTCTTCATTATATAAAAATATTTTTCACCTATTTGATTGGTATTTACAAAAAACTTTAAAAAAAAATTTGAAAATATATATCTTCCAAACAATTTTCTAAGCTTTTTTTGAAAAGATTGAAGTAATTCAATTCTTTGAAGAACTATTAATCTTGCGCTCTCCTTATCTAATGTAAATTTATTCATAATGATAAAGAAATAAAAAGCTATTATTGTTAGTTAACTTTCTAAAAAACTTTTTAGTTGTTTAGATCTGCTAGGATGTTTTAACTTTCTTAAAGCTTTAGCTTCAATTTGTCTAATTCTCTCTCTTGTAACTGAAAATTGTAATCCAACTTCTTCTAAAGTATGATCTGTATTCATTCCGACACCGAATCTCATTCGTAGGACTCTCTCTTCTCTTGGAGTAAGAGTTGATAGTATTTTTGTAGTAGCCTCACTTAAATTAGATTTGATTGCCTGTTCCAAAGGAGCAAGCGCTTTTGTATCTTCTATAAAATCTCCTAAGCTACTATCTTCTTCGTCTCCAACTGGTTTTTCTAACGAAACTGGCTCTTTTGAAATTTTCAAAACTTTTCTAACTTTCTCTAATGGCATTCGAAGTTTATTAGCTAGTTCCTCTGGTGTTGCCTCTCTTCCAAATTCACTTAAAATTAATCTTTGTGTTCTTACAATTTTATTAATTGTTTCAATCATATGGACAGGTATTCTGATAGTTCTTGCCTGATCCGCTATAGATCTTGTTATCGCTTGTCTTATCCACCATGTTGCGTATGTTGAAAATTTATAACCTCTTCTATATTCAAATTTATCAACAGCTTTCATTAATCCAATATTCCCCTCTTGAATAAGGTCAAGGAACTGCAAGCCTCTATTTGTATATTTTTTTGCAATAGAAATAACTAATCTTAAATTTGCTTCTACCATTTCCTTTTTAGCTATTCTTGACTCTTTTTCACCTTTTTGAACCCTGCTAACAAGTTTTTTGTATTCTGTGACTGAAATACCTAGCTTGTTACTTGTTTCAACCAATCTATCTCTTATATTTTTAAAATCTTCTTTATTTTTTTGAAAAAATTGTTTCCAAACTTGATTTGTATCTAAGAAAGATTTTAAATTAGGATTAATTTCATTTCCAATATAAAATTTAATAAATTCACTTCTAGAAATCTTATGATTCAAAGCTAACCTTAAGAGATTTCCTTCAAGAGATATTATTTTTTTATTTTCTACATAGTGTTTTTGAACTAATTCTTCTAAAACTGAAGGTGATAATTGCAAAGATTTAATATTTAATAAAATTTCTGAGACAATTTTTTGATAACTTCTTTCTTTAGCATTTGTAAAAGTTTTAGAATTTAAAACACAATCTAATTTCTCCTTATGATATTTGATTAACTTGTTATAATCTTTGGTTAAATTTTTAATTGTTTCTAAAACTTTAGGTTTTATCTCCGTCTCCATTGCGGCAAGAGTAGGGTTGAATTCATCTTCAGACTCGTCAGATACCTCATTTTTATCTTCTACTTTATCTTCTGATTTATTGTTTAAATTATCTGGCGATTTTTTTTGTTTAGCACTTTGGCCTGTGCTTTCGTCTTCCATGTAGTTCGTATCTATATCTATTATTTCTCGAACTAAAATTTCATCATTTTGAAGTTGTTTGTCCCAATCAAAAAATTGTTGTGCTGTAATTGGACTTTGTGATAAAGCATTTAACATCACATCTTTACCTGCTTCAATTCTTTTTGCTATAGCTATTTCACCTTCCCTTGATAGTAGTTCTACACCACCCATTTCTCTTAAATACATTCTTATTGGATCATCACTTTTCTCAAGAGTTTTTCCCTCTTCTTTTGAAGAACTATCTTTTTTTCTCAAAACTTTGAAATCAGATTTTTTTTCAACTAGTGTAATTTTTTCGTTTAAAATATGAACAAAGGCTTGTTCTAAATTTTGATTAGAAAGATTTCTCTTTCCGAGTGATTTGTTTAGCTCTTCATGGGTTATGAATCCTCTATGAATTCCCCTACCCATTAGCCTTGCAAATGATTTAGTAATTATTCTTTCCACAATAAAAGTCCGGATAATTTATATAATGCTAAATTCAAAAAAATCCATCTCAAAATTGGATGATTTAATTGATATTTTGCCTTTTTTTGAGCTCTTTAATTTCATTAAACGTGCTTTCGCTTAGATCTTTTGAGAACTTCGATTCTAGCTCCTCTATTCTTAGTTCGAGTTCATAATGCTTTAAATCTTTACTAAGCTCTTGTAGTAGTTCAAATAATTTTTCTTGGTCGTTTTTAATATTTTTAAGAATATGTTTAATAGAGGCAAATTTAAAAATTTTATCTAGTAATTGGTTGTCGATATCCAAATCACTTAGTGCAAATCTTTCCTTCTGTTTTAATTTAGATAAAACAGCTTCATACACAATTATATTTTCATTTGTAAATAACCTTATTTTTTCTAATAAACTTATATTATCCTGAAAAATTTCTATGTTATTTAAAATTAAATACAAAAAAGAAAACTCTTTAATTTCAATTTGGCTTATAGACCTTGTTTCATTAAAATATTTTTGCGTAGATTTTAATGATTTTATTTTTTTTGGAATAAATTTTCTTTTGTTTTCATTTATGTTTGGAGTAAAAGATGAAATTTTTTCTAAAAAAAATTCTAAAATATATTTTTTTATAAATTCATCTTTAATAGTAGCTGCAATTGATTTTAATTTTTTTTCCAAAGTTGCCATTGAAGATGGGTTTCTTTCTGTATTTTTTAGATAATGATCAAAAATAAAGCTATGTATTGGTATTTTATTGTCTTTGACAAATTTTAAAAAATATTCTTTACCATTTTTATTAACAAAGCTATCTGGATCCTCATCATCAGATAAAAATAAAAATGAAATTTGTTTTTCAGGTTTTAGTTCTTTAATAGAATTTTCAGCTGCTCTTAATGCTGCTTTGTAACCACTTTCATCACCATCAAAACAAATTATAATATCATCAAAAAATTGGTTCAAAACTGTTACCTGTCTATCAGTAAGTGAGGTGCCCAGGTTAGCAACTACATTTTCTATTCCTTTACTTCTTAAACCAACCACATCCATGTATCCTTCAACTAAATAAACATATTCAATTTTATTTGATAATTTTCTTGCATAATCTAAATTATATAAGTTTGAACCCTTTTTAAAAAAAGGAGTTTCAGGTGAATTAATATATTTTGCTAAATAATTATTTTCTTTAATTGTCCTCCCACCTAAAGCTATTGGTTGTCCGGTAATACTATTAATTGGAAAAATGATTCTATCTCTAAATCTCTCTACATATATTTTTTTTTTGCCATCAAAATAAAACAAGCCTGTGTCTAATATATTTTTTTCATTAAACTTAGATTTAATTTTTTCATAAAAATTTGAATGAAAGGGAACAAATCCAATTTTAAAATTTAAGACATCATCTTTGGATAATTTTCTATTTTTTAAATATTCTCTTGCAAAATTTAAATCTTGGTTCTTTAAAAGCTCATTATGATAAAATTCAACATACATTTTAAATATCTCAGAATACTCATTCCACTGCTTTTCTCTTTCTTCATCTTTTTTTGAAAATGTATATGGTTGCATTCCAGCTAGATTGGCTAAATATTTAACTGCTTCACCAAATTTAAAATTTTGAGTTTTCATGATAAAATCAAAAATGTTTCCATGCTCTGTTGTGCTAAAACAATGATAAAAACCTTTTTCATCATTTACAGTGAAAGATGGAGTTTTTTCAGTTTTAAAAGGAGAAAGTCCTACAAATTCTTTTCCTCTTTTTTTTAAATTAACAGTTTTTGATACTACAGTTGAAACTTTTAATCTTGTTTTAATTTCATCTAGATATTCTTTTGGATATTTCATTTTTTATTTAATAAATCTTTAAGCAGAGTTCCGGCCTTTGAAAAATCAACATTGTCAGAGTAATTTTTTTTTAATTCTCCCATAACTTTTCCCATATCTTTAATTGAACTGGCATTTAGCTTTTTAATCGTTTCCTCGCAAATTTTCTTTGTTTCTTCATCGCTAAGTTGTTTAGGGAGATATCCTGATAATATTTCTGACTCCTTTTCTTCCACTTCCAACAGATCTTGTCTGTTATTTTTTTTATAAACCTCGATAGATTCGGATCTTTGTTTTATCATTTTTTTAAGAAGTTTTTTAATGTCTTCATCATTAGTTTCTTTTTTATTTGATCCCGATCTATTCACAATATCTAGGTCTTTAATCCCTGATAAAATTAGCCTATAGGTTGATATTTGAATTTTATCTTTTGATTTTAAAGCATTTTTATAATCTGTGTCGATTTTTTCTCTTAAAGGCATAATTTAATCTACCGTATAGATAATTATGTTCAAAAGAAAAAAAAAAATTTTTTAAAATTTTTCATTACATATGTTGCGGAATTTTAGGTTTTATTGTATTAACCTTTAACTCATGAGTTGTAATTGAACAAAAAACAGAAAAATAACTCTAAAAAAAATCATAATAATTCCCCAGGCGTTTTAGTTCTTGAAAATAGATTAGTTTTTAAAGGTATTGGTTTAGGATACCAAGGTACTGCTACCGGAGAAGTTTGTTTTAATACCTCGCTTACTGGTTATCAAGAAATTATATCTGATCCATCTTACGCAGGACAAATCATTAATTTTACATTCCCTCACATAGGAAATGTTGGAACTAACAACGAAGACATAGAGTCAGATAAAATTTGGACAAGAGGTGTAATTTTTAATTCAGAGGTATCAAACCCTTCAAACTACAGATCACTAAAACATTTAGATGAGTGGCTTAAAAAGAACAAAATAGTGGGGATAACAGGTCTTGATACAAGAAGTTTAACTAATTTTATACGAGATAGAGGAGCTCCAAAGGGAACGATTTCAAATGATAAATCAGGTAAATTCAATATTAAGAAACTTATAAAAAAAACAAATGCTTGGCCTGGATTAAACGGAATGGATCTTGCCAAGGACGTATCAACTAGAAAAAGTTATACTTGGAAGGGTCTTAAGACCTGGAGCAAAGAAAATGGATATAAAAAAAACAATAAAAAAAAATACAGAGTTATTGCAATAGATTATGGAATAAAGAAAAATATTATGAGATATTTTTCTAACTTTGACTGTGAGGTAAAAGTTGTTTCATGTAAAGAGCGTCCTGACAATTTATTAAAACTTAAACCTCATGGAATATTTTTATCTAATGGTCCTGGTGATCCAGCTGCGACAGGAAAATATGCAATCCCAACAGTTCAAAAACTAATAAAATCAAATTTACCAGTATTTGGAATTTGTTTAGGTCATCAAATTCTTGCACTTGCATTAAATGCAAAAACAAAAAAAATGAAATTAGGACATAGAGGTGCAAATCATCCTGTTAAAAATTTAATTTCAAAAAAAGTTGAAATCACAAGTCAAAATCATGGTTTTGAAGTTGTTAAAGAAAGCTTGCCGAAAAATGTTGAGATTACACATAAATCTCTTTTTGATAATTCTATTGAAGGAATTAAATTAAAAAATAAACCAGTTTTTTCTGTCCAATATCACCCTGAGTCAAATCCTGGTCCACAAGACAGCCACTACCTATTCAGCGATTTTATAAATGAAATAAAAAAATATGCCAAAAAGAAAAGACATTAAAAAAATTTTAGTTATTGGAGCTGGCCCAATAATAATTGGTCAAGCATGTGAATTTGATTATTCTGGAACGCAAGCATGTAAAGCTCTTAAAGATGAAGGATATAAAGTAATATTAATTAATTCTAATCCTGCAACAATTATGACAGATCCAGAAGTTGCAGATAAAACTTATATTGAACCAATATCTATAGAATTTCTTGAGGAAATAATTAAAAAAGAAAGACCTGAAGCAATTCTGCCAACCATGGGAGGTCAAACAGCTTTAAATTTAGCAATCAAAGCAGAAAAAGTTGGATTGTTGAAAAAGTATAAGATTGAACTAATAGGTGCAAACTCTAATGCTATAGCGAATGCTGAAGACAGAAAGAAATTTAGAAAAAACATGTCTGATATTGGTATTGATTTACCAAAATCAGAAATTCTTAACAATTTTATTAAAGCCAAACAAACTTTAAGAAAAATTGGATTGCCTGCAATTATAAGGCCATCATTTACTTTGGGTGGACTTGGAGGTGGGATAGCTAGAACTAAAAAAGACTTTTTCAAAATTGTTAAAGAAGGAATGCATGAGTCTCCACAAAACCAGGTTTTAGTTGAAGAGTGCCTAGATGGATGGAAAGAATTTGAAATGGAAGTGGTTAGAGATAGAAATGACAACTGTATTATAATTTGTTCGATAGAAAATATTGATCCAATGGGAACTCACACTGGAGACTCAGTTACAATCGCTCCAGCTTTAACTTTAACAGATAAAGAGTACCAAGTCATGAGAAATGCATCTATTGCATGTTTAAGAAAAATCGGAGTAGAAACTGGAGGTTCTAATGTTCAGTTCGCTATAAATCCAAAAAATGGAAGAATGGTAATAATTGAAATGAACCCAAGAGTTTCTAGATCGTCTGCCCTGGCATCGAAGGCAACTGGTTTTCCAATTGCAAAAGTTGCAGCTAAACTTGCGGTTGGGTATACCTTGGATGAGCTTAAAAATGAAATTACAAAAGTAACTCCAGCCTCATTCGAACCAACAATTGATTATGTTGTTACAAAAATACCAAGATTTACCTTTGAGAAATTTTCAGACACCAAAGCAATTTTAGGTACATCCATGAGATCAGTTGGAGAAGCGATGGCAATCGGAAGAAATTTTAAAGAATCTTTTCAAAAAGCTCTGGTATCCCTTGAAACTGGACTTTCAGGGTTAGATAATATTTTTAACTATTCAAAAAAAGAAATATTAAAACAACTAAAGGTAAATATTCCTAATAAGTTACTTTTAATAGCAGAAGCTTTTAGAAAAAAAATAACTTTAGATAAAATATACAAACTATCTAAAGTTGATCCTTGGTTCCTAAACCAAATTAAAGAGCTTGTAGATGAGGAAAGTTTAATAAGAAAATACGGTCTTCCACGAAATTTTGAGGAATTTAATAGAGTTAAATCAATAGGATTTTCTGACAAAAAACTAGCTAAAATTTCTGGATTAAGTGAAAAAGTTGTAAGATCAAAAAGAATTGCTCTTAAAGTTTTTCCAGTATTTAAAAAAGTTGATACTTGCGCAGCAGAATTCAAATCTTTCACACCATATATGTATTCAACGTACCAAAGAAATTTAACATTAAAGACTGAATGTGAAGCTGATCCTAGTAATAAGAAAAAAATAATAATCCTTGGTGGTGGACCAAATAGAATTGGTCAAGGTATTGAGTTTGATTATTGCTGTTGTCAGGCAAGCTTTTCTTTAAAAGAGACAGGCTTTGAAACAATAATGATAAATTGTAACCCAGAAACTGTCTCAACAGATTATGATACTAGTGACAGGTTATATTTTGAACCGCTAATAGAAGAGTATGTTCATAATATAATCTTGAAAGAGCAATCAAACGGCAGTCTTTTAGGAATAATTGCTCAATTTGGAGGACAAACTCCAATTAAACTTGCAAAATTTTTACATGATAACAATTTACCTATTTTGGGAACACAATATGCATCAGTCGATTTAGCTGAAGATAGAGATCAATTTAGAGATCTATTAATAAAGCTAAATTTAAAACAAGCAGAGAGTGGAATTGCGTCTAAATTTGATCAAGCAATTAAAATAGCAGAAAATATTGGGCTTCCAGTTGTAGTCAGACCTTCGTATGTATTAGGTGGCAGAGCTATGGAGATAGTTCATGATAAAAGTCAACTAAAGCAATTTATAACTGAAGCATTTAAGGCTTCTGAAGATAATCCAATATTAATAGATAAGTTTATAAATAACGCAATGGAGGTTGATGTCGATGCAATTTCTGACGGCAAAGATGTTTATGTTGCTGGTATTATGCAACATATAGAAGAAGCAGGAATTCATTCAGGGGACTCGGCTTGTTGTTTGCCTCCAGTTTCAATTAAAGAAAATTTACTAAAAGAATTAAAAATACAAACTAGAAAATTGGCATTAGCATTAAAAATTAAAGGATTTTTAAATATTCAATTTGCAATAAAAAAAGATGAAATATTTGTTATTGAAGTTAATCCAAGAGCTAGCAGAACAGTTCCATTTGTTTCAAAAGCTAATGGAGTTCCGCTTGCAAAAATTGCATCAAGAATAATGTCAGGTGAAAAACTTTCTAAGTATAAATTAAAATACCAAAAAAATAAATCCTACGCAGTAAAAGAAGCTGTATTTCCCTTTAATAAATTTCCTGATAGCGATGTGTTGCTTGGACCTGAAATGAAATCTACTGGAGAAGTTATGGGTTTAGATGAAGATTTTGGTATGGCAATTGCAAAAAGTCAAATTGCTGCCTCTAACTCGCTGCCAACAAGTGGAATGGCTTTTTTATCAGTTAAGGATACACATAAACAAGAAATCGTTGGGATAGCACAAAGATTACTAAAATTAGGTTTTTCATTATCTGGTACAAAAGGTACAGCGGATATTTTAAGAGAAAATGGAATGAAGTGCAGAAAAATTAATAAAGTAAGTAGTGGAAGACCGCATATTGGAGATATATTAAATTCAAAAAAAATATCTTTGGTGATTAACACGGGTGGAGGGAATAGTGAGCATAGAGTAAGCGATGCAAGAGCATTAAGAAGAGCCACTCTGGTTAATAAAGTTCCTTACTGCACAAACATGTCAACTGCATACTCTTTTTTAGAAGCAATAAAATCGCTAAAAACGAAAAAACTTAAAGTTAGATCAATTCAGGAAATTTAATCTACTTTCCAGTCAGTTTTGAAGGTAACATAGTTTACCTGTAGACATCTTCTTTCTTTAATTATTTCTTTTTTTTCCATTCCATGCCAAGTGTCAGGTCCGCTAGTGAAGAAATAACCATAATTATCTCTGTAGGGTAATGTTTTTACTTTATTTAACTCTTTGTCATAAAAATCTGTACCTAAGCTCTCGCTTTCATTTGATTTATTTACAAAAAGCAAACACGAAATAAGCTTCTCTTTTATATCGCAGTGAGGCTTAAGCCAAAAACCTTTTCTATCGCATATAACTTCAACTCTCACATAAGAATTTGATAAATCTTTCCCAATCAAATTTGAAATTTTTTCATGCGTTTTTTTACTTTGAAGTTCTTTTATAAAATTTGTTAAATTAGGAAATTTACTAGAATTTTCTTTTGTTATAAAACATCTAAATTTTAATGCCTTGCCTCCCTTAGAAATTCCTTCTCTAAATTTACCTTCGCCTCCATCAATTGCTCTAGTTCCATCATAATTAAGATTATGCTCTATTGGATTATCGATCTCAGCGTTAACTATCTCATTAATCTGTTCTTCAGTTAAAGGCTCATTTAATTCCCAGTGGGTAAAAGGAGTTTCAAATTTTTTAGATTTATTTTCTATTGAATTTAAAAATGACATTATAATAATTCTTTTTTGATTTTTTCAGCTATTCTAGCTGTTTCATTTAAACTATTATATGTCCAAATTTCAAGATTTTCACTTAGATTTTTAATAATATTTAATTTATTAAATAACTCTCTAAAATTTTTAAACCTTTGATCATTTCTTTTTGCGGGTATATCTGCAATATAAATAGGCTTTCCGGTTAAGGCCGCCTCGGATATCATGGACGTAGAGTCGCAAGTAACAACAATATATTTTGATAAAGATAGTGCAGAGAGGTAGGCTTTTTTATCTACATTTTTAATTACAATATTTTCTTTCCCAAAATGTTCGTTTGCTAAATTAATTGTTTTTTCAGGTGTTCTCATTGATGGAATTACAATTGCTTGCAAATTATTTTTATCCAGGATTTTTCTAATTTTTATAAAAATATTTAATAAACTTTGATCCTCGTAATCATAATATTTATTAGGTCCTCCTAGAATTAATAATAAAGAGTCCTTACTTTTATTCAGCCTATCTGATAAGTAGTCATGATTATTTTTAATTTCGTCAGAAGTTAGATAATGTATTGCGCCTTTTGATGTAATAACATTTTTTCCATTTAAATTGTCATGCTCTGGAGCGATTACAAGATCAAAATTGCTTAATGAAACTTTAGGATCTTGGATATGAATATTGAAAACTTTTTTTTTTGAATTTTTCTTTAAACAAATTGATGGAATTACACTTTTTCTTCCACAGGAAATAATTATATCAAAATCTTGTACATCAATTTTTTTAAAAACTAAATTTGAAATTGGAGTTAAATTTGGAGGAATCATTTTCCAAAAACTATTTAGTTCAACTTTCTGGTGAGTAAATTCGAGATCTAATGCTTTAGCTAAACCTTCAACTTGGCTTATCATGCCATGCATTCCCTCTGTCAATAATAACCCTTTTAATTTGCTCATAAATTACTATATAGCTTTGATATGAATCAAAATCCAACTAAACACACAAAAGTGTTAATAATTGGATCTGGTCCAGCCGGATATACAGCTGCGGTTTATGCTGCAAGAGCAATGTTAAAACCAATTATGGTTTCTGGTATGGAGCCAGGTGGACAATTAACTACAACAACTGATGTTGAAAACTATCCTGGTTTTGCTGAAGTAATTCAAGGACCATGGTTAATGGAACAAATGCGAGACCAAGCTAAAGCTGTTGGCACTGAAATGATAGAAGATCATATTGCATCAGTCAACTTACAAACAAAACCTTTTGAGGCTATTGGAGACGGTGGACAAAAATACACTGCGGACTCGATTATAATATCTACAGGAGCTCAGGCAAGATGGTTAAATATTGAATCTGAACAAAAATATAGAGGATTTGGTGTATCAGCTTGTGCCACATGTGATGGTTTTTTCTTTAAAGATAAAACTGTTGCTGTTGTAGGTGGTGGAAATGCTGCAGTTGAAGAAGCAATGTTTCTTACAAAATTTGCATCAAAGGTTCAATTAATTCACAGAAGAGATTCTTTAAGAGCTGAAAAAATGCTTCAAAGTAAATTAATGGCAAACAAAAAAATTGAAATTATTTGGGATAGTGTTGTTCAGGAAGTTATTGGAGATAATGATCCTAAAAATGTTAAGGGATTAAAAATTAAAAATGTAAAAACGAATAAAATTGATGAACTAAAAATTGACGGATTATTTGTTGCAATTGGGCATGATCCAGCAACTCAACTATTTAAAGATCAATTAGAAATGGACAAAGAAGGGTATTTAACAACAAAATCAGATTCAACAGAGACAAATATACCAGGTGTTTTTGCTGCAGGAGATGTTAAAGATAAGATATTTAGACAAGCAGTCACTGCTGCTGGAATGGGCTGTATGGCTGCTCTAGAAGCTGAAAAATTTTTGTCTAAATAAAAAATTATGTGCCCTATATGCTGGATAAGTGGATTTATAGCTGCCTTATTTGGAGGATCTTTTATAGCTGTTGTAAATCACCCAATATCTTGGATTTTAAGTATAATTTTAATTTCTTACGCTGGTTATAAGTTTTATGAAGCTAAGAAAAGAGGAAATAAAATGAGTGAAGAAACAAAAGACAGAAATAAAAAAACAATATTTAGATTTATTCAAGGTGTGGTTGTTGGTTCAGTTTTTACTGTAATTATTTTTTATGGCCTAACTTATAAAGAGCATCAAAGAATGCATGATCTTTTAGAGAAACATGGGATAGAAAAGCACGAACATTAAATTTTAAATATATCTAAGTAATTTATGAGTGAAAAAGTATTATTAACAGGAATAAGTGGATGGATTGCAAAACATACTGCAATAGAATTATTGAATTCAGGTTATGAAGTTTTAGGAACAGTTAGAAACAAAAATTTAGTTGAACAAACAAAAGAAACTTTAAGCAAATATGTATCAATTGATAAATTATCATTTGTGGAATTAGATCTTTTAAAAGATGATGGATGGAATGATGCAGCAAAAGGATGTAAATATATAATGCATATTGCTTCTCCCTTTCCTATGAAAGTTTCAAATAATAGAGAGCTTTTATTGCCAGTCGCTGTAGATGGAACCTTAAGAGTTTTAAACGCTGGATTAAATGCAGGTGTCGAACAAATAATTAAAACTTCTTCTATCGTGGCAATGTTTAGAAAACCTAACAGAAGTAATCCTTATTCATTTGGAGAAAATGACTGGACTGATGAAAATTGGATAGAGGGTGTGAATGATTACTTTTTATCAAAAACAAAAGCTGAAAAAGCAGCTTGGGAGTTAATGGAAAAAAAAGGTTTAAAAAATAAATTAACCACTATTTGCCCCGGAGGAGTATTCGGTGATGCATTGGATAAAAAAGGAGGTACATCAATAGAATATGTAAGACAATTTATGGCAGGTAAATTTCCAGGAGCACCTAAGTTTGCAGTTTTAATTTCTGATGTCAAAGATATAGCAAAAGCACATGTTGCCTGCATTGGAAATAACAAAGTAGGAGGAAGAAGATTGATTGTTGGAAAAGAGGTAAAAAAACTTGTTGAGTTATCTCAATTGATTGCAGAGGCAATGCCGGCATATTCAAAAAAACTTCCAAAAAAAGAACTTCCAAATTTCATGGTTAAATTGATAAGTTATTTAGACTCAAGTGCTAAAATGATGATTCCAGATCTTGGAATTTTGATGCAAACCGACCCCACTTATGCAGAAGACTTATTAGGTTTCAAGTTCAAACCTGCAAAAGATTGTATATCTGAAAATGCAAAATCAGTAGTTAGATTAGGAATGGTTTAATATTCTAAGCTTTCACAAAAAGATTTTATTCTTTCCATTGCTTTTTTTAAATTTTTCATTGAGGTTGCATAAGATATTCTAAAGTAACCTTCTAATCCAAAAGCTGAGCCTTGCACAACTGCTACATTTACTTTCTCAAGTAGCTTTTGAACAAAATCAGTATCTTTTTTTAATTTAGTTTTTTTATTCAAAAGACCTTTACAGCTTGGAAAAACATAAAATGCCCCATTAGGTGTTAAACAATTAATTCCTTTAATTTTATTTAAGCTCTTAACAACAAAATCTCTTCTTTTTTTAAATTCCTTAGATCTTATGCTTATAAATTTCTGAGTTCCATTTAAAGCTTCAACTGCAGCTGCTTGACTTATAGAAGAAGGGTTTGATGTTGACTGAGACTGAACTTTACGAATAGCTTTAATTATATCTTTTGGTCCTCCCGCGTAACCTATTCTCCATCCAGTCATAGCATAAGATTTACTTACACCGTTCATGGTAAGAGTTCTATTTTTCAAACTAGGTATTTGAGCAATGGTAAAAAATTTAGCTTTGTCATAAGTGATATGCTCATATATATCATCACTTAAAATTTGAATTTTTTTCCGTTTAATTAATATTCGAGATAATTTTTTTATCTCTGCTTTTGTATAACTTGCTCCCGTGGGATTTGAAGGTGAATTTAATATTATCCACTTTGTTTTTTTAGAAATAGCTTTTCTTAATTTTTCTGGTGTTAATTTAAAATTATCTGCTTCATTGCATTTCACAATTTTAGGTTTGCCGCCTGCTAATAGAACCATATCAGGATAAGAAACCCAAAAAGGTGCCGGAATAATTACTTCGTCTCCTCTATTCAAAGTTGCCATGAATGCATTATAAAGAACCTGTTTTCCGCCAGTTCCGACAGTGATTTCATCACTTGAGTATTTTAAATTATTTTCTTTTCTAAATTTTTTAATAATTGCTTTTTTTAAAGCTGGGGTTCCATCAACTGCAGTATATTTGGTATCACCGCCCCTAATGGCTTTTATAGCCGCATTCTTAATATTATTTGGTGTATCGAAATCTGGCTCACCTGCCCCCAATCCAATAACATCCTTGCCAGCAGCTCTCAATTCTCTAGCTTTTTGAGTAACTGCAATTGTAGGAGAGGGTTTTATTCTCTTTAAACTGTCAGATATTATGCTCATTGAAATTAATTTTTATTTTAATACCTTGTTTAATATATGCAAAATACTTATCAAGATTTAATTACAGATATACAAAGTAAAACCCCTGAAATTAGTGGAAAACTTGAGGGTGGAAAAAAATTTAAAATTAAATCAGATTTTAAGCCTGCTGGAGATCAGCCAGAAGCAATAAAAAAATTAGTTCATAGCGCAAAAAGGGGGGAATTCAACCAAGTTCTTCTTGGTGTAACAGGATCAGGAAAAACTTTCACTATGGCAAAGGTAATTGAAGAAACAAATAGACCTGCTTTGATATTAGCGCCAAATAAAACTCTAGCAGCTCAGCTTTATGGTGAGATGAAAAGTTTTTTTCCAGATAATGCAGTTGAGTATTTTGTATCTTATTATGATTATTATACGCCGGAAGCATACGTCCCAAGATCTGACACATACATAGAAAAAGAAGCATCAATTAATGAACAGATAGATAGAATGAGACACTCAGCAACCAGATCTCTTCTTGAGAGAGATGATGTTTTAATTGTTGCCAGTGTATCTTGTATTTATGGACTTGGCTCAGTTGAAGCTTATAGCAAGATGACACTAACGCTTCAAAAAAACTATGAATATAATAGGGAACAAATAATTAAATCTTTAGTTGCTTTGCAATACAAAAGAAATGATCAAAATTTTTTTAGAGGAACTTTTAGAGCAAGAGGAGAATATCTTGAAATTTTTCCATCTCACTTAGAAGATAGAGCTTGGAGATTAAGTTTAATTGGTGAGAAGTTAGAAAAAATCGAAGAATTTGATCCATTAACAGGTGATCAGATTAGAGAATTAAATTTAATTAAGGTTTATGCTAACAGTCATTACATTACTCCTAAACCAACAGTGGAACAGGCGGTTATTAATATAAGAAAAGAGCTAGAAATAACTTTAAAAAAACATAAAGAAAATAATAGATTGCTAGAAGCTCAAAGATTAGAAGAAAGAACTAAATTTGATTTAGAGATGATAGAGGCAACTGGTTCGTGTGCAGGAATCGAAAACTATTCAAGATTTTTGTCAGGAAGAAAACCTGGAGAACCCCCTCCTACTTTATTTGAGTATTTCCCGGACAATACACTTATCTTTGTTGATGAGTCCCATGTAACAGTTCCCCAACTAAATGGGATGTTTAAAGGAGATAGATCTAGAAAAAGTACTCTCGCAGAGTACGGCTTTAGACTTCCTTCATGTATGGACAATAGACCATTAAAATTTGAAGAGTGGGATTTAATGAGAACACAAACAGTATTTGTATCTGCTACTCCAGGTCCATGGGAATTAAAACAAACCAAAGGAAAATTTATTGATCAAGTAATAAGACCAACTGGGCTTATTGATCCAGAGGTAGAAATTAGACCAGCAAAAAATCAAGTTGATGATCTAATGCATGAATGCAAAAAAGTTATTGAAAAAAATTTTAGAGCATTGGTTACAACTTTAACAAAAAAAATGGCTGAAGATTTAACTGAGTATCTTCACGAAAACGGAGTAAAGGTAAGATACCTTCACTCAGATATCGATACGCTTGAAAGAATAGAAATTATGAGAGATTTAAGAATGGGTGTTTTTGACGTATTAGTCGGAATTAATTTATTAAGGGAAGGACTTGATATTCCAGAGTGTGCATTAGTTGGAATATTAGATGCTGACAAAGAAGGTTTCTTGAGATCAGAAACTTCATTAATTCAAACAATCGGGAGGGCTGCTAGAAATATTGAAGGTAAAGTTGTTTTGTATGCTGATAAAAAAACGAAAAGTATAAAAAAAGCAATTGAAGAAACAAATAGAAGAAGATCATTACAAGTTAAATTTAATAAAAAAAACAAAATAGACCCAAAGACAATCAAAAAAGAAATCAGTGATATTCTCGAAAGTGTATATGAAAAAGATTATGTAAAAGTAAGCGAAGGTTCAAATATTGGGGGAAATCTTAAAAAACATTTAAAAGCATTGAATAAAAAAATGAAGGAATCTGCGTCTAATTTAGAATTTGAAGAAGCTGCTAAAATAAGAGATGAAATAAGAAAATTAGAAAGCACAGAATTGGAAATTACTTTAAATCCAAAAATTAGACAGTACGATGTTAAAAATAAAATTTATCCTAAAGGCAGATCTACAATGGGCATGCCAGGAACTAGAGCTAAAAAAGGCAAGAAAAAGTGGAAGCAAATAAAATAATTATAACTGGTGGTGCCACTAGAGTTGGTGCAGCAATTGCTAAAAGGCTATCTGGTCCAGGAATCGAAATAGTTGTGCACTATAATAAATCTAAATCTAATGCAGAAAAATTAAAGGAGGAGTTATTAACATACAATACAAAAGTTTATTTAGTAAAAGGTGATTTGAGCAAGGAAAAAGATGTAAAAAAAATTATTAAGTTTGCTAAATCAAAATTAAAATATTTTGATTGTTTAATTAACAACGCATCATTATTTGAAAATGATAAACTTGAAAATTTTACTACTAAAAGTTGGGATTTTCATCTAAGAACAAATTTAAGAGCACCAGCTTTATTATCTAAAGAATTTTCAAAAAATATAAAAGGAAAAAACAACAATATAATCAACATCATTGATCAAAGAGTTTTTAAATTAACCCCCTACTTTTTTTCATACACTATAAGTAAAAGTGGACTATATACATTAACAAAAACAAGCGCTATGAGCTTAGCTCCAAATATAAGGGTTAACGGCATTGCACCAGGACCAACAATAAAAAATAAAAGACAGTCTGAGAAACACTTTAAAAAACAATATCTAGCAACACCTTTAAAAAAACAAGTTGATGTAGAGCAAATTTGTAATGCAGTTGACTTTTTTATAAAAAATATATCTATTACTGGTCAAGTTTTGGCCGTTGATAGCGGTCAAAGTTTAAGTTGGAAAACGCCAGACATAATGGGTGGAAAAGAATGAAAAAAAGTAATCTTAAAATTGTTAAAATAGATAAAAATAAAAAACTATTCAATTACGAAAAAAAAATTCTTATTAAAGAATTAACTTTAGATCTAAAACTTGGTTATTTTGATTTTGAAAAAAATAAGCCTCAAAAGGTAAAATTTACATTAGAAATTGATTATAGAGACAAAAAACCAACCAATGATAAGGATTTAAAATCAATAGTTAACTACGATAAAATAGTCAAGCTTATAAAAAAATTAGTAAAAAATAAGCACTACAACTTTCTTGAAACATTAGCAGAAGATGTTTTTGATGAAATATTTAAAGACAAAAGAATTGATAAAATAACCCTTCAAATAGAAAAACTAGAAATAATGAAAAACTGCTCATCAGTTGGAATTCAAATTTCTAAAAAAAGAAGCTATGAAAAATTCTGAGCTTGGAAAAGATGTAATTAAAAAAGAACTTCATCTTATACCTAAAAGTCCAGGTGTTTATAGAATGATAAACCATAAAGATGATGTCCTTTATATTGGCAAAGCAAAAAATCTACCGAATAGACTTAAAAGTTATGTATCTGAAAAAAACCACATAATTAGAACAGAGAGAATGTTGGCTCAAACTCATAAAATAGAAATTACAACTACATCTAACGAAAGTGAAGCATTGCTTTTGGAGGCAAATTTAATAAAAAAATTTAGACCAAAATTCAATATTTTACTTAAGGACGATAAATCTTTTCCATTTATATATATTGGAAACAAAGATAAATGGCCTCAAGTAACCAAACATAGAGGAAAAAAAGATAAAGATGGTTTTTATTTTGGTCCATTTGCGTCTGCTGCATCTGCGAATTGGACAATAAAGATGCTTCAAAAAATATTTCAAATCAGAGTGTGCGACCAGAGCACATTTAAAAATAGAAAACGTCCATGTATTTTATACCAAATTAAAAGATGTTCTGCACCCTGCGTAGGTTATATTAAAGAAATCGAATACAAAAACTCAGTTGAGGATGCTATAAAATTTGTATCTGGTAAATCAAGAGAGATTCAAAAAAATTTATCTAAGCAAATGGAAGAGGCAAGCGAAAAACTAGATTTTGAAAAAGCTTCAATACTTAGAGATAGAATTAAATCATTGAATATAATTCAATCCTCTCAAAAAATTAATGAAGCCAACTTAGTTGATGCGGATGTTATTGCGGCTTACAAAGAATCGGGCAAAACTTGCATACAAGTATTTTTCTACAGATCTAAACAAAACTGGGGTAACCAATCATACTTTCCAAAACATGATCCCGATCAAAATATTTCTGAAATAATTTCCTCTTTTATAATGCAATTTTATGAAAATAAAAATGTTCCAAAACTAATTATTTTAAATCACGAAATAAAGGATAAAAAATTAATTGAAAAGACTTTAACGTCAAAAGAAAATAAAAGTATTGCGATTACAGTTGCAAAAAAAGGATCTAAAGCAAATGTTATTTCTCTTGCTGAAAAAAATGCAAAAGAATCTTTAAATAGAATGCTTTATGAAACAAATAATAATCGAAATTTGTTTGATGCGATAAATAAAAAATTTAACATTAAAAATAATATTTCTCTAGTTGAGGTTTATGATAACAGCCATATACAAGGAACAAATAGTGTTGGAGCAATGATAACTTTTGGTGAAGAAGGGTTTATAAAAAAAAGATACAGAAAATTTGATATAAAATCAAAAGATGCAAAACAAGATGATTACGCTATGATTAAAGAAGTCCTGACTAGAAGGTTTAAAAGGGCTTTATTGGAGAAGGAAAACTATTTGAGCTTACCTGATTTAATTTTAATTGATGGTGGAAAAGGACAATATTCCACTGCGAGAGAAGTATTAAATGAATTTGGACTACAAGATTTACCAATGATTGCTATAGCAAAAGGAAAATTAAGAAATAGTGGCAATGAAACCTTTTTCTTTAATGGAAAATCTTACAAATTTGAAAGAAACGATCCTTCACTTTTTTTTCTACAAAGATTAAGAGATGAAGCTCATAGATTCGCGATTAGTGCACATAGAGTGAAAAGAAAAAAAGCTATAAACAAATCTCTTTTGGATCAGATACGCGGGATTGGATCAATAAGAAAAAGAGCTCTCCTAAACCATTTTGGGTCAGCAAGAGCTGTTGAATCTGCTAGTTTTGATGAAATAAAATCTGTTGAAGGAGTTGAAGAAAAAGTAGCAAAAAAAATATATAATTTTTTTCACGAATGAAAATAAAAATACCAAACTATCTTACAATCGGTAGGATAATTATAGTTCCTATCTTTGTTATTTCATTTTATCTTCCAGGTTTTTATGGAGACATAATTCCTTTTGGCTTATTTATTGTAGCTTCATTTACAGATTTTTTAGATGGTTTACTGGCCAGGATGTACAAGGAAGAGTCTAAACTTGGGGAGCTCTTAGATCCAATAGCAGATAAAATTATAGTTGCAGCAGCGCTAATTTTATTAGTTATGGATGGAACTATAAGAAATTATGAAGTAATTGCAGCAATAATAATTCTAACAAGGGAAATATTAATTTCTGGATTAAGAGAATTTTTGGCTATAGGTAGAATTAAGCTTCCAGTATCAAATCTTGCAAAACTAAAAACTTTTTTACAAATGTTTTCTATATCGATTTTATTAACTGGAGATACAGGTAATAAAATAATTAATTTTCAAGATTACAATGCACAAACCATTGGAATTATATTTTTATGGTTTTCTGCTTTTCTTACATTGTACACTGGTTATGACTATTTAAGAAAAGGAATAGACCACGCAATTTCTGAAGATGAAAAAAACTAAGCTGCTATTTTTTTTCTAACTAATTTTTCATAACTAGAAGACAAATCTAAAATAACATGACAAACTTTATATTTATGATCAGCAATTTGACAAACTGGAGTAACTTCTGCTGCAGTACCAGTTAAAAAACATCCTACAAAATTTGACAATTCCTCTGGTGAAATTTTTCTTTCTTTCACTTTAATATTTTTTGATTTTGCAATTTCGATTACAGTTCTTCTAGTTATACCATCTAAAAACGAATCTGGGATAGGGGTATGCAAATCTCCATTTTCATCTTTAAAAAATATATTTGCTCCTGTTGCTTCCGCGATGTTTCCTTCATGATCTAACATTAATGAATCGGTATAACCTTGTCTTTCTGCTTCATGTTTAGAAAGAGTACAGATCATATATAAACCTGCTGCTTTAGTGTCCCATGGAATTGAATTTGGAGCTGGTCTTCTCCAATTTGAAATGTTTAATTTAATACCTTCTGATTTTAATTTTGAATCAAAATATGTGCCCCACTCCCATGTTGCTATTGCTACATGTATTTTTGTTTGTTGAGCAGAAACAGCCATCATTTCACTTCCTCTCCATGCAAAAGGTCTTACATACCCATTTTTAACATTTTGTGCTGATACAATTTTTTTGGTTGCATTATTTATCTCATCTTTTGAATAAGGAATTTTAATATCCATTCTTTGTGCAGAGTGAAATAGTCTGTCGGTATGTTCTTCTAATTTAAATATCTCACCATCATAAACTCTCAACCCTTCAAATACGCAACTTGCATAGTGAAGTCCATGACTTAAAGCGTGTAATTTAACATCTTGCCAATCTACAAGATCATTATTGTACCAAATTTTGCCTTCTCTTTTATCGTAGGGTATCATTAGATTTATTTTTCCAAAAAAATATCTTTGTATATATAATATGTCAATATAACTTACCAATATGAAAGAACTTCTATACTTGAAAGATGATCAATTGAAAGATTTCATTGAAAAACTCTTTATAGGGTACAGAGAATCTTTTTCTGACGCAAAAGGAGTGTTGGAAAAACATTCAATTGGCTTAGCTCACCATAAGGTCATTCACTTGCTATCCATATATAGTGGAATTACGATTTCTGAGCTTTTAAAGAAGTTAAAAATAACAAAACAAAGTTTAAATAGAGTTTTAAAAGATTTGATTAAATTAAATGTAATTTCTTTTAAAAAAGGAAAAAAAGATACAAGGCTTAAACATATTTATCTTACTGAGAAAGGAGAAGAGCTCTTTAATGAAATATTTTCTAGCCAAAAAAAAAGAATATATAAAGCTTTACTTAACTCAACCTCAAAAGAAGTATTATTTTTTAATAACGTTCTAAAAAAAATTATAAATGATTAAATATGATGCTCACATACTGGTTGTAGATGATGACGATGGAATTAGAAACTTAGTAAAACAATATTTAAACGAAAATAATTTTTTAGTAACTACTGCAAAAGACGCTGAAGATGCTAAAGAGAAAGTTTCTATAGTAAAGTTTGACATAATAGTTCTTGATATTATGATGCCTGGTAAAAGTGGTTTAGATTTTACAATTGAAAATAAAGAAAAAATTAATACACCTATTATTCTTTTAACGGCAAAGGGAGAGGCTGATGAAAGAATAAAAGGATTAGAAACTGGCGCAGATGATTATTTGCCAAAACCTTTTGAGCCAAAAGAATTAGTTTTAAGAATTAAAAATATTTTAAATAAAACAAAAATTAAAAATAAAAAAAGAATAATTGAATTTGATAATATTATAATAAATTTAAATAAATTATTAATTAGTAAAAACAATAAAGATTATAAAATAAACAGTACTGAAAAAATAATTTTAGAAAAAATGATCAATGCCCCTGGAGAAACATTTTCGAGAGATTCTATAGGAAAATTAATTGGTATAGATAAAGAAAGATCAGTTGATGTAATAATAACAAGATTAAGAAAAAAAATTGAAATTGATCCTAAAAATCCAAAATATTTACAAACTATAAGAGGAGAAGGTTATGTTTTATGGATTGAATAAATTAATTAAAAGCATATTACCAAAAAGATTATTTTATAGAGCGTTAATAATAGTTGCTGCACCAATTATAATATTGCAGATAACTATATCTATAGTTTTCTTCGACAGTCTATGGATAAAAACTAATAAAGGAATGACTAGAGCGTTAGTTAATGAAATAAATTTTTTCATTAAAGCTTATGAAAATGAACAATATAACAAAGACTCTTTAACAAAAATGTTTTCTGAAAATCACGACGTAAAAGTTATTTATGTTGCAGAAGGTATTTTGCCAATTGATGGTGAAGAAAGATGGTTTAGCCCAATGGATAGAACTCTTAGAAGAGAACTAAAATCCAAAAAATTTATTTATTGGTTCGATACAACAAAGTTTAAGGATGCAATTGATTTAAAAATATTTTATTCAAATGGTTATTTTCAATTCTTAGTTCCTAAAGAAAGAGTAACAAGTACTTCGGCTAGAATGTTTGCTCTATGGATCACCTTGCCAGCTTTTTTATTAGTAACAATTTCTTTAATATTTTTAAAAAATCAAACAAGACCTATTACTAATTTAGCAAAAGCTTCGTCAAAGTTTGGAAGAGGAGAAGACGTCGATGAATTTAGACCTTCTGGGGCATTAGAAATCAGACAGGCTGGACTTGAATTTGATAAAATGAGAAAAAGAATAATTCGCCATCTTAATCAAAGATCAGAAATGTTATCTGGTATTAGCCATGATTTAAGAACACCTTTAACAAGAATTAAACTTCAGCTAGCTTTTATAAAGGATGAAAAAATAGCAAAAAAATTATCAAACGATATACAGGAAATGGAAAAAATGCTGAATGAATATTTGCAATTTGCAAGTTCAGGATACAAAGAAAAAACAGAAAACTTCAGTCTGACTGAATTAATTGAGGGTATTATTAAAAAATATGAAAATAAAAACATTTCCCATCAATTAATTAAGGATATTAGCATGAATGGTAGAAAAAACTTAGTCCAAAGATGTATAAATAATCTAATTGATAACAGCATTAAGTATGGAAATAAGATTAATATACAGCTTTCAAGTAGTAACAATATTTTAGTAATAATAATTGATGATGATGGCCCGGGAATATCACCAGATGAATATGATAATGTCTTCAAGCCATTTTATAAAATTAACAAAAGTAGAGGAGATTCAAAATCTAGTGTTGGACTAGGTTTATCAATTGCTTCTGATATAGTTAGGTCTCATGGAGGTAACATTGTATTAGATAAATCTCCATTGGATGGTTTAAGGGTTAAAATTATTTTCCCTTCTTAGTTTTTTTAGATAATTTTTTTTCTAAAGTATTTATTTTTTTTTCTATCTTTTCTACTCTTTGACTTAATATATCTGTCTCTTCTTTTCCTGTTAATTTCATTCTAAAAACAAACTCATCCCTTTTTGACTTTAATACACTCAATAACTCAGCACTAAAATCTTTAGACGTTATAAGGCCTTGTTCAAATATTTTCGCAAGTTTATCAATTACAAATTTTGATTTTGACATATATTCATCTATAAATTTAATATATCTTACATTTATTATTTAAAAATGTTTATTAACAATTTTGACCCAGTAGCAATAGAAATTTTTTCTTTTGAAATTAGATGGTATTCTTTGGCCTATATCTTTGGGATTTTGTTAGGTTGGGTATATTGCAAAAAAAAATTAATAAGTGATAAAAAAATATTAGTTCTTTTTGATGATCTTTTAGCTTATCTAATAATAGGTATTATCGTAGGTGGTAGAATGGGTTATGTAATTTTTTACAACCCTGAATATTATTTAAAAAATTTACCTGAAATTTTAATGATATGGAATGGAGGAATGTCATTTCATGGTGGTTTAGTAGGTGTATTTCTTGCAACAGTGGTATTTAGTAGAAAGCACGGAATTGATCCATATATATTTTTAGATTTAATTTCTCTAGTTGCACCTATAGGAATATTTTTTGGGAGAATAGCAAACTTTATTAATTCTGAACTTTATGGAAGAGAGACAGATTTATTTTGGTCTGTAAAATTTCAAGCTATTGATAATATTCCTAGGCACCCTTCGCAGATTTATGAAGCTATTTTTGAAGGGATAATATTATTTTTATTGTTAAATTTTTTTAGAAAAAAATTTGCTTTAAAAAAACCTGGTTTAGTATCCTCATTTTTTTTAATTTTTTATTCAATATTTAGATTTATTTTGGAATTCTATAGAGCTCCAGATCCTCAAATTGGATATTTGTTATTTCATTTAACTTTTGGACAAATTTTAAGTGTAGTTTTTCTATTTTTTGGAATAGCCATTTTTGTGAAAAAAAATGAGAACTAGAATAAACAAAATATTAACTATGGATAAATTTATTAATGAAGCTTTGTATAATAAAAGACTCGGCTATTATATGAATAAGAATCCCTTTGGAGAAAAAGGTGATTATATTACCTCTCCCAACATCTCAATTTTATTTTCTGAAATGATTGCTATATGGACAATTTCTTTTTGGGAAAATTTGAGTTGTCCAAAGAAATTTAATCTTATTGAGCTTGGTGGTGGGAATGGTGAAATGATAAAACAAATGTTAAGCACTTTTGAAAAATTTCCATCATTTAATAATTGCTGTAAAATTAATATTTTTGAAAAAAGCGAATATCTAAAAAAAATTCAAAAAAAAAAATTAAAAAATAAAAAAGTAAAATGGTTGAGAAACTTAAATGAAATATCTTCGCTGCCTAGCATATTCATAGCTAATGAGTTTTTTGATGCTTTACCTATCAAGCAATTTTTTAAAAAAGATGAAAAATGGTATGAAAGAAGTATTAAATTTTCTAAATTAAGTAAACCAAGGTTTCTTGATATTTTAATTAATATTAAAAAAATCGAAAAAAAAATAGGTTTTAAAATTTCAAATAATCAAAAGATTATAGAATTTTCACCTCTGGCTTTTGAATATATTAAAATAATTTCAAAAAAAATTAATACTAAAAATGGAGGCTTGTTGATCTTAGACTATGGAAACCAAGAAGACCATATGCTTAATACTCTTCAATCTGTTAAAAATCATAAGTTTGGAAATATATTAAAAAATATAGGTAATTCAGATATTACTTATAAGATTAATTTTAAACTCCTAGAAAAAATTTTTAGAAATTTTAATTTGAAAGCATCAAATATAACAAATCAAAAAAAATTCCTTGTAAATTTAGGAATATTAAGTAGAGCAGAAATTATTTCAAAAAACTTACCATTTTCTAAAAAAGCTAATATTTATTATAGATTAAAAAGATTAATTGACGAAAAATATATGGGAAACCTGTTCAAAGTAATGTTAGCAACTAAAAAAAATACATATTTTAATGTAGGATTTGAAAATTGATTACATCAAAAAAACTTTCTAAATTTAAATCTATAACTCATGGTTTCTTTGATAGACAAAAAGGAACCTCAATAGGGATATATAAAAGTTTAAACTGTGGATTGGGATCACATGATAATAAAAAAAAAGTTTTAAAAAATTTAAAAATTGTATGTAAAAAGATTAAATGCTCCCCTAAAAATCTTATTTTATTAAATCAAATTCACAGCAGTAAATATTATTTTATTAATAAAAAAAATAAAATTAATAAAAAATTTAAAGGTGATGCTCTGATAACAAATTTAAATAAAGTTGCTATAGGGATTTTAACAGCAGATTGTGTTCCTATATTAATTTATGATAAAAAGCTTAAAATAGTTTCTGCGGTACATGCTGGTTGGAGAGGAATATATAAAAAAATAGTAGTTAAAGTCATAAAATTTTTTAAAAAAAAAGGAAGTAATTTAAATGACTTAACTGTATCAATTGGGCCATGTATCTCGCAAAAAAGCTATGAGGTAAAAAAAGATTTTGTAACAAAATTCATTAAAAAGGATAAAAAAAATAAAGTTTTTTTTAAAAAAGTTAAAAATAAAACATATTTTAGCCTAAATAAATGTGTTTTATATCAACTGAAAAAGACAGGCATTAAAAACATAGAAATAATAAATAAAGATACATTTACTAAAGATAACAATTTTTTTAGTGCAAGACGTTCTTTGTTAAGAAAAGAAATTGATTATGGTAGAAATATTTCGGTAATTATGATTAATTAGGGAACCTTAATGAAATTATTAACAGGAAATAGCAATAAAGTATTAAGTAAAAAAATCTCTAAGTTTCTTAAATCTAAACTTATTAATTCAAGTATTAGAAAATTTGCAGATGGAGAAATTTACGTAGAAATTAATGAAAATATAAGAGGTAATAGTATTTTTATAATCCAATCAATGGCGTCTCCAGCTAATGATAATTTAATGGAACTTTTATTATGTATTGATGCATTAAAAAGATCATCAGCAAAAAATATAACAGCTGTTATTCCTTACTTCGGGTATGCAAGGCAAGATAGAAAAGTTGTTCCCAGAACATCTATCTCTGCGAAATTAGTTTCAAATTTAATAACCAAGGCAGGTGCGGATAGAGTTGTAACTGTAGATTTGCATGCTGGCCAAATCCAGGGTTTCTTTGATATTCCAGTTGATAACTTATTTGCTACACCAATTTTTGGAAGACATGCAAAAAAAAATATTAAAAGTAAAAATATAATTTGTGTTGCGCCTGACGTTGGTGGTACTGAAAGAGCAAGAGCTCTTGGAAAATATTTAAATGCAAATCTTGCTATAGTTGACAAAAGAAGACCTGCGCCTGGTAAATCAAAAGTAATGAATGTAATAGGAAATGTTAGAGATAAGACATGTATAATTGTTGATGATATAATCGATTCCGGAGGAACAATTGTAAACGCAGCTAAAGCTTTAAAGGATAGAGGTGCTAGAGAAGTTTATGTATATATTACTCATGGAGTTTTAAGTGGCGAAGCAGTTCAGAAAATCAAAAAATCAGTAATCAAGAAATTAGTAATAACAGACAGTATTGATAATGGCGAAAGAGTGAAGAAAGCAAGAAATATTGAAGTTTTAACAATATCAAACTTAATGGGAGAAGCGATTAAAAGAATTTCAAATTCAACATCAGTTTCAGATCTATTCAAATAATTTTCTTGAGTTCTTAAAGAACTTAAGCTAAAAAACTTTGTTTTTATGAGTTCAATCGAAGTTAACATCAGAGATACAAGTACAAGAGGTCAGGTAAATAAACTTAGATCTAATGGAAATGTACCAGGTATAATTTATGGGGGAAAAGAAAAAAACCAAAAAATTTCTATATCAAAGAAAATATTCAAAACTTTAACTGAAAAAGAAAACTTTTTATCAAATATACTTTCAATAAAAATAGATGGAAAATCTGAAAACGTTTTACCAAAAGAAATTATTTGGAATCCAATAACAGATGAGCCTATGCATATCGATTTCTTAAGAATTGTTAAGGGTGCTAAAATTATTTTAGAAATACCAGTAAAATTTATAAATGAAGATAAATCTCCAGGTCTAAAGAGAGGTGGTGTATTAAACATCGTTAGACGAAAAATAGAACTTAAATGCCCTTCTGAAAATATCCCTACGGAATTAATAGTAGATTTAGAAGGTCTTGATATTGGATCAAGTATTAAAATATCATCAATTAAACTCCCTGAAAACGTAGAACCAACTATTAAAGGAAGAGACTTTGTTGTTGCAACAGTTGCAGCACCAACGATTATTAAAGAACCTGAAAAACCAGCTGAAGCCGCTGAAGGAGAAGAGGGAGC
>CACHGH010000014.1 GCA_902579215.1 uncultured Pelagibacteraceae bacterium
TAGTGAAAATTTCTATTTCCAAGTCATAAAAATATTATGCTCTTATTCGTAGGTCTAGGGAATCCAAATCCAAATAGTGAAAATAACAGGCATAATGTAGGTTTTAAAATTATTGATGCAATAAATCAAAAATTTAAACTATCAAAACAAAAACCAAAGTTCAAAGGCTTGCTAACAACGGGTAATATTAATAGTAAAAAAGTTTACGCTATTAAACCACTAACATTTATGAATAATTCAGGAGTTTGCATTCGTGAATTAATAGAATATTTTAAAATTGATGCATCAGATGTAATTGTATTTCACGATGATCTTGATATTGATTTTGGAAAGATCAAAGCTAAATTTGGTGGATCAAGCGCTGGTCACAATGGCATCACATCAATAGATAAGTTTATAGGAAAAGAATATTCGAGAATAAGAATAGGTATTGGAAAACCAACAACAAAATCTGAAATAGTAGATCATGTATTAAACGATTTTGATGAAGAGGAAATAAAACAATTAGAAAAGATCACAAATAGTATAACAACTTCATTGCCAATCTTACTTGATAAAAAATTAGATCTTTTTTCCAGCACTGTGAACAATCAGTAATGAGTTTTAAATGTGGTATAGTTGGTTTACCTAATGTTGGGAAATCAACTCTATTTAATGCTTTAACCAATTCAAGTAAAGCACAAGCAGAGAATTTTCCTTTTTGCACAATTGACCCTAATATAGGAGTAGTTCCTGTGCCCGATTCAAGATTAGACGAATTAGTAAAAATTTCTAACTCTAAAAAAAAAATTAATACCACAATTTCTTTTGTTGATATAGCGGGCCTCGTTAAAGGTGCATCTAAAGGTGAAGGTCTTGGAAACAAATTTTTAGCACATATAAGAGAAGTAGACGCAATTATTCATATGATTAGATGTTTTGACTCTGCTGATATACAAAATGTGAATCCAGATGTAAATCCTATCAGAGACTTAGAAATCATTGAAACCGAAATGATGTTAGCAGACCTAGAATCTATACAAAAAAGGCTTGATAAAAAAAATAAAAAAAATATTGATAGCGATCAAATAAAAGCTTTAGAAACTGCTCTAGATTGCATAAATAATAATAAAAACTTTAGTATCTTAGGCGAAACATTCAGTGATAAAATTTTAGTACAAACTGGACTTCTTTCAATTAAACCAAAAATTTTTGTCTGTAATGTAGATGAAAAAAGTATTAACAATGGAAATAATTACACTAAATCTTTTATAAATAAATATGGAGATCAGAACACAATTATTATTTCAGCAGATATAGAAAATCAAATAAATCAATTAGAAAATGAAGAAAAAGAAAATTATATGAAAGTTATTAATTTAAATGAAACAGGTTTAAATAAGCTAATTAAAAAAGGCTATGATATTTTAGAACTAGAAACATTTTTTACCTCTGGTGAAAAAGAAAGCAGAGCCTGGACAATAAAAAAAAATTATACAGCTCCTAAGGCGGCAGGTGAAATACATACAGATTTTGAAAAAGGGTTTATTAAAGCCGAGGCAGTTTCATATGATGAATTTATAAAAAACGATGGATGGGTAAAATCAAAATTAAATGGAAAAATGAGACTCGAAGGTAAAGACTATATTGTTAAAGATGGTGACGTTTTAAATTTTAGATTCAATACGTGACCACAACCTTTTCATACTAAAATAAGCAAGAAAACTTAAAATTATCAAATATATTATTGCTTTAAAACCAATTCTGTGTCTCGCTTCAAGATGAGGTTCAGCTGCCCATGCCAAAAAAGTTACTACATCCTTTGCCATTTGTTCTTCTGAAGCAACCGTGCCATCGTTATATACAACAAGATCATCTTCTAACACCTTTGGCATTTTGATATTATTTCCATACATATATTTATTATAATAAACACCATCATCTAATGTTACTCCACTAGGTGGATCCTCATAACCAAGTAAAACTGAGTAGATATAGTTAGCGCCTCCACTTCTAGCTTTAACCAAAACAGACATATCTGGAGGGTATGCTCCTCCATTTGATGCAGCAGCCTCTTTATCGTTTTGATATGGATTTACAAATTTATCTGAAAGCTTTGCTGGCCTTGTAAACATCTCTCCATCATCATTTGGTCCATCTGTGACTTCAAAATTTGCAGCAATTGCTTTTGCTTCTTCTTTTGAAAATTCTGGACCACCCTTTTCAGCTAAATTTCTGTAGCTTAAATATTTCATTGAATGGCAAGATGCACATACTTCATTATAAACTTGATAACCTCTTTGGAGTGAAGCTCTATCGAATTTGCCAAAATAACCCTTAAAGCTCCAATCAACTTTTAGTAATTTCTGTTTTTCTGCAGAATAAACTTTTTGAAACAAAAACCCTAAGGAAAAGAAAATAATTAAAATTATTTTAAAGAATTTTTTCATTTTATTATCAGTTAAGTTTATCTTTTTTAACCATACTGGTTTTGGGCGCTCCACCAAGTACTGGCTCAGTAATGCTAAGCGGTATTGGCAATGTCTTTTCCTTATTGCCAAGAAGTGGTAAAATTATTAAAAAATGTATGAAGTAGTAAGCAGTTGCTACTCTTGCAATTAATAAATAAAGCCCTTCTGCTGGCATTGCTCCCATGTATCCTAGCACGAGGACATCTAACACCAATATCCAATAAAATTGCTTATATATAGGTCTAAAAATTGCTGATCTCACTTTAGATGTGTCGAGCCATGGTAAGATTACTAAGATAAAAATTGATGCAAACATTGCTACGACCCCTAAAAGTTTATCTGGAACTGATCTTAGAATTGCATAAAAAGGTAATAGGTACCATTCTGGAACAATGTGAGCTGGTGTGACCAGCGGATTTGCCTCAATATAATTATCTGAGTGGCCTAGTACATTTGGTGAATAAAAAACAAAAAATGCAAAAACAAGCAGGAATAGTAAAAGGGCAAATATATCCTTAATTACTATGTATGGATGAAATGGAACGGTATCTTTAGACGGTTTTTTTAAATCTATTCCAATTGGATTATTATTACCAGGAACATGAAGAGCCCAGATGTGAAGAATAACTAATCCAAGAATTAAAAAAGGTAAAAGGTAGTGTAAACTAAAAAACCTAGTCAGAGTCGGGTTATCTACAGCGTAACCTCCCCATAACCAATTTGTAATACTTTCACCAAATAAAGGAATGGCGCTAAACAAATTTGTTATTACTGTTGCTCCCCAAAAACTCATTTGACCCCAAGGCAAAACATAGCCCATAAATGCTGTCATCATCATTAACAAGTAAATGATCATGCCAATAATCCATATAACTTCTCTTGGTTCTTTATATGAGCCATAATATAAAGCTCTAAATATATGAATATAAACTGCTAAAAAAAACATAGATGCACCGTTTGCATGAACGTATCTTATTAACCATCCATAATTTACATCTCTCATAATATGTTCAACACTGTCAAAAGCTAAATCTGCATGGGCAACATAGTGCATTGCAAGAACAATTCCTGTAATTATTTGCGTAATTAAACAAAAAGTTAATATTCCGCCAAAGGTCCACCAATAATTTAAATTTTTAGGAGTCGGGTATTCTCTTAAATGTGCTGATAAAGATAGAAGAGGCAGTCTATCGTTAAACCACTTACCTAGCTTTGATGATGGAACATAATTATCACTCATGAAATTTATTAACCTATTTTAATTGTATTGCTATTTACGAATTCATATTTAGGAACTTCTAGATTTGTTGGAGCAGGACCTTTTCTTATTCTGCCAGATGTATCGTAATGTGAGCCATGGCAAGGGCAAAACCAACCGTTGTATTCTCCTTTATCACCTAGTGGAACACACCCTAGGTGAGTACATATACCTAGCATTACTAACCACTCTGGATTTTTGGCTCTATCTTCATCTTTTTCTGGATGTTTAAGATCTCCAATATTTACTGCTCTTGCTTCAGCAATTTCTTCTTGCGTTCTTCTTTTTATAAAAACTGGCTTTCCTCTCCATAAAACTGTTATTGATTTTCCTGGCTCCAGAGAACTAATATCTACTTCTGTACTTGCCAGTGCTTTTACCGATGAATCTGGGTTCATCTGGTCTACTAAAGGCCAAACAGCCGCTGCAACTCCAACAGCTCCCATCGCATATGAAGCTGTGAATAAAAAATCCCTTCTTTCTTTTGGTTTTTTTTTTTCTGACATTTTTTATAAATATGTTTATTCTTAACTTTATTATATGATTTTAAGTAGGAAAAAAGAGATTTATCTGAGACAAAAATGACATCTAGAACTATTAATTTAAGGCCAAAAATTGCACTTTATGAGCCTGACATACCTCAAAATACAGCTGCGATAATTCGAACGTGTTCCTGTCTTAGTGCTATAATAGAAATTATTGAGCCTTGTGGATTTATGTTAAATGATAAACGCTTCAAAAGAGTAGTAATGGATTACTTAGATAGAACTATGATTAAATTTTATAAAAATTTTGATGAATTTTTAGAAATAAAAAAAAGGGATAAAGAAAGAATAATACTTATGACAACTAAAGCTTCAAAAGCCTATACAAAATTTAATTTTAATATGAAAGATACAATTTTATTTGGTAGAGAAAGTGCTGGAGTTCCAAATAAAATTCATAATCTTGCAGATAATAGGCTAAAAATACCAATGAGTAATGAAAAAAGATCTTTAAATTTATCCACATCTGTTGCAATAGTTTTGTCTGAGGCTATGAGGCAAAATGGATTAATATAAAAATGAAAATAAAAGAAAAACAAAGATTGACAAAAAAGTGGTTTAAAGATTTACAAAATTTAATTTGTAAAAATATAGAAGATTTAGAAAAAAAATATGGATCTAGAAAAAAATTTAAAAAAAATAGATGGAAACATGGTGAGTTCAGAATAATTGAGGGGGAGGTAATCGAAAAAGGAGGTGTGGCATTTTCAAATGTTATTGGAAAATTTTCTAAAACCTTTGCTAAAAATATACCTGGAACTAAAAAAAAGCTTAATTTTTGGTCATCTGGTGTTTCGGTTGTATTGCACCCTAATAACCCTAAAATTCCTGCTATGCATTTCAATACACGTTTCATTTGTACAGAAAAAAACTGGTTTGGCGGTGGAATGGATGCAACTCCTTGTTTTAAAGATAACAAAGAAAAAAAAATATTTCATAATGAGTTAAAAAAAATATGTGATTATCATAATAAAAAATACTATCCTAAGTATAAAAAATGGTGTGATAACTATTTTTATCTTCCACATAGAAAAGAACCTAGAGGAATAGGTGGTATATTTTTTGATTATAAAATGGATAAATGGGAAAAGGATTTTTTATTTGTAAAAGATGTTGGTTTAGTTTTTGTAAAACTTATAAACAAAATTATTGAAAAAAAAATGTTTTTAAAATGGACTAAAAAAGATAAAGAAACCCAACTTTTAAAAAGAGGGAGATATGTTGAATTTAATTTATTATACGACCGAGGAACAAAGTTTGGACTAAATAGTGGAGGCAACACTAAAGCAATATTGATGTCTATGCCACCTAATGCTAAATGGGAATAAAATGGAAAAAGAACCAATAACAATTGATGGTCTTAAAAAACTTAAAGAAGAATTAATTTTTTTAAAAGAAAAAAAAAGACCTGAAATAGTTGCTGCAATCTCTGAAGCAAGATCACATGGAGATTTAAAAGAAAATGCTGAGTATCATGCTGCAAAAGAACAACAATCTCATAACGAAGGAAGAATAGAAGAAATAAATGATAGTATAGCTAGAGCAAACGTTATCGATGTAACAAAGATTAATAATGATGGAAAAATAATTTTTGGTTCTACAGTTTTTTTAGAAAATTTAGATACGCAAGATAAAATTAATTATAAAATAGTTGGAAAAGATGAAGCTGATTTAAAAAAAAAGCTTATCTACTTTAAATCACCTATTGGAAAAGGTTTAATAGGAAAAAGCAAAGGTGACTTAGTTGAAATTAATACTCCAGCGGGAGTTAAAAATTTTGAAATAAAAGATGTAAAGTATATTTAATTGTTTAGAACTTTTTGGATTTCTGAATCTGATATTTTAAAGTCATTATCTACCCATTTATTTTCAATTTTTTTAAGCTTGTCGCCTAATTCTTTTCCCTCAGGAATATTATATTTTGTCATTAAAGTTATAGCACGAAGTGGTAACAAAGGTGGTTCTTTATCCTTGAAATAATCTATAAAACTAATTATTTTTTTATCTATTTTTTTTGATCTAAATATTTGAAAGTACAGAAGATCCAACAAAGATTGCTTTCCTTCATAATAGAATATTTTACTTAAATTTTTAGTAGTAAACGTTTTACTATTTATATTTGAATAGAAGTTATTTAAAAAATTAATTCTTTTTTTTTCTTTCTTAGAAATATTAAATTTATACATAAAATAATCTGCATTATCTGATCCATCAACTATTAAAATAGATAGAAAAAAAACAAAATCTAAATCTTCAATTTTTTTCAATGCAAAATTATTTAAATTTTTAAAAACTGAAATATTTTTAAATTGAGGAAAAATCAATTCAATTATTTCCATAGAAAAAGAATCGTCATTCAATCTTAAAAAACCTTTAGAATAAAAAAACTTTCTAAACTCATCTAACAATCTTTCAGAAGATATTTGGGATACTCCATCTAAGTTTTTTCTAACAGCTGAAATAATTTTTTCTTCATGCTCTTGTTTGCTATAACTAAGAAAAAATCTGATGTATCTTAATATTCTAAGATAATCCTCTTTAATTCTTTTCTCTGGATCTCCAATAAAATTAACTTTACCGTTTTCTATATCTTTTTTTCCATCGAATGGATCAAATAAATTTCCATTTATGTCTGCATAAACGGCATTTATTGTAAAATCTCTTCTTGAAGCATCTTTATTCCAATCACTAGAGAATCTAACTTTTGCGTGCCTTCCGTCAGTGACAATATCTTCTCTCAAAGATGTGATTTCAAATTTTTTTTTATCAATCAAAGCAGTAACTGTTCCATGTTCAATGCCTGTTGAATAAAATTTAATATTATTTTTTTTTAAAATTTCCGAAACTTCTGTTGGATTTAAGTTAACTGCTAGGTCAATATCATCGATTTCTTCATTATTTAAAATTTTTCTAACACAACCTCCCACATATCTTATCTCGCTATTAGTAGAAAATCTTTCTATAGAATTAAATATTGATTCAATTTTTAATTCTTTTTTTAATTTTTCAAAAGAATTATCTAAAAAATTTAGATTTTTGGATCTAGAAAAAATTTTATTTAAAATGTTTTTCATATTTGGCTGGGGCGCTAGGATTCGAACCTAGGATGGCGGTACCAAAAACCGCTGCCTTACCGCTTGGCTACGCCCCAAAATTAATTTCATATATCATAAATAAAAAAAATTATATAGTTTTTGATTTAATACACCAATAACTATTAAATTTTTTTTTAGATATCTTTGCCCCAATATCTGCGGCTTTTTTTGAATCAAAATATGCAACCATTGAAGAGCCAGATCCAGACATTCGAACAAACTTTATATTAGGTAATTTTAGTAAAAATAATTTTATCCTAAATAAAACTGGATATCTTTTATAGACAACATTCTCAAGATCATTTTTTAAAATAAATAGTTTTTTTTTATTTTGTATTGTTTTTTTAAGAGAATTAAACTGCGGTTTAGAAAAAATTTTTACTCCTGAATAAATTTCTTGAGTAGAACAGCCAAAATTCGGTTTTACTATTAAAATATGAAAGTTGAGTTTTCTTTTAATTTGTACCAATTTTTTATTTGAAAAAAGTACTATACTTTTTGGTTTTATTCCAAGCATTACATCGGATCCAATTGAATCAGCTATATTTCTTAATGTTTTCTCTTTCAAATTAATTATTTTTTTTTTGAGAAAAAAATTTAGAAGACTTGATGCGTTCATTGAGCCTCCTCCTAAGCCTGATTTTTGAGGAATATTTTTGCTTATTACAATATTAAACTTTTTATTTTTTAGAAGATTTCTTCTATCAAGTTCTTTTAGGAGTTTTGAAACTGTATTTTTTTTTCCAATTTTTTTAGAAAATTTTCCCCTAAAAGATATTTTATGTTTTTTTAAATTAGTTTGTTTTATAGATAATAAATCATATATATTTATAAATGTAACTATGCTTTCAATTTTATGTAAATTTGACTGTAATTTTCCAACTACGTTTAAGGAAATATTAATTTTAGCATAAGATTTAATTATTGATGTTTTCATTCTAAGTCTTATTAGGACCTTTTAATAATTTAATATAAATATTTTTTTTCATCTCATCTTCGGTATCTTTAAAGGTTAAAACACTTTCCCAATAATATTTTGCTTCAATTTTTCTTCCCATTTGCCATAAAACATCTCCATAATGATCATTAACTATTGGATCATCTGGCATTAATTGAAGAGCTTGTTTTAAAAACTTTTCTGAGTTTACAAAATCATTAATTAAATAGTAACCCCAGCCCACCGAGTCTATAATGTATGGATCGTTGCTTCTTTGCTCATAAGCTTTATCAAGCATTTGGATTGCGGTATCAATTTTATAATCTCTTTCTAACCATGAATATGCTAGATAATTTAAAACATATGCATCGTCTTTATTTATTTCTAAAGATTTGAGTAAGTCTTTATCTGAGTCTTCATATTTTCCCAATCTTTCATAACTACCTCCCCTTCTATATAAAAGGTCAGCATAAGTAATTGAATTTTTTTCTATTCTTGAGATAACAGAGTTATAATAATTTATTGAAGATTGATATTTTTTAAAACCTTTTGCAATATTCCCCATATCAAATAAAATTTTAGTGGAGGGATTTTCTATTTTTGAAAATTTAGAATTAATGTAGTTAATTGCTTCTTCTTGGTTTGATTCTTGTGAGATAATTTGTGTTATTTTTTTTATTTTATACCAATAATAAATTTCATCTTTTTTGTTAAATCTATTTAATAGAACTTTTGTTTTTTTATAGTTTTCATTACCAAAATTATTTTCAATTATTAATGATGTATTAAACCTAAATTTTGGATTTAAAAAATTAGCAATATTTAAAAATAAATTAGAGTTTTCATATTGTTCTTGGGATGAATATAAGTTAGCTATGATAAAAAAAAATTCACTTAAAATATCAGATTCGTTTTTACAAGAAAATATTTCAGTAATTTTTTTAAATTTATTATTATCTGCCCAGTTTTTTAATTGCAAAACTAACAAGGTGCTACTTAAAGTATCTATTTCATTTACGATTTCTTCTATTTCATCAAATTTATTTTTGGAAATTAAATAATTTACGTAAAAAAACTTATATCTTGAATAATCAATATCAGTATTATTAATTAAATTCACAAAATAAACATCTGTATCCTTTTTTTCTAAATAGCAACTTTGAAAAGATCTATTAATTAAATTTAAATTAGGAAAAGAATTTATATTTTCACCAATTTGTTTATTTTCAAAAACATATAGATAGTTTTTTAGTGATTCATAGACAACAAGTTCAAGTGTTCCAAAATCTTTAAACTTCGATAATTTTTCTAAGTAATAGCTACTTTTTTTAATGTTATTTTTTTTGATACTATCCAAAAATAACAAAAGGTAAGACTCAAAAAAATCAGAGTTATTATTATTTATATTCTTATTTATTTCTTTTATAGCTTTTTTTACTTTTCCCTCTAATACAAGTGAAAACACATATTTTTTTAAATATGGATCGTAATCATTAATTAGATTTTTCGATAAATTAAAGAATTTTAACGCTTCTAGATTTTTTTGATTATTATATGAAATTAAAGCTGAAAAATAGTTAGAAAAATCTTTAGAATTAAAATCGTTATTATTAGAGGTTTTTGAGTATAATGGTGATTGTAAAAATAATATTAAAATAATTATTTTTTTTAAAAATTTTAACATACTTGCATTCTATGACTAAAAAACAAATAAATCAAAATGACAGTTATAAAAATGAGTTATTAAATTCAATTGATAATGAATACATATATGAAAGTGCGCCAATCAGTCGTATAAAAAATAAAATCTATAATATCGAAGATAAATTAAAAAGTTTAGATGAGCTTAAAAATAAAATTGGTTCAATTGAAGATTGTAAATTAAAAGAGAATGCGTCTAATTTAGTTTTTAGTGATGGAAGTATTGATAGCCAAATTATGATTGTTGGAGAAGGTCCTGGTCAAAAAGAGGACGAGTTAAGCAAACCTTTTGTGGGAGACGCTGGTATGCTTTTAAACAAGATGTTAAAAGCAATAAATATTAATAGAAAAGATATTTATATTACAAACGTTGTTAATTATCGACCTCCAAACAATAGAAAACCAGAACCGAATGAAATTTTAAGGTATTCAAATTTTTTAAGAGAGCATATTGCAATAATTAACCCAAAAATATTAATCTTAATGGGTAGCACTGCAATGGAGTCTTTACTAGGTTCAAAAAATAAAATTTCAAAAGAAAGAGGAAAATGGAAAGAGGTTATAATTAATAACTCAACTTATTTAACGATGGTAACTTTTCATCCTGCATACTTACTTAGACAAGCAGATCAAAAAAAATATTCCTGGGCAGACTTAAAAGTGATCAGAAAAAAAATAGATGAATTAGAAATAAAATTTTAAAATGAAAATAATAATTGCAGGTGTAGATGAGGTTGGCAGAGGAAGTTTAGTTGGTCCAGTTTATGCAGCTGCAGTTATATTAAATAAAAATTTGGATAAAAAAAAACTAAAAGACTCAAAAAAATTATCGAAAAAGAATCGAGAAATATTAGAAAAATATATAAAAAAAAATTCATATTGGTCTATTGGTTCTGCATCGCTTAAAGAGATAGAAAAATTAAATATTTTAGAAGCAACATTACTTGCAATGAAAAGAGCAATAAAAAAACTAAAAATAAAACCAAAACAAGTATTAATTGATGGAAACAAACTACCAAAGATGAAAAATTATAATTTAAAATATGTAATTAAAGGCGACCAAAAGATACCTGAAATATCCGCAGCGTCTATAATTGCTAAAGTTTCAAGAGATCGCTTAATTTCAAAAATGGGTAAAAAATACGTTAAATACTCTTGGTGTAAAAATGCAGGTTACGGGACGAAGGATCACTTGTTTGCAATAAAAAAATTTGGAATAACGAAACATCATAGAAAAACATTTCAGCCAATACACAATATATTGAGTCCCAGATAAATTCGATCACAATTGGACTCTATTTAATTCAATCATAGGTTGACGTGGACTCTGAGCTGGAGTCTAATTCTTTTTTAGAAAATGATTTACTCAAATTTAAAAAATAAAATTATTAACGGCGATTGTATTAAGGAATTAAAAAAAATCCCTAATGAAACTTTTGATTTAATATTTGCAGACCCTCCATACAATTTACAATTAAGAAATCAGTTAATAAGACCAGATAGATCAAAAGTAAATGCTGTGAATGATAAATGGGATCAATTTGAAAATTTCAAAAGTTATGATGAATTTACAATAAGCTGGTTAAAAGAATGTAAAAGAATTTTGAAAAAAAGTGGAAGTATTTGGGTAATAGGAAGCTATCATAATATTTTTAGAGTTGGATCAAAAATTCAAGATTTGGGATTTTGGATACTAAACGATGTAATTTGGAATAAGAATAATCCAATGCCTAATTTTAGGGGAACAAGATTCACTAATGCTCATGAAACTTTGATTTGGGCATCAAAAGATAAAAATTCTAAATATACATTTAATTATCAATCTTTAAAATGTTTGAACGACGATTTACAAATGAGGTCAACTTGGAATTTTCCAATATGTAGTGGAAATGAAAGATTAAAGGAAAAAGGTAAAAAAGTACATTCTACACAAAAACCAGAAGCTTTACTTCATCGAATATTGTTAGCGTCTTCAAACAAAAATGATACTATTTTAGATCCATTTCTAGGATCTGGTACTACTGCAGTTGTTGCAAAAAAACTTGGTAGAAATTTTTTTGGAATAGAAAGAGAAAGAGTATACTTTGAAGCAGCTACTAAAAGACTAAAAAATACTAAAATTATCGAAGATCATTATTTAGATACAATTCAAAATAATAGATCAAAACCTAGAATTCCTTTTGGTTCTTTGGTTGAGCTTGGTGTAATTAAACCAGGTACTGAAATTTATGATCAAAAGAAAAAAGTAAATGCTAAAATTATGGCAGATGGCAGCATTAAACATCAAAAATCTGAAGGATCGATACATAAAGTGGCAGCAAAAATATTGGGCGCAGAAAGCTGCAATGGATGGACTTATTGGCATTATAAATCTGGGAATTCATTAAAACCAATAGATGAATTAAGACAAAGATTAAGACCTAATAATTAGTTTCTATAAATTTTACCTAAATATTTTTCTAAAAATTTATTATTTTTACTTAAATATTTTAAAACTATATTTCTTAAAAAAATTATTAGAGGATTGGACAAGTGAAAGCTAAAGTGATTTAACTTTGATCTTATGTTTATTTGCTTAAGCTTCGTAAGTCTTTTTTCATAGTAATTATTTGTACCATTCTTAATCGCTTCATAAACTTCTTTAGAACCTTCAATCGATTGTGAGGCTCCTTGTGCAAATGATGGTGGAAGCGCGAACAGTGCATCTCCAACGAAATAAATATTATTTTTTTTATATTTTATAAATTTTTCACTTACATATATAGGAAAAGACTTTATGTTTTCTAGCTTTCCCTTTAAATCTATTGATGTTTTTTGGTATATTTCCGAAGTTAAAGTTTCTACAAAATCTTTACTTGCAAAAGCTTTTTCTTGTAAAATTTGAGACTTAGAAAGTTGTTTTCTAATTATAGATATAAAATTAAATTCATTTTTCTGATTTAAGGGGTATATAACAAAATGAAAATTTGGGCCTAGATATAAAGAAATATCATTACTGTTTACATTTTTTATATTTCCTCTTAATGCCATTGAATTAAAGAACTTTGGTTTTATTTCTTTGCCTAAAATAATCGATTTCGTTTTTGAAAAAACACCGTCAGATACTACCAAATAATCAAATTCATCAATTTCATTGTTCGATAAATATAGTTTTATTTTTTTCCCATATTGGATATCTTTTAACTCGACATTTTTTATTATTCTTTGAGATGAAAGATTATTTAATAAAAACTGAATTAAAGTAGATCTTTTAATAGTTGTATATCTATTTTTCTCATCGTTAAATTTTGATATTTCAATATCACATATTTTATTTGTAGTTTTTGCATCGAAAAAATTGATTCTTTTTGGAAAAAATATTTCATTTTTAGAAATATTTTGAAAACCTATTTCATTAAGTAATTTCACACAATTGACAGAAAGCTGTATCCCATATCCAGCACTTAAATTTAAGTCAGATTTTTTTTCAAAAATTTTATAGTCGTAATCTAAACTCTTCTCTAATAAATTTGCTAAATATAATCCTGAAATTCCACAACCTATTATAGCAATTTTCTTCATTAATGTTTTGAAACTGAATTAAGAATTTTTTTTGTAAAAGATGGTAAAGTATATGTGTTAATATTATTTTTATCTAAAAAAAAACTATTTTTTATTTTTATTTTTTTATTTCTTGTATTTAAAACTATTTTCATATCCATATTAGACATTTTAATATTTATTTTTTTGTTTATTATTGAATTAAATTCTTTTTGTTTTACTTCTCTCATTGGAAAAATGAATAAGTTTTTTAAAAAATTGAATTTACTATTTTTAATTAATAAAAATTTATTTTTATCCTTATAAATATTTGCTTCAAAATATTTTATTTTATTAAACTTATTTTTTGAAACGATTCCAAAATCCTTTTTTTTGTATGAAACACAATTTTTGGATATTGGACACTTGGTGCATAAAGGATTTTGAGGTTTACAAATTAATGCCCCTAACTCCATAATTGCTTGCGCATAATCACTAGATCTTTTAGATGCACCAAAGATTAATTTTTTTTTATTTAGGCTCTCCTTCGTGATTTCATAATCTTTTTTAAGATATAAAACTCTTTTTAAAATTCTTTCAACATTTCCATCTAGTGGAATTACAGGTATATTAAATGCTATAGCCATAATTGCATTAGAAGTATAATCTCCAATTCCTGGAAGAGTTTTTAAGGTATCTATATTAGCTGGTAAACATCCCTTAAAATCAATTACAATTTTTTTTGCAGTTTTTTTTAAATTTTTGGCTCTAGAATAGTATCCTAGCCCCTCCCAACATTTCATTAGTGTTTTATCATTAATTTTTGATAGTCTTTTTAAATTCGGAATTTTTTTAACAAATTTTTCAAAGTAAGGTATTACAGTTTTAACTTGTGTTTGTTGGAGCATAAATTCACTAACTAATGTAAAATATTGTTTCTGTCTTTTTGAATTATGTTTTCTCCATGGTAATAATCTTTTATTATTATCGTACCAATAAAGAATTTTTTTTGATATGTTTGTGCTGTCCATATGAAATTTAAATCTAATATTAAGCAGAGAAACAAAACCATTCAAGGATTAAGATCTTTTAAATATACTTTGCCCACAAAAGTAAGAAGAATTATTGAAAAAAAAGGACATATATATTCTAAAACACTCGACAACTGGAGATTTATAGTTGGGGATGATCTTTTTAAAGTATGTTTTCCAAAATCTTTTAAAAGTTCTAATAAATTAAGCGGTGGTAGTCTCAATATAATGGTTAAAAGAGGTCACGAAGTAGATACTGAGTATTCAAAAAAAATTGTTATAGAAAAAATTAATAAATTTTTTGGATATAAGGTTATTGAAAAAATTAAATTAATTACTTTTGAAGGCGATCAACAAAAATTCAATAAAAAAAAGATAAATACTTCAAAAAAAAATGATTATTTGGAACAAATATCTGTTATAAAAAATGATAAAATTAAAAACTCACTAATCGAATTGAGCAGATATTTTAAAAAAAAATGAAAAAAATAATTTTACAAATATTATTTATTTTTTTTATATTTCCTGCATTTTCAGAAACAAAAATTAAAGCACTTTCTGAAGGAAATATAGATGCTAAAATAGAAATAATCGTTTTTGAATCTTTAACTTGTGTGCATTGTGCAAACTTTCATGAAGAAATTTACCCTCAATTGAAAAAAAATTTTATAGATAAAGGAATAGCAAAAATAGAATTTAGGAACTTCCCGCTTGATCTGGCAGCTTTAAATGCCTCAAAAATTTCTCATTGTAAAAATGATGGTAAACCTGAAATACTTCACTTCTTATACAAAAATCAAAAAAGGTGGGCGAAAGGAAGTACGGTAGAGGAATTTAATAAAAATCTAAAAGAAGTTTTAAATAGTCAAAAATTTGGAATAGATTTCGACAAATGTCTAAATAACAAAAAAATTGAAGATTTTGTTCTAGAAGATCGAATCAATGGTGTAAAAAAATTTAATGTTAATGCTACTCCAACGATAATAATTAATAATAAAAAGTTTGATAAAACGCTGAACTACAAAAATTTAAAAAAAACCATTGAAAAACTGATATAATTTTTGAATGGAATTTAAAAAAATTCAGCTTAACGGATTTAAATCTTTTGCAGAAAAAACTGATTTTCTAATTGAAAAAGGTTTAACTGGAATAGTGGGTCCGAATGGATGTGGAAAATCCAATATTGTAGAGTCATTAAGATGGGTAATGGGTGAAACTTCCGCAAAAAGTATGCGAGGATCTGGTATGGAAGACGTAATTTTTTCAGGCACATCTAACAAACCATCTAAAAATATAGCAGAAGTTTCAGTAAATATTACAAATGAAGAAAAAAAAGGACCTGTTCAATATAAAAACTTAGATCAAATCGAAATTAGAAGAAAAATTGAAAAAGACAAAGGTTCAAAATTTTATATTAATCATAAAGAAGTAAGAGCCAAAGACGCACAAATGTTTTTTGCAGACCTGTCTACAGGAGCTCATTCACCTTCAATAATTAGTCAAGGTCGTATCGGTGCTTTGGTAACTGCTAAACCGACTGATCGAAGAGCAATTTTAGAAGAAGCTGCAGGCATTGCTGGTTTACATGTTAGAAGACATGAAGCCGAATTAAGATTAAATGCAGCTGAAAATAATCTTAAAAGAGCTGACGAATTAAGAAGACAGCAAGAAAAACAATTAATTAATCTACAAAAACAAGCTGAGGAGGCAACAAAATATAAGATTATATCAGATGAAATAAAAAAAATAGAAGCTGGTCTATATTATTTAAAGCTTAAAGAAATTGATAATGAAATAAAAATAGAAAATGAAATAAATAATGAAGCTGAAAATGAAATAGGTGGTTATAAAGATAAAATTAATAAAATAGATACTCTTATCAAAGAAGATTTGGAAAAATTAAACCCTTTAAGAGAAAAAAATATTGAAAATCTTTCAAAAGTTCAAAGGTTAAACTTGGAGTTAAAAAGTTTAGATGAAGAAAATGATAGAATTCAAAATGAAATTGAAAATATTAAAAAATCGTTAAACACCATAGAAGAAGATACTGATCGCGAAAAAAGTATTGTGATAGATGCAACCTCAAACGAAAAAAGACTTAAAGAAGAAAAGAATGAGTTAATAGAAATAGATTCAAAATACTATGATACGGAAAAAAAATCTAATGAAGATTTAGATACTATAAAAAATAAGTTAAAAATAGAGATTGATAAGGTTAAAGAGTTAATAAATACAAAAAGAAATGATGAAGCAATAAATGCTCTTGATAACTGCAAAACAATTATAGAAGAGTATGCAGACAGTTACAGTAAAAATCAAAATATAAAAAATGAGTCTATTAAAAGGAAAGAACGAATTCAAACGATTGAAACAGAAATAGAAAGTTGGAAAAATTTGCTTACTAATTCAGAAAAAATGGTTAGACAGCTTTCAGAAAGGAAAAATAAATTTATTTCACAGCTCAGTGAGTTAGAAAAACAGCCCCAGTCACAAGCAGAGAAAAAAGGTCAAATTTCTGAAAGTTTAAGAGTTTCAGAAAATGAAAAACGAAATAATGAGGGTTTAATTGAAGAGATAGATACAAAAATTAATACTTTGCAATCTGAACTTAATGAAAATCAAGAAAAAATGATTTTAATAAGAGAGAGAAAAGCTAGTTCTGGAGCAACAATAGAGGGATTAAAAAAAAGAAAAGACGATCTTTTAGAAAGAGTGCAAACTGAACTTAACTTAAATGAAAATAATGTATTAGAATTTTCAGACTTAGATACTAATGAAAGTTTACCTGATGCACTTACTCAAGAAGAAAAATTAGATGAAAAAAAAAGAGAAAGAGAAAAACTAGGATCTGTAAATCTTAGAGCAGATGAAGAAACAGATAAATATAAGAGTGAAATAAAGAAAATGGAAACTGAAAGGTCAGATTTAGTTACGGCAATAATAAAATTAAAAGAAAGTATTAGTGAACTTAATCAAAAAGGTAGAGAAAGACTTTTAGTTGCGTTTGAAAAAGTTAACAGAAAGTTTAATGAAGTTTATACAAAGTTATTTAATGGTGGTAATGCAAAATTAGAATTGGTTGATGATGAAGATCCCTTAGAGGCAGGCTTAGATTTACTTGTTAGTCCTCCTGGTAAAAGATTACAATCAATTACGTTACTGTCTGGTGGGGAACAAGCTTTAACAGCTCTATCATTAATATTCGCTGTTTTTTTAACAAACCCTTCTCCTATATGTGTGCTTGATGAAGTCGATGCTCCTCTTGATGACGCTAATGTTACTAGATTTTGTAATTTGCTAGATGAATTAACAAAAATAACTAGCACTCGTTTTGTAATAGTAACTCATCATGCTTTAACAATGTCTAAAATGGATAGACTCTATGGAGTCACAATGCCAGAAAAAGGCATAAGCCAACTGGTAGCAGTCGATTTACAAAAAGCCGAAAGCATGGTTGCTTAATACCATAATGGCAAAAGATACATTTAAAACTCGCCTGGAGATTGCAAAAAAAAAATTGTCAAAAAGAAACTTAGATAAAAATAAACAGTCAAAATCCTCAATTGGACAAGCTTTTAAAATGAGCACAGAATTGGTATCAGCTGTGGTAGTTGGGACAATTATTGGGTTTATTTTAGATAAGACCTTTGGTACTAAACCTTGGTTAATATTAATTTTTTTTTTCGTAGGTGTTGCGGCAGGCATTATAAATGTAGTCAAATCTGCGAAGAAAATGCAAAAGTAAATAGTTATGGCAACAAACCCAATGCATCAGTTCAATGTTTATAGGATTGGACCTGAAATTAAATTAGGTGAGGTAGATATATCTTTCACCAACGCCAGTTTATTTATGGTAATTAGTTCTTTAGCTATTTTATTAATTTTTAATCTTGGCACAAAAAAAAATTCATTAATTCCAAATAAAATTCAATTACTCGCGGAGCTAAGTTACACATTTATATCGAAAATGATTAATGATACAGCTGGTTCTAAAGCCAAACCTTATTTTGCATTTATTTTTTCATTATTTATGTTCGTTTTATTTTGCAATATGTTTGGAATGATTCCTTATTCATTCACTGTTACAAGTCATATTATTGTAACATTTGTTTTAGCGGCATTTATTTTTATTGGAGTAACAATTATAGGTTTTATAAAACACGGTTTCGGATACTTAAAATTATTTGTACCTAGTGGTGTTCCAGTAGTTCTATTGCCATTAATTGTAGTAATAGAAATTATTTCTTATTTAAGCCGGCCAATTAGTCTTTCTGTTCGTTTATTTGCTAATATGATGGCTGGACATACTATGATGAAAGTTTTCGGAGGCTTTGTTATAAGCCTCGGAATAATTGGTGGATGGCTTCCACTAAGTTTTTCAGTTGCATTAACAGGTCTAGAAATCTTAGTTGCTTTTCTTCAGGCTTATGTTTTTGCAATTTTAACCTGCATCTATTTAAATGATGCATTAAATTTACACCATTAACCATAAAGGAGGACATAATGGAATTAGAAGCAGCAAAAATGATCGGAGCAGGACTTGCGGCAATAGCGTTAGCAGGTGCTGGTGTTGGAATAGGAATAATTTTTGGGAATTATCTTTCTGGCGCAATGAGAAATCCATCTGCAGCTCAAAAACAATTTCCTAATTTGCTTTTAGGATTTGCTTTAGCTGAAGCAACAGGTTTGTTTGGATTAGTTGTGGCATTAATTATTTTATTTGCATTTTAGTTAATGTTAAAAAAAATAATTTTTCGTTCTTTAATTTTTATCTTTGTGTTTCAATCAATAACACAAAGTGCCGAAAGTGAAGGAATGCCTCAATTAAATCCTGAATTTTGGATTTCACAAATATTTTGGCTTACTTTAACTTTTGGAATTTTGTTCCTAGTTTTATCGAAGTTTATTTTACCTAAAATTAGTGCAAACCTTGAAACAAGAAAATCACAAATTTTGGAAAATATTGATATTGCAGAAAAACAAAGAAAAGAGAGTGAAGATAAGATTAAAGAATACGAAAAAATTATTTTAAAAAGTAAAGATGAAGCAAAAACTTTATTTAGTGAGGCTCGAAAAAAAGTTTTGAGTGAAATAAATGTAAAAAAAGAAACTTTGGAAAATGAAATAAATAAAGAAATAAAAATTGCTGAAAAAGAAATAATTGAGTTAAAAAATAATGCCCCAGAAAAAGTAAATAAAATCGCAATTGAAACTTCAAAAGAATTGGTCAAAGAATTAATAGATGCAGAAGTAAATAACAGTAATATCTCTGCTATAGTTGAAGATCTCTCAAAAAGAAATAAGGATAAATATTATGACGTTTGATGCAACTTTTTGGGTAGCTATTTCATTTTTAATTTTTTTTGGTGCTTTGGTATATTTAAAAATTCCACAAAAAGTTACTGAACTTTTAGAAAAGATGATAAGCGACATCAAGAATGAGATTGAGGAAAGCGAAAAACTAAGATCTGAATCAAAATTACTATTAGATAAAGCTCAAACTAAGTTGGAAACAGCAGAGAATGAAACTAAAAAAATTCTAACACAAGCCACCAAAGATAGTGAAAAATTAGTAATTGAAATGAATGAAAAGTTTCATAAGACGGCAGATATAAAAAAAAATTCTACTGAGATGAAAATTAAACAAATGAAAGACTCTGCAATCAAAGAAATTAAAGATGCATCAGTTAAGCTATCAGTCGATTCAGTGAGAAAAATTATTTCAACTTCTGTTGATAAATCTAAGCTAGATACATTATTTCAAAAAAATCTTGAAGAAACAAAAGAAGCGCTTAAAAAGATTAATTCTTAAAATATAAAGATAATTTCGTTACTTTTTTTCAAAATAATATAAATTATATAAAATGAATTCTGTAGTAATAGGCTCTGGGTTTGGTGGTATTGCAGCCGCTTTAAGACTAAGAGCAAAAAAACATAATGTTATTCTTGTTGAGAAACAGAGTGATTTGGGTGGTAGAGCAAGAGTTTTTAAAAAAAATGGCTTCACTTTTGATGGAGGACCAACTGTTATAACTGCACCATATTTAATTTACGAATTATTTGAACTTTTTAATAAAGATCCAAAAAACTATATTAAAATTCAACCTCTCGATATTTGGTATAGATTCGTTTTTGAAGATGGCCAAAGTTTTGATTATTCGGGTGATGAAGATTCAATGAAAAGCCAAATACAAAAAATAAATGAAAATGACGTTAATGGATATGAAAATTTGGTAAAATTTACTGAAAAAATATTTAATAAAGGTTTCTCAGAATTATCAGATGTTCCTTTTGATAAACCTTTGTTTATGATGAAACACATTCCATCATTATTTGGGCTTAGAAGTTATAAGTCAGTTTATTCACTAGTATCATCTTATATAAAGAACGAAAAATTAAGACGCATGTTGAGTATGCATCCTCTTCTGGTTGGTGGTAACCCGTTCACTACAACATCAATATATGGACTAATTTTATTTTTAGAAAAAAAATGGGGTATTCATTACTCGATGGGAGGAACTGGAAATATTATAAAAGGTTTAGAAAAATTAATGATTGAGGAAAATATTAAAATTTTAAAAGGATCAGAAGTCACAAAGATTAATTTAGAAAAAGGGAAAATTAAAAGTGTAAATTTAAAAAATCAAAATGAAATTCAAGCAGACAATGTTATTTGTAATGCAGATCCACCAGCTGTTTATGAAACATTATTAAGTAATCAAAGAACTAATTTAATGTTTGATTGGAAAAAAAAAAGAATGGAATATTCTATGGGTTTATTTGTTTACTATTTTGGAACAAAAAAAGTTTATAAAAATGTTGCTCATCATACAATAAAATTTGGTGACAAATATAAAGAACATTTAGATGATATTTTTGAAAATAAAAAACTAAACGAAGATATAAGTTTTTATTTACATAGACCCTCGGCTACAGATAAATCAATGGCTCCAGAAAATCATGATTGCTTTTATGTTCTGGTTCCAGTGCCAAATAACCAATCAAAAATCAATTGGTCGGAAGAAGGTGAAAAATTAAAAGAGCTAGTCATTAATAAAATGGAAAAAAGTTTACTTCCTGATCTTAAAAATAATATTGTAGAAGATTTCTATTTAACACCAGATTACTTTGAAAAAGAATTGAATACTAAATACGGGTCAGGTTTTTCAATACAGCCTAAATTTAGTCAATCTGCATACTTTAGATTCCATAATAAATCTGAAGTTTTTAAAGGTTTATATTTTGTTGGTGCTGGAACTCACCCAGGTGCTGGAGTCCCTGGAGTATTGTCTTCAGCAAAAGTTCTAGATAAGATTTTGTAATGTCTCAAAACCTTTTATCGATATATGCCAAATCATTTAATTGGGCAGGTTTTTTTTTGCCAAAAAGAGTATATCAAAATAGTTCTGATTTATATGATTTTTGTAGAACATTAGATGATATCGCGGACCAAGATCTTGATTTAAAAACTAAAAAAAATATTTTTGAACAATTCAAAAATGATTTTCAAACTAAAAACTTAGAAAATCAAATAATAAAAAAAATTTATCACTTGATAGAAAGTTTTGAAATCTCTCCAAAAATTATATTAGACTTGTTTGATGGTGTCGAGACTGACCTAAAAGAAAAATTAGATTTTAACTCTGATAAAGATTTGATTGTTTATTCTTATAGAGTAGCAGGAACTGTGGGTTTGATGATGGCAAAAATTTTAAATGTTAATTCGAAAAATTCTCTCAAAGCAGCGATTGATCTTGGTATTGCTATGCAACTAACTAACATTGCAAGAGATGTAATTGAAGACAATAAAAGAAACAGAAGTTATATAAGTTCTAATTTTGAAAGTATTATAAAAACTCTAAAGTTAGCCGATAGATTTTATGATAGTTCGTTTAAGTCAATAGGTGAAATTCCATTAAATAGTAGGTTTGGAATTTTAGTTGCAAGAAGGGTATATAGAGAAATAGGAAATAAAATTTTGAATAAAAAAAATATGGATAATTATAAAAATTCAGGAAAAATTTATGTTTCTAATTTTGGTAAAATAAATCAAACTTTGTTGAGTATTTTAGATTTTGTAAAATTAATTTTCATAAAGCCTGGTGAACACTTAAGAAAAGATGAACATAATCTTATAAATGAAGAGATAAACTTAAATGAGAGAATTTGATTATATTATTATAGGCGGAGGTTGTGCTGGACTATCATTGGCCTATGAGCTCGATTTGCACAAAAAACTTGAAAATAAAACCTTAGCAATTATTGAACCAAGAGATGGATATAAGAAGGATAAAACTTGGTCTTTTTGGAAAGTACTAGATCACAACTTTGATGACTGTGTTAAAAAAAGCTGGAAAAATTTTTCTATAAATTCATCAACAGAAACCAAACATTTAAAATGTGATAATTACCCTTATCAAAGTATAGACAGTGGATTATTTTACAAAAAAATAATCACTAAATTAAAAGAAAATAAAAATATAAGTTTTTTTAAAAATATTAAGGATATTAATCAAAATAAGTCATTTATTTTTAACAGTGTTCCTTCACAAGAAACTAATAAAAATAATCTTTGGCAACATTTCTATGGTGTTGAAATTAAAACAAAAGATAAAATTTTTGATGATGAAATAATCAATCTGATGGATTTTAATTGTGAGCAAAGAGATAATGTACATTTTTTCTATACCTTGCCTTTTGAAAAAGATAGGGCATTAGTTGAAACTACTTGGTTATCTAAAATGGATGATATCTCTTTGAAAGATTATGATAATCAAATTAAAAATTATATTGAGCAAAATTTAAAAATAAAAAACTATGAAATAGTTTATAAAGAAGAAGGCGCTATACCCCTATTCTATCCCTCAAATGATAATGAAAAAAATAAAATAAATATAGGAACTGCTGGTGGCATGACCAGATTAAGCACGGGTTACACTTTTCTTAATATTCAAGAACAAAGCAAATTTATTAGAGAAAATATTGAAAAAATTTCTAATACAAAACCATTTAAAATTGGAAATAAATACAAGTTTCTAGATGGGGTATTTTTAAGAGTTTTAGAAAAATATCCAGAAAAAATGCCAGATATTTTTTTTAATATGTTCTCTGCTTCATCAAATACTGTTATAAAATTTTTATCTAATAAAAGTAACCTTTTGGAGGATTTGTTAATTATTTTGAAAATGCCAAAGTTAATTTTTTTAAAATCTTTAATTAAATAAAATGCCTTCTCCATTAAGACATAGTATAATTTTTTTTACGTTAAGCTGTTTGTTTTTAGGAACTTTAAAAAATGATCTTAGTTATTGGGAAACTGGATCATCTTTTTTAAATATTCTTTGTCTCTTTCTTATCCTCACAATTGGAATTTCTCATGGTGCTCTCGATCACTTAAAGGGTTATAAATTATTAGATCAATATAAAATCTCAAATAATGTAATTTTTTACATAGGTTATTTATTAATAGGTTTGACATTTATTTTTTTATGGCTTGTTGTTCCTTCATTAACACTATTGTTATTTTTAATCGTTGCTATTTACCATTTTGGAAAAGAAGATTTGATTTATATAGAAAAACCAAATTTTTTTAAATTTCTATTATTAGGTTCGCCAATAATACTTGCTCCTTTATCTTTTCATTTTAATGAAACGCTAAATATTTTTGAAATGCTATATATAGAAAATCAAAGTTTTATCCGTACTTTGTATTTTTTTGAAGAAAAAAATATATTTACAATATTGTTAATAATATTTTTAGTAATTGGATGGTATTATTCAGGTAATGAAAATGTGACACAATTTTCATTAGAAAAAGCTGGAATTATTATATTAAATTTTACATGCCATCCACTTATAGCATTTACAATTTACTTCTGTTTTTTACACTCAGTTCGCCATTCATTTAAATTAGCTAATGAGTTAAACGAAAAAGATTTTAAAAAAGGCTTTAGAGAGTTTTTAAATAAAGCTTTACCACTTACCTTGGTAACTGCCATTTTATTTATTGTTTGTTTAATATTTTTAACAAATTATTACGTTTTAAATGAAGCAATATATAAAGTTATTTTTATTGGTTTGGCGTCTTTGACTTTTCCACATATATTGCTCGAATATTTAATTGAAAAAAATGAAAAATAAAGAATTAAAAATTTTACTAGCCTCACCTAGAGGTTTTTGTGCTGGAGTTGAAAGGGCTATAGAGATTGTAAAAAAAAGCATTACAAAATATGGTGCACCGGTTTATGTAAGGCATGAAATTGTTCACAATAAACACGTTGTGGATAGTCTTAAAAAAATTGGAGCAATATTTGTAGAAGAAATTGAGGAAATTAAAGACAAGTCTAGACCTGTTATATTTTCGGCTCATGGGGTACCAAAATCAGTTCCGGTTGAAGCAATAAACAATAAAATGGAATATGTTGATGCAACTTGTCCTTTAGTTTCAAAAGTTCATAGAGAAGCAGAAAATTTAAATAAAAATGGATATCATATAATTCTTATTGGTCATAAAAATCATCCAGAAGTAATCGGAACAATGGGCCAACTACCTAAAGGATCTATAGATTTAATTCAGAGCGAGAAAGATGTTCAAGATTATTCATATGAAGGAGGAAAAAAAATCGCTTATATAACTCAAACTACTCTATCGGTAGACGATACGAAAAATATTATTCAGGAACTTAAAAAGAAATTTATAAATATAAAAGAACCTACAAAAGAGGATATATGTTATGCAACAACTAATAGACAGGCTGCAGTTAAAAAAATTGCCAGTGAATGTGAAATGTTTTTTGTTATTGGTAGCAGAAATTCCTCAAATTCTGTGAGATTAGTCGAAGTTGCTAAACAGTCTGGTTGTGAACGTTCAGAGCTTATTCATTCTGAAAGTGAAGTACCATTTGATGAAATTATTAAATGTTCAACGATAGGCATTTCATCTGGGGCCTCAGCACCTGAAGTTTTAGTTGAAGATTTTATTAATCAAATTAAAAAGAAATTTGAAGTTAAAATTGAAGAAGTTGAAATTGCAAAAGAAGATATAACTTTTAAAGTTCCTGGTAAGTTAAACTAGATATGGCTGTATATACAAAAATTAATAGTAAAGATGTTTCTTTAATATCAAAAAAATTTAAATTAAAAGATAAAATTAAATTTTATGGAATAAAACAAGGTATTGAAAATACTAATTACTTACTAAAAATATTAAAAAAAAAATATATTTTAACAATTTTTGAAAAAAGAGTTCAAAAAAAAGATCTGCCTTTTTTCATGAAATTGATGGATAAACTTTATTATAATAAAATTAAATGTCCTAAACCTCTTAAAGCTAAAGATGGTAAATATTTAATAAAGATTAAAAAAAAAACAAGCATGTATTGTAACATTTGTAGATGGCAAAGATAAAAAGATTTTAAATATTAAAAAATTGTTATGAGGCAGGAAAAAATATAGCCAAGCTTCACCTAGTAAGTAAAAAAA
>CACHGH010000015.1 GCA_902579215.1 uncultured Pelagibacteraceae bacterium
GAATTTTAACCTGCCATCCAATCAAATTTTTAGGAGGAGGAGAAGGTTTTGATCCAGTACAAAAAATAAAAAAAAATAATAACAATGGAAACTAAAAATTTAATTGCTGCTCTTTCTTTGTCGGTTGCGGTGATACTGCTTTATACTTTATTTTTTCCTCCTCCGCCTGAGACAAATAATGCAAAAAAGGAACAAACTGAAAAAGTACAAAAACAAGAAAGTTCTGATACTCCAAGCTTAGATCAAAATGAAAATATTTCTAAGATATCCCGAAAAGAAGCTTTAAACGAGAATGAAAGAATAAGTTTTGAAAATGAAAATATAATTGGCTCAATATCACTTGTTGGCGCAACAATTGATGATTTAACTTTTAAAAAATATAATACAAAACTAAATAGTAATGAAAAGATTGTACTTCTTAATCCAAAAAAAGTGGAAAATGGTTATTCAATTGAAAGCGGTTTTGTAACAAATAATAAAAATATTGACACACCTAATGCAGCCTCATTGTGGAAAGTAGAGGGTAATAAAAAACTACAAAAAAATAGTCCAATAAAACTGATTTGGAAAAATGATCAAGGAATGATATTTGAAAAAAAAATTAGCTTAGATGATCAATTTTTATTTACTATTAATGAAAAAATAATTAATTCCTCTGATAAAACATATAATTTTTTTTCTTATGGTCAGATTATTCGAAACAAAATACCAGAAATAACAGGTTTTTATATTCTTCACGAAGGACTTATTGCAACTCTTGATGGTGACTTAATTGAAGAAGATTATGATGATATTCAAGAAAAAAAGTTTTCTAGAAATGCTTCGAAAGGTTGGTTTGGTATAGGCGACAAATATTGGATCACAAGTATTGTTCCGCCTAGAGGTAAAGAATTCAAAACAACTTTTGATTATAAAAAAAAATTTAGAGCAAATTATATATCTGCAGAAGGTAACGAGGTAGGTCCAAATCAAACTATAGAGGAACAAATTCAAATAATTGTTGCAGCAAAAAGAGTTGAGACAATTGACGGTTATGCTCAAGAATTAAAAATTGATAAGTTTGACCTAGTTATCGATTGGGGAGTTTTATATTGGTTAACCAGACCTCTATTTCTATTAATTGATTATTTTTTTAAAATTTGTGGAAACTACGGTATCGCTATAGTGTTAATGACACTTTGTATAAGAATTGTTTTCTTCCCGCTAGCTAACTTTTCTTTTCGTTCGATGGCTAAGATGAAAATGCTTCAACCAGAAATGCAAAGACTAAAAGAACTTCACAAAGAAGACAAAATGAAATTACAACAAGAAATGATGGCTCTTTATAAAAGAGAAAAAGTAAATCCTATGTCAGGTTGTTTACCTATACTTATTCAAATACCAGTATTTTTTGCTTTATATAAAGTTTTATTTGTAACAATAGAGATGAGGCATCAACCTTTCTTTGGTTGGATAAAAGATTTATCAGATAAAGATCCAACCTCAATTTTTAATCTTTTTGGACTAATACCTTGGGATCCTCCATCTTTTTTAATAATTGGTGCATGGCCGATAGCAATGGGGCTTAGCATGTGGGTGCAACAAAAATTAAATCCAACTCCTCCAGATCCTATTCAAGCAAAAATTTTTGCTTTTTTTCCAATATTCCTTACGGTAATTCTTGCTCCTTTTCCAAGTGGTCTAGTTGTTTATTGGACTGTTAATAACATTTTAACTATGGCACAGCAGGTTGTTATTATGAAACGAACTTCAGTCAAAACAACATAAATGAAAAAAATTGAGGAAGTAAATTTAGAAAAAATTTTACCTTCAAATGGTCCTTCTGTTGATGAAGTAGCAAAATATTTAAGCAAATACAAAAATGAAGATATAGTAATTAAAGTGGGTGGTTCAGTACTTAATGAACCAAATTTGTTTAAAATTTTAATTGAAGATATATCCATATTAAAAAAACTTAATTTTAATCCATGTTTAGTACATGGTGGTGGTAAGCGTTTAACTAATAAACTTAATGAATTAAATATTCAAAGTAGTTTTATTAATGGTTTAAGAGTAACAGATGAAAAAGTTATAAGTATAGTTGAAGATGTATTTATAAAATTTAATAAAGAAATAGTGTATGCTTTAAAAAATCATTCGTCAGATGCTAAAGGTATTCATAGTAAAGAAAATAATATTATTAATGTTAAAAAAGTAAGTGAAGAATTGGGTTTTGTTGGAATGCCAAATGAAATTAATATAAATATTTTAAAAAAAATAATCGAATCTAATGAGATACCAGTTATAGCTCCCTTGGGTTTAAGCCTAGATAATCATGTATATAATATTAACGCTGATACTGCTGCGGGGGCAATAGCAAAAAAATTAAAAGCAAGAAGATTGCTGATAGTTAGTGATGTACAAGGTGTATTGGATAAAGAGAAAAATTTAATAACTGAAATAAATTCATCTAAAGCAAATCAAATGATAACTAATAATATTATTTCTGGGGGCATGATACCAAAGATAAATAACTGTATTGATGTAGCAAATAATGGGGTGAAGGGAGTGGTAATAATTGATGGAAGACGTCCTCATTCTATATTATTTGAACTTCTTTCAGATAAAGGTGCTGGAACACTAATTAGAAAATGAAAAATCTTAAAAATATTAAAAATATTTTATTTGATCTAGATGGTGTTCTGTATCAAGATCTTGAGGCAGTATTTGGTCAGGTAAGTAAAAAAATGACAGAATATATTTCAAAAAAATTAAATTTAGATTTAAAAAAAGCAAAAGAATTACAAACTAATTATTTCCATAAATATAACACAAGCTTAAATGGACTTATGATTCATCATGATATTGTACCTGAAGAATTTTTAAAATATGTTCATGATATAGATTTATCTTTTATGAAAAATGATTTAATTTTAAGAGAAGAATTGGAAAACTTGAAAGTAAAAAAATTTATTTTTACTAATGGCAGTAAAGAACATGCTAATAATATTACTTCTCATCTAGGAATTAATGACCTATTTGATGGATTTTTTGACATTGTAGATGCTGAATATAGCCCAAAACCTACTGCCAAAGCTTTTGATTTAATGATAGATAAATTCAAAATAAATCCAAAAGAAACACTTTATATTGAAGATATTGCAAAAAATTTATCTATTGGAAAAGAGAGAGGCACGATTACAGCTTGGCTAATAAATAATGAGTACTGGGGTAAAAAGGAGTCAGAAGAAGAATTTATAGATTTTAAGATTGAAAATCTTTCTTTATTTTTAAAAGAAATCAGGTTATTACAAAATACATAACCATATGAGTATAGAAAATATCATAAATAAAGCCTGGGAAAACAAAGAGCAGGTTGGCCCAAATTCTGATCAAAATTTAAAAGATGCTATAAATCAAATTATTGAAGATTTAGATTGTGGCAAGTCTAGAGTTGCAGAAAAAATCGATGGTAAATGGGTAACTCACCAATATCTCAAAAAAGCGATTATGTTAAGTTTTAGAATATATCCAATGGAAAATTTAAATGGCCCTTATAGTAGTTGGTATGACAAAGCTCACTTGCTTAAAGGTAAAACTGCTGGATGGACAAAGCAAGATCATGAAAAAGCAGGTTTTAGGATGGTTCCTAACTCACCTGTAAGAAAAGGATCTTTTGTTGGCAAAAATGCAGTCCTAATGCCGTGCTATGTTAATATCGGTGCATACATTGATGAAGGTACAATGATTGACACTTTTGCAAGAGCCGGGAGTTGTAGTCAAATAGGCAAAAATTGTCATATATCAGCTGCAAGCGGTGTTGGCGGCGTGCTAGAACCGGCACAAGCTCTTCCAACCATTATAGAAGATAATGTTTTTTTAGGTGCAATGTCTGAGGTTGTTGAGGGAGTGATTGTTGGCGAAGGATCTGTAATAAGTATGGGTATGTACATTGGTCAATCAACAAAAATAGTAAACAGAAAATCAGGTGAAATTACTTATGGAAAAATACCTCCATATTCAGTTGTGGTTCCTGGGTCTTTGCCAGATAAAAAAAATCCGGCAGCACCCTCTTTATATTGCGCAGTTATAATTAAACAAGTAGACGAAAAAACAAGATCAAAAACATCTATTAACGATCTACTAAGAGATTAACATGAAAATATATAATCAAATAAAATTAGCTCAAGAGCTAATAAGATTTCCAACAGTTAAAACTGAGGACAAAGGTATAATGAAATTTTTATCAAGAAAACTTTCCTCAATTGGTTTTAGATGTAAAATTATTAAATCAAAAGGAATAGGACAAAAGTCTGCTTTAAATTTGTATGCAAAATATGGTAACTCAAAACGACATATAAATTTTTTAGGACATACTGATGTAGTTGCAAACCTTAACAATTGGAAAATTCCACCATTTAAAGGTGTTGTAAAAAAAGGATATTTAAATGGTAGGGGATCTCAAGATATGAAAGGTGGGATAGCTTGCTTTATAAGTGCAATTAGCAAATTTATTAAAAATAAAAAATTTAAAGGTTCAATTTCAATTATTATTGCTGCAGATGAGGAGACAACTGGTTTTGGAACACCAGCGATTATTAAATATCTTAAAAAAAGAAGAGATAAAATTGATTTTTCAATTGTTGCTGAACCATCTTCAAATAAATCAGTTGGGGACGAGATAAGAATTGGAAGACGTGGTTCTATGAATGGAATTATAACTGTATATGGAAAAAGTGGCCACTCAGCGTTTGCTGGATCTTATATCAATCCATGCACAGCCTTAGCTAAAATAATAGCAAAATTAAAAAGTACATCTTTAGATAATGGTACTAAATTCATGCCTCCATCTAATTTGGAGTTTACAAAAATGAACGTAGATAATTTATCTGAAAATGTAGTACCTCAATCAGCAAGTGCAAAATTTAATGTTAGATTTAACTCTAAACATAAATCAACTTCTCTAAAGAAAAAAATAAGTAAAATGATAAATGCGATTTCGAAAAAAGAAAAATGTAAAACTAAAATAGAATATAAAGTTAGTGGTGAAGCTTTTTATACTAAACCAAATAAAGAAATTTATATGGTTAAAAAAATTGTTAAAAAAGTTACAGGTAATTCTGCAAAACTAAATTGTAGAGGTGGCACTAGTGATAGTAGATTTTTAGGTTCAATCCCAAGATTAGAGTTAGGATTAAGAAACACTACTATTCACATGGTGGATGAGAGATCACCAATTTCAGATTTGAAAAAATTGACTAAAATATATTACAAAATCTTAGAAAATTATTTTAGGTGAAAACTGCTATAATTACATCTGATACATCTGTATCTCATAATACTGGTGAAGGACATCCAGAAAACGCTGATAGAGTTACTGCTGTTATTAAGGGATTAAAAAAAATAAATAACAAAAATATAGTTTGGAAGAAAAATAAATTATTTGACTCTAAATATTTAGAAATTGCACATAGCAAAAAATATATCAATGATGTAGAAGGATCATTCCCAAAAAAAGGTTTAATTTTTTTAGACGGAGATACTATCGTTTCGCCTGAAAGCAAGAAATCAACTGTTGATGCAGTTGGTTCAATTATAGCTGCTATTGATGGAGTACAAAACAAAGAATTTAATAATGCATTTTGTGCAGTTAGACCCCCTGGCCACCATGCTGAAAGAAATAAAGCAATGGGCTTTTGTATTTATAATAATGTAGCAGTTGGTGCACATTATTTATTAGAAAATTATAAACTTAATAAAATTGCAATAATTGACTTTGATGTCCATCATGGCAATGGAACTCAAGATATTTTTTATGATAACGAAAAGGTTTTATATATTTCAACACACCAATATCCACTATATCCTGGAACAGGCGAGGAAAAAGAGAGAGGAAAGCATAATAATATTTTTAATATTCCTTTGCCTGCAGGTACTAATTCTGAAGAATATTTAAATGCATATGAATTTGTTCTAAAAAGAATAAAAGAATTTAAACCTGAGTTTATACTTTTTTCAGCTGGATTTGATGCTCATAAAGATGATCCATTAGCTCAACTTCAATTAACATCTAAAGATTTTTATCATTTAACAAAAAGAACATTAGAATTAGCTAAATTATATTCTGAAGGTAAAGTTGTATCAATTTTAGAAGGTGGCTACGATTTAGAAGCGCTTCAAGAAAGTGCAAAGATGCATGTTAACGCACTTTTAGAATTTGATTGAAAATTTAAAATTATCCAATAAAAAAATTATAATGAAGCTATATAAAATAAAAAAATCTAATATTGATAAAAATGGTAAAGGTCTTTACGCAACAAAAGATATAAAAGAAGGTACTAAAATTATAAATTACGTTGGTAAAATTATTACAAAGAAGAAATCTGAAGAAAATAATAAATTTGATAATTCAAAACCAATTTACTTATTTGATTTAAATAGCAAATATGACCTTGATGGAGATGTACCCTTTAATACAGCACGTTTAATAAATCATTCTTGTCAAAATAATTGTGAGTATGAAGGGAAAGGTTTAAAGCTTTGGGTAGTTGCAATTAAAGATATAAAAAAAGGTGAAGAGATAACATGTGATTATGGATTCAGCTATGACTCTGATTATAAACAATTTCCATGTAATTGTGGTTATAAAAATTGTGTAGGTTTTATTGTTCGAGCAGGTTCTAGATGGCGTATTAAAAAAAATTCAAAAAAAAATCAAAACATTAGTAAATAACTTTTTCAAGATATAAGCCATCTGCTGGCGCTGGTGGCGCACATAAACTTCTTTTATTAGATTTAAAATTTTTTTCAAATTTTTTAAGACTCCATTTTTTTTCACCTAAATATTTTAAACAACCAACCATGGATCTTACTTGGTTTCTTAAAAAGGATTTAGACACAAATTTAATTAAAATTTTATCATTCTTTTTTTGAATATAAGACTTCTTCAATGTTTTAATTGGACTTTTGGCATAGCAGTTTGAAGCTCTAAATGTTGAAAAATCATGATTTCCTAAAAGCTTTTTTGCACCTTTTTTCATTATTTTTAAATCTAACTTTTTTTTAACATGCCAAACTTTATTTTTATAAATAGATGGTGGACTACTCCTGTTAAGAATAACATATATATAACTTCTAAGTTTTGCTTGATGTCTAGCATGAAAGCTTAATTTTTTTTTTTTAATACTTAAAATAGAAATATATTTTTTATTTAAAAAAAAATTAATCGAGTTTAAAAATTTACTTAAATTAAGAATTTTTTTTTTACATTCAAAATGTGCAGATTGCCCAATAGCATGCACTCCAGTATCTGTTCTACCAGAGCCAATTATTTTTACTTTTTCTTTAAGAATTCTTGAAATAACTATTTGTATGGTTTTTTGTATTGATTTACCTTTTTTTTGAGTTTGCCAACCAATAAAATTTGTACCAACATACTCAACTAAAAAATGATATTTATGCATTATTTAAATTTGATCCTTTTTTAATTTTTGATCCAAGTACAAACTCCTCAATTTTTTGCTGTCGTTTGCCTTCTCTCTGTATTTCAAGAATCTTTATTGACTTGTCATTACATGCAATTTCTAAATAATCATCTAAGACGATACCTGGCTCTCCTTCTTTTTCAGATATAATTGCTTTTAAAATTTTATACCTCTCGCCTTTAAAAATAAACCATGCACCAGGATTTGGATATAAACCATTTATTTTTCCAATAATTGCCATAGATTTTTCGTTCCAATTTATTTTTCCTTCTAGTTTGTTTATTTTCTTTGCATAAGTAGCCTGAGAGTGATCTTGTTCTATAAAATTTGCCTTATTACCAAAAATATCATCTAAATTTTCTAAAATTTTTTCAGCTGCTAAACTTGATAATTTATTTGAAATTTCTTCTGCATTTTCATTATTCAAAATATCTACTTTGTAAGAGTTGCAAACTGGTCCACTATCTAGATTTTCATTAATTTTCATTATACTTATTCCTGTGAGCTTATCTAAATTTATGATTGCTCGTTGAATAGGTGCGGCTCCTCTCCATTTAGGAAGTAGAGAGGCATGAATATTAATAAAACCTTTTTTTGTTAATTTAAGTATTTCTGGAGGTATAATTTGACCATAAGCAACAACGATTGCTATATCTGCATCCAGTTTTTTTAAATATTCATATTCTTCATTATTATTTTTTAAAGTTTGTGGAGTTCTAAACTCTATGTTTAAAACTTCAGACATAGACTGAACAGGTGATCTATTTACTTGTTGGCCCCTTTTTGATTTTTGAGGAGGTTGAGTATAAACTACAGAAATTGGAAATCCATTTTGATATAAAGATTTTAATATAGGTACCGCAAAAAGGGGTGTACCCATAAATACAATCTTTTTTAACATTAATTAAACAACAATTCTTTCAGGATTAGCTTTTATTTTTGAAAGTTTTTTAATTATCATAGATTTTTTAAGCTTAGATAAATAGTCAATAAAAAGGATGCCTTCTAAATGATCCATTTCGTGTTGAATGCATGTAGATAATAGTCCATCAGCTTTTAAGATTTTTTTTTCTCCATTATAATCTAAATACTCTACATCACAGCTGCTTGGTCTTTCAATTTCTGCAAATTGACCTGGCACTGATAAGCAACCTTCTTCATAAGATGTTTTATCTACATGTTTATTTTTGACTACTGGATTTACAAAAAACATTGGAGTTTTATTTTTTTGATCTTTGCTAATATCTAAAACTATTATTCTTTTCGGTACGCCTATTTGTATTGCTGCTAATCCAATACCGTTCGCATCATACATTGTGTCAATCATATCATCCATTAATTCTTGTTCTTCTTTTCCAACAAAATCTACTGGTTTAGACACTTGTCTTAATAATTTATTTGGTTCTGTTAAAATTTTTTTTACAGTCATAATTTAGATTATTTTATTATAATTTTTAAACTTTTAAAGGAAGAACTTTTAATAAAATTCTATTTCTTAATGGATCAATATTGAGCTGATTTAATGCGCTGATTATAAAATATAATGTTTCTGGTCCTATATTTTCTAGGGTATCTTGGCCTATAACTTCTGCAAGTCTTAATAATACCAATCCTTTTTCATCATTATCAATTAGATCTTGAATATCGCTTGGCATATTAGACTCGTCTACTTCATAAAGATTTGAATATTTTTTTGGATATTTTATATCATCTGATTTTAAAGATTCTATTAATATTATATCTTTTGTTGAAACAAAATATTTTTTATCTTTTTTAATTTTTTTCAATATTTCTTGTAAGTCTTTTTCAATATTTTTTTTTGAAATATTTTCTCTAAAATGATTAATCAATTTAGATTGATGAATAACTTTATTATTTATTTTAATTTTAGTTAATTCTACTTTTTCTTCATTAACATATGTGTCATAAAAACTTCTATAATTTGCTGGGATTTCATCAACATTTATTTCTTTTAGAATTCTACTCATTTCATCTTTAAACGCATTTCCTATTCCTTCATTAATAAATAGATCTTTTAAAATTTTCACTAATTCTAACCTTGGCTCAGTTTCATTTGTAATTAAAATTCCTTGATAAATAAGCGCTCTAGCCTCGACGCTAGAAAGAACTTTGTAAGATTGTTTTACGCTCAAAAGTTGGTTTATGCTAAATTGAAATCTTTTATAAAGATCATATAAATCTTTTTCGCTGTAGTTTCTTTCGTGGGTCGCTTTTTCAATTAATCTGGTTTTACTTTGATCTTCTAAATCTATGTTTTTTATATCATCTAACAAATTTGAGGTAGAAAGATAGCTCCATATTTTTTTTGATGTTGATTGATTGGGTTGAAATTTAAAATTTGGATTTGTTCTATGTGATAAATGAAAATCTAATATTGTTTTTTCGGAAATTTCCTCATCAATTTTTACTTCATATTGCATTAAATAATTAAATTTTTTTTCAAAAAAGTCATCTTTAAATCCTAATTCTTTTTTTAAATCGAGTTGTAATTGTGCTTGATCTTTATCATTTGAATTTATTAAACAGTAAATATGAAATTTTAACAAGTAATCATCGTCTGTTATATATCCAATATCTTTATTAAGCTTTGAAAATAAATTACATGATTTTTCTAATTCAGACTGGGAAAGATATTCATCAACTAAAAATTTTATTAGTTTATTATTGTATTTTAAATTACCATTCTTAATCAAATAATCCTCAATTGTTTGATAATTACCATTTCTAATAAGCCAATCAGATTTTATTTTTAAAAATTGTTCATTAGAAATATTTTTGTCTGGAAAATATGAATTTGTTAAAAATGATATATTTATAATTTCCTTAGCACCATTGGATAAATTAACTTTTTTTAATCTGTCGTATAAACTTATAATTTTTCTACCATCAGAATTTGTCCACATATCAATTGATAAACCATTTTCTTCAGGATCATAAATCCCTGCAATTTCAATTTTTGTTGATTGCAATGTTTCATCTTCTTGAATTGGTTGTTCATTTATAGCTTTTAAATTTTTTTTATAAATAGATTCTGTTTTAATTTTTTTCTTGCTATCAGTATCATCTAACTCGTTATCTGCTTCCACTTTGTTTGGATCTACATTCCATATATCAACTGGTTCTGTAGAATTTATTTTTGTAGCAAAAAAAATAAATAAAAATATAAAAATTGATAAATATTTTTTATTTAACAGTTTTGAGATTTTCATTTGAAATGACTTTTTCTATCTTTTTATTTGGAGAAGGAAAATCTATTTTATCTAACATTATTATTGCAATAAAAAATAAAACAATGACTATAGCTATTTTCACTAATAACTTTATTAATGAGTTATTTCTTCCAATACTTGTTTTTCTTTCAAATTGCATATATCGTTTATTAATTTCAAATTAAGACATATTTGTGTTTTTTCAATAAAGAAACTTATGAAATCTAAAAAAAACCTAGTTTTATTAGGCATGATGGGATCGGGAAAATCTACTATAGGTTCCTTAGTTTCAAAAAAATTAAATATTAAATTTTATGACACTGATAAATTTATTGAGAATGAAGCTAATATGAAAATAAATGAAATATTTAAGGAAAAGGGAGAGGCTTTCTTCAGAAATTTAGAAGAAAAAATAATTTTAAAAATATTACAAACCTCAAATAGCATAATTTCATTAGGTGGGGGTTCGTTTATAAATCAAAAAATTAGAACAGAAGTTATAACAAATAATTTATCAATATGGTTAAATTGGAAAAATAGTACATTGATTAATAGAATGAAAAATAGCAAAAAAAGACCTTTAGCTGTAAATTTAAAAACTAATGAGATGATAAAACTTATTGAAGAACGTTCTAAATTTTATGAAAAAGCTCATTTTAAAATAAACTGTGATAAAATAACAAAAACAGAAATTACTAATAAAATTTTAAATTTATATGAAAGCGACTAAAATACAAATTATATCAAATAATCATAAGTATCCAATAATTATCGGATCAAATATATCTAGAAATTTTACAAAAATACTTAGAGATAATTTCATCGATTTCAATAAATGTTTATTTGTAATTGATAAAAAAGTTCCAAAGAAATTTTATAAAAAGATTTTACAATCTTTAAAAAATAAAAAAAAAACAATCCTTTTTTTTAAAGCAAAAGAGTCAAATAAAAATTATATAAGTGTTAATAAAATTTTAGAAAAATTACTAAAAAATAACTTTCATAGAAATGATTGTTTAATATCGGTGGGTGGAGGTATTACAGGTGATGTTTCTGGATTTGCTGCAAGTATTTATAAAAGAGGAATAAAATTCATTAATATTCCTACAACTTTATTAGCGCAGGTTGATTCATCTATTGGTGGTAAAACTGGCATAAACTCAAAAGAGGGGAAAAATTTAGTTGGATCATTTTATCAACCTAATTTAGTTTTATCAGACTCAAACTTTTTAAAAACTCTTCCTAAAAGAGAAATTGTATGTGGATACGCTGAAATACTAAAACACTCCTTAATATCAGATAAAAAATTTTTCCTTTTTTTAAATAAAAATGCTTTAAAAATTTTAAAACTAAAAAGTCCGTTCATAGAAAAATCCATATATAAAAGTTGTTTAATTAAAAAAAAAATTGTCCAAAAAGATGAAAAAGAAAAGAATTTAAGAAAAGTTTTAAATTTTGGACATACTTTTGCGCATGCTTACGAAGCAAGTTTAAAATACTCATCAAAACTAAATCATGGAGAAGCGGTATTGCTTGGTATAATGCACGCATCAAAATTTAGTTTTCTTAATAAATTATTAAACAAGAATGATTTTCAATTAATAAAAAATCACCTTATTAATTTTAACTTGTTAAAAAAATTAAATAATAATTTTTTTCTTAAGAATATTAGAAATATATTAAATTTTATGAAGAAAGATAAAAAAAATACAAGTAAAAAAATTAGTCTGGTTTTATTAAAAAAAATTGGAAGACCGATATTTAATCTTAATTATTCTGAAAATAAAATAAAATCATTCATTAAAGATAAATTAATTGATTAAAATCTGAACTGAATGAATATAATTCTTTAGCTCATCATCTATGATTTTATAAATTTTTTTTGTTGAATCAATTTTCTTTAATTTTTTTAAATCATAAGATTTTATGGTTATTTTTAAATGATATCTTTTATTATCAAAGCTTTTATGCTTTTTGTGTAAGAAGGTTTTATCTTCTATATTTATTTCTTCCAAAATAATATTCTTCATTATTTTTTTTTTAACTATTGAAATTAGTTCATTTATATTCATAAATATTGTTTGTATCATTATATCATGAAAAATATTTGTGACTGGAATAATTGTAAAAAAATAGGAGCTTATAAGGCACCAATTGAAAAAGATAATAGCAAAAAATATAGGCTACTTTGTTTAGAGCATGTAAAAGAATTCAATAAAAATTGGAATTATTTTTCAGACATGGATGATAATCAAATTTATGAATTTTTAAGATCAGATATGATATGGCATAAACCCACGCAGAGTTTTAGTTCTCCAGACAATTTTTTTAAAGTTTTGTGGAACAACGCATTGAAAGATGAATTTGATAAAACAAAATTAAAATCACAATTTAATCACATGAGCCAGTTTAAATTTAATAATAATGATATAAAAGCTTTCAGTATTTTAGGTATTTCAGTAGGCTTAAAGTGGGAAAAAGTTCAGAATAAATTTAAAACCCTTGTCAAAAAATTTCACCCTGATATGAATTCTGGAAATAAAAAATATGAAGAAAAATTAAAATTAATAACTTTAGCATATACTCAGCTAAAAAATACTTATAGAGCAAAAATTGACACCTAATTTAGATATAAAACCAGACATAAAAATCTCCATAAATCAAACTTTTGGATTCGACAGTGAAATGCAGGTCGATGCTTTTTCAAAAAAAAGTGAGTATGTGCCTGATATTGATAAAAATTATAAATTTGATAGAGACACAACTTTGGCAATTTTATCCGGTTTTGCATTCAATAAAAGATGTTTGATAAGTGGATATCACGGTACAGGTAAATCAACACATATTGAGCAAGTTGCAGCGAGACTTAATTGGCCATGCGTACGAGTTAATTTGGACAGTCACATAAGCAGAATTGATCTTATTGGAAAAGATGCAATCGTTATTAAAGATAATAAACAAATAACTGAATTTAAGGAAGGAATACTCCCATGGTCAATTCAGAATCCAATTGCTTTAGTTTTTGATGAATATGATGCAGGAAGACCAGATGTAATGTTTGTCATTCAAAGAGTATTAGAGTCAGAAGGAAACTTTACTTTATTAGATAAAAATAAAGTTATTAAGCAACATAAATATTTCAGGTTATTTGCAACTTCAAATACAGTCGGTCTAGGTGATACAACAGGACTTTATCATGGAACACAACAAATTAACCAAGGTCAAATGGATCGTTGGAACATTGTAACAAATTTAAATTATTTAAGTCTTGATAAAGAAATGGATATTATATTAGCAAAAAACAAAAATTTAAATAACCCAAAAGGTAAAGAAAAAGTATCCAATATGATCAAAGTTGCTTCTTTAACGAGAAAAGGTTTTATTGCAGGTGATATATCTACTGTTATGAGTCCTAGAACAGTTTTACATTGGGCTGAAAATTCTGAAATTTTTAAAGATACTGGTTATGCATTTAGAGTTACATTTTTAAATAAATGCGATGAAATAGAAAAAAATATTATTGCTGAATATTATCAAAGATGTTTTGGGGAAGATTTGCCAGAGTCTATGATCAATATTCAGATTTAAATGAAAAATAAAGAAGATAATTTTAAAGAAAAATTTAAACTTGCACTTACATCTACTGCTAAAGTAATTTCTGATGATTACACATTGGATGTTGATAAAAAAAACAAAAACTTAAGTTCAAAAAATATAGATTTCTTTGAGCTAGATAATTTAAATACTAAAAGTGACTTTATTAAGGTTAGAGCTGAAGCTGACTCGAAAGCTTTAATAAAAAAATTTTCTAATAAGGAAATATATAAAAAAAATTCCCCAAAAAACAGATCGTCTAAGGCTCTGTATGATTTAGCTGAAAAAGTTAGATGTGAAATTCTTGGGACTAAAATCCTCAAGGGAATCGCAAAAAATCTTAGAGAAAACTATGTTCAAAAATTAAGTCTTAAACGAAAAGATCAACTTAAAACAAAGGAAGATGTAGATATTGTAGAAGCGTTTGAGCTTTATATGTTAAAAAATTTTTTTAATATAAAACTTAATGATTTATCACAAAAAATTTTGAGTTTTTGGGAGAAAGAGTTAGATTCATCTATAAATAATCACATAGAATTTTTAACAAATAATCTTGAAAACCAAAGCAAATATAATTCTAAATTTTCTCAAATACTCGAAGAAATGGACATATTTGACACTGATGAAAAAGACGAAAAAAATGATGACGAAAAAAATGATGATGAAAATAATAATAATTCAATAAATGATGAAGAAAAACAAGCTCAAGGAGAACAAGAGAAAAACAAGCAGGAAGAAAGTCAAACTGGAATAGATGGTGATTATGATTTATCTGAATATAAGATGGAAGAACAGTTAGTTGATACGGACTCTGAAAAGGAAAGTTCAGAAAATGTTATTCAGCGAACAAAAAATAACATTAATAATATAGAATATGCAGTATTTACAAATAAATTTGATGAAATTGCAAAAGCCGAAACGCTCGAGGAAAGTGAAGAGCTGACTAAATTAAGGAAAAATTTAGATCAACAACTTGTAGCTTTTCAAGATTTAATAACAAAGCTTGCTAACAAACTTCAAAGAAAACTTTTAGCAAAACAAAATAGATCATGGGAATTTGATTTAGAGGAAGGATTGCTAGATAGCGCTAAATTGCCAAGAATAATTATGGATCCATATAATTCACTATCCTTTAAAAGAGAAAAAAATTTTGAATTTAAAGATACGGTAGTAACTTTATTAATTGATAATTCTGGTTCAATGCGAGGACGGCCAATTACAATTGCTGCGCTTTGTGCAGATATATTATCTAGAACATTAGAAAGATGTGCTGTAAAAGTAGAAATTTTAGGATTTACAACTAAGAACTGGAAAGGTGGAAAAAGTAGAGAAGAATGGAATAAAAAAAACAAGCCAAAAAATCCAGGAAGACTAAATGATTTGCGTCATATTGTTTATAAAAGTGCGGATACACACTGGAGACAATCTAAAAAAAACTTAGGATTGATGCTTAAAGAAGGTTTATTAAAAGAAAATATTGACGGTGAAGCAATACAATGGGCTTATAATAGACTTTCAAAAAGAAAAGAAGATAGAAAAATATTAATGGTAATATCAGACGGTGCTCCAGTTGATGATTCAACTTTATCTGTTAACTCAGGAGATTTTCTTGAAAAACATTTAAAAAAAATGGTTAAATTTATTGAAAGTAGAAGTGATATTGAAATACTAGCAATTGGGATTGGTCATGATGTCTCGAGATATTATAGTAAAGCAATAAAGATCACTGATGTGCAAGAGTTGGGAGATGTAATGATTAGTGAGTTAAGTGAATTATTTAATAATAAAAAAAAACTTAATTAAATTTTTTCTAGGTTTTTATTAGACCATTTAATTGTGACTTCAGCACCATTTGTTACATTTGAATTTTTGAATATAATATCTGCATATTTTTTTTCTAAAAGTGTTTTACCAATAAAGGTTCCTAAACCTAGACCATATTTTGAAATATTTGCTTTATCAGCAGATCGTATGTAAGGCTCTCCTAATCTATGTTTATCGATTAGATCTTTAGGAAACCCTGGTCCATCATCTCTTATTAAAAGTGTTGTACTATTTTCATTGCTTGATAAAAAAATTTCTATTTTTTTTTTACTAAACTTGTTAGCATTTCCAATAAAGTTTCTCAATCCATATAAAACTTCTGGGGATTTTTTGATTTTTATTGGATTTTCATGTTTATGATAATCGGTAATAAATTCTTTATTGCTTATTTCTTTAAAAGATCTGACAATTTCATTTATATACTCATTCAACGTAAGATCATAATCTATAAAATCATCTTCTATATTGGGGTTTAATGTCAATTTTTTTAATATTTCGCTACATCTATTGCTTTGACTGACTAGTAAATCAAGATCTTTTTTAATTTTATCATTATTTTGAAATTCTTTTTGTAATTCTTTTGCAGTTAGCATTATTGTTGAAAGAGGGGTTCCAAGAGAATGCGCTGCAGCTGCGGCCTGCCCTCCTAAAGATACAAGTTCATTTTCTTTTGCCATTATCTCCTGAATCTTATCATACGCTTTCTGTCGTATTCTACTTTCTTCACCAAATTTTATTCCAAAATATACTAAAAAAATTAAACCTATGGTTATAGAAATTGGTATTGCGTATAAAAAGTACTTAGGCGCATGAAAATGAAAAACATCTGGATGTGGTAGATCTAGATAAAACAAAGATAATACTGACAAGGCTAAAATAATAAGAAAAACTAATAAAATTGAACTTTTTAAAGTTATGTATTGGGATGAGAATACAGCAGGAACTATGATTAAAAATATAAATGGATTGGTTATTCCTCCGGTAAGGTAAAAAAGAATTGACAACTGAAGTATGTCAAAGCTTAAATAATATGTAGATAATAAGTTATTAAGTTGATTTTCTTTAATTCTTAATTGCAAGTACACATTGGTAAGAATACTAAAAAAAATAACCAAAATACATATCAGATAATCAAATTTATATTTAAGTACAAATTCGACGAATAAAATTGCAATTAATTGACCAGTATATGCAATCCATCGAAGATTAATATATGTAAGTTTATTTAGTGAATAAAGATTTGAAGTCTCTCTAAACTTCATTTTGTTATATATCTAAATTTAAAACATTAATTGCGTTTGATACTATAAAATCTTTTCTTAGAGCGACATCATTTCCCATTAGAGTATGAATGATATTTTGATCTTTTTTTTGATCTTTTGAATATTGAACTTTTAATAAATTTCTTGTTTCTGGATTTAAAGTTGTGCTCCATAACTCTTCAGGATTCATTTCTCCAAGACCCTTGAATCTTTGTATATTCATTTTTGATTTTTCTTCATCATAAGCATTTAAAAATTCTTTACTTCCTTTTTTAAATTTTTTTAAGTTTTTAGAATTATTTAAAATATATTTATTAAGATCTTTTTCATCTTTAATATAAATTACTTTTGATCCTTTATTAATTTTAAATAGTGGTGGCTGTGCAAGATAAACATGTCCACTTTCTATAAGTTTGTTAAATGGTTTGTTGTTGAAAAAAGTTAATAGTAAAGCTCTAATATGTGATCCATCAACATCTGCATCAGTCATAATAATAATTTTACCATAACGTAAATCTTTTAAATCTATATCCTCTGTTTTAGGATCTAATCCTAATGCATTAATTAAAGTTAAAATTTCATTTGATGAAATCATCTTTGATAATGTTTTAGTTTTTAAATCATTTGCATTTCCATTTTTTTTACTTCCATTTGCATCTACATAAGTATTTAAAATTTTTCCTCTTAAAGGTAGTACAGCTTGATTTTCTCTATTTCTCCCCTGTTTAGCAGAACCTCCGGCTGAATCCCCCTCTACAATAAAAAGCTCAGTGCCCTCTTGTTTTGAAATTTGACAATCTGCTAATTTTCCAGGTAAACCTGTTAACTCTAAGGCACCTTTTCTTCTCACACTCTCTCTAGCTTTTCTTGCAACATCCCTAGCCACTGCTGCCTGAATTACTTTAGCAAGAATAATTTTTGCTACGGAAGGATTTTGATCAAACCATATTGAAAGTTTTTCATTTACAATAGTTTCAACTATCATTCTTACTTCAGATGATACCAATTTATCTTTTGTTTGAGATGAAAATTTAGGATCAGGTATTTTAGTTGACATTACACATGTTAGACCTTCTTTAATATCGTCTCCTGAAATATTTAGCTTATTTTTTTTTAAAAGATTATTCTCTGTTGCATATTTATTAATAACTCTAGTGAGTGCACTTCTAAAACCTAATAAGTGAGTCCCACCATCTTTTTGATAAATGTTGTTTGTATATGGATATACATCTTCGCTATAAGCTGCATTCCATTTGATTGAACATTCAACTTCAACACCATTTTTTTTTCCTTCTAAATAGATAGGTTTTTTGAATAAATCATTACCATTTTTATTTTTTAATTTTTCTCTTTTTTCATCTAAAAATTCTACAAATTCAACTATTCCCCCATCAAATTTAAAATCAATTTTCTTTTCTTTTTTTGATGTTAAATCAGTTATTGAAATTTTTACTCCTTTATTTAAAAAGGCTAATTCTCTCATTCTTTTTTGAATTATACTTGCGCTAAACTTTGTGGAAGAAAAAATATCTTTTGAAGGTAAAAAGGTAATTTGCGTTCCAGAAATTTTTGATTTTCCTACAACTTTTAAAGCAGATTTTGCATTTCCATTTTTAAACTCAATAAAATATTTTTTTCCATCTCTATTAATTTCTAATTCTAATTTTTCAGATAATGCATTAACTACTGACACTCCTACACCATGTAATCCACCTGAAACTTTGTAGGAATCGTGATCAAACTTTCCACCAGCATGAAGTTGGGTCATAATTACTTCTGCGGCAGATTTTTTTTCTCCTTTATGTAAATCTACTGGAATACCTCGTCCATCATCTCGGACAGTAACTGTTCCATCATTATTAATATCTATTTCAATATTTTTACAGTGGCCTGCTAATGCTTCGTCTATAGAATTATCAACAACCTCGTAGACCATATGATGTAACCCAGTACCATCATCAGTATCACCAATATACATTCCAGGTCTTTTTCTGACTGCATCTAGACCTTTTAAAACTTTTATTGAATCTGCTTTATATGACTGTTGGTTGCTCATTAATTTGTCTGAAAGATGTAATAATTATACCACATCTTTTACGATAACCCCATATTTATTTAACTCAATCAGCCTTTAATTTCTTAAATTTATAATAGGCTAAAATTCTAGACAAGCAATAAGTGCATTTATTCAATCTTAAAATAAATAGATTCAAAATAAATCTAATAAAATATTTTGGAATTTTCTTTTCTAGCTCTTTAAATTTTTTTTGATGAGTATTTGTTTTATAAAAATAAATTAGCTCATCAAGTGTAAAGTAATAATTTCTAAAATAAATTTTTCTCAAAAAATTTTTTACTTTTAGTTCACCATGAACATGGTGACTTCTGGCATTAAATATCTGAATTATAGATTTCTTAGACTCTTTAATTCTTCTACCTATTTCAAAATCAGGAAAATATATAAATAAATTCTCATCAAATAAGCCTAATTCCAAAAAATCTTTTTTTCTAAATAAAATTGCAGCAGTCGAACAACTCTCTACACAAATATCACCTTCTAATAAAA
>CACHGH010000016.1 GCA_902579215.1 uncultured Pelagibacteraceae bacterium
ATTTTTCCTGGTCCCCTAGACAAGGGATTATATGGAAAGGCTTTAGATAATAAGATTTGGAATTTAGAAGTTATAAATATTAGAGATTCTGCTGAAGATAAACACAAAACAGTAGATGACACGCCATTTGGGGGTGGATTTGGAATGTTAATAAGACCTGATGTTTTAGCAAAATCTATTGATAAAAACACAAAAAAAAAAGAAAAAATATTTTACTTATCTCCAAAGGGAAAATTATTTAATCAAAAAAAAGCGAAACTACTTTCAAAAGAAAACTGCGTAAATTTTATATGTGGACACTTTGAGGGTGTTGATGAAAGATTATTAAAAACAAGAAATATTGAAGAAATAAGCATTGGCGATTATATTTTGTCAGGCGGTGAAACTGCGGCGCTTACAATTATAGACAGTATTTTAAGACTCATACCAGGAGTACTTGGCAACAAGCAATCTCTCGAAGACGAAACATTTGAAAATGATTTGCTTGAATACCCTCAGTACACAAAACCACAAATTTGGGAGGAAAAAAGTGTTCCTGAAGTCCTATTATCAGGAGATCATGCGAAAATTAAAGACTGGCGTTTGGCTCAATCTGAGGCTATAACACGCGACCGAAGACCAGATTTGTGGCAAAAATATAAAAAAAATTAATTTGTTAAATAAAATTATGAAAACAATAGAAGAAATAAATCAGGCAAACATAAAAAAAATAGTAGCAGAAAAAAAACTACCTGATTTTTTCCCAGGAGATATTATAAAAGTTGGTGTAAAGATTACTGAAGGAAAAAGAGATAGAATTCAGTATTTTGAAGGAGTTTGTATTTCTAAAAAAAGTAGAGATATCAACTCGTCATTCACCGTTAGAAAAATTTCTTTTGGAGAAGGAGTTGAAAGAACTTTTGCTTTATTTAGCCCAATAGTTAGTTCTATTAAAGTTGTTAGATCTGGAAAAGTTAGAAGGGCTAAATTATATTATTTAAGAGACAGAACTGGAAAATCTGCAAGAATCACGGAGAAAATAAAGAAGAAAATTGGAATTGATTTGGAAACTCAACCAGAACAAGTTAGTGATGAAAATGTTGATAAAGCTTTAACAGAAAAAAAAGCAGAAGCACCTAAGGAAGAAAAGAAAGTAGAAGCGCCCAAGAAAGAAAAGAAAGTAGAAGCGCCTAAAAAAGAAAAAGAACAACTTGAAAAAAAAGATCCAAAAGAAAAAAAATAATTTTTTTCTAAATGCCATATACAATTTACGATAAAATTTGGAACGAACATCTTGTTCATGAACAAGAAGATGGGACTTCATTACTTTTTGTTGATAGACATTTAATTCATGAGGTCACTAGTCCCCAAGCATTTGAAGGTTTAAGAAATTCAAACAGAAAAGTCAGACAACCAAAACTTACTTTAGCTGTGGCAGATCATAATGTTCCTACAACAGACAGATCAAAAGGAATTTCTGATGAAGAATCAAAAATACAGGTAGATACATTAGACTCAAATTGTAAAGAGTTTGGCATCCAAATTTTTGGAATGAACGATAAAAGACAAGGAATAGTTCATATCATTGGTCCAGAACAAGGTTTTACTCAACCAGGAACTATTATTGTTTGTGGTGACAGTCACACAGCAACTCATGGAGCATTTGGAGCTTTAGCATTTGGAATTGGAACTTCAGAAGTTGAACATGTGCTAGCTACTCAAACATTGGTGCAAAAAAAATCAAAAAATTTTAGAATTAATGTAAATGGAAGCTTACCCATTGGAGTAACTTCAAAAGATGTGATTTTACAAATCATAGGAAAAATCGGAACAGCTGGTGGAACAGGTTATGTTATTGAATATGCAGGTGACTTAATCTCTAAACTGAGTGTGGAAAATAGAATGACTATTTGTAATATGACCATTGAGGGTGGAGCAAGAGCTGGCTTGATTCAGCCAGATCAAAAAGTTTTTGATTATTTAAAAGATAAACCAATGTCACCGAAAAAAGATAATTGGGAAAAAGCTTTAGAATATTGGAGTAATCTTAAATCTGATGATGGTGCTTATTTTGATAAAGAAATAAATTTAAATGGAAAAGATATTAAACCAATGGTCACTTGGGGAACTTCGCCTCAAGATGTGGTTACAATTGATGGAAAAGTTCCAAACCCCAAAAATGAAACTGATCCAGATAAAAAAAATTCAATAGAGAGGTCATTAAAATATATGGGCTTAAATTCTGATGTTGCGGTTAAAGATATTAAAATTGATAAAGTTTTTATTGGAAGTTGTACAAATGGCAGAATTGAGGACTTAAGGGAAGCGGCAAAAATATTAAAAGATAAAAAAATAGCAAAACATGTAAATGCTATGGTTGTCCCAGGTTCAGGATTAGTTAAAGAAAAAGCTGAACAAGAAGGTTTAGATAAAATTTTTATAAATTCTGGTTTTGAGTGGAGAGAACCTGGATGCTCTATGTGTTTGGCAATGAATGCAGATAAGTTAAAACCAGGTGAAAGGTGTGCCTCGACTTCAAATAGAAATTTTGAAGGTAGACAAGGAAGAGGTGGAAGAACACATTTGGTGAGTCCTGGAATGGCAGCTGCAGCTGCAATTTCTGGAAATTTAGATGATGTAAGAAAGTATCAAAATTAATGCGAAAATTTAATCAATTAAAAAGTATTCCTGCGTATTTACCAATAGTGAATATCGATACAGATATGATAATTCCAAAACAATTTTTAAAGACAATAAAAAGAACTGGACTTGGAAAAAATTTATTTTTTGAAATGAGATATGATGACAAAGGAAATGAGATAAAAGATTTTGTTTTAAACCAAAAACCATTTAATAATTCTAAAATTTTAATTACAGGAAAAAATTTTGGGTGTGGATCTTCAAGAGAACATGCACCTTGGGCATTACTTGATTTTGGAATTACATGTGTAATTAGTTCAAGTTATGCAGATATCTTTTACAACAATTGTTTTAAAAATGGAATATTGCCAATTAAAATTGATGAGGAAAAAATTAAACAAATTTCCGAGTATTTTTTAAGAAAAGAAGAAATTGAAATAGATTTAAATGAACAAAAAATTATATTTGGTAACAACGAAATTAAGTTTGATTTAGATCAATTCAAAAAAAAATGTTTAATCGAGGGATTAGACGACATTGCATTATCCTTAGAAAAATCTGAAAAAATTGTATCATTTGAAAAAAAATTAAAAATTTCAAAACCATGGATATTTCATGATTAAAATAAAAAAGAGAAAAATACTTCTTTTACCAGGGGATGGCGTGGGTCCCGAGGTTATTGCCGAGGTTAAGAAAGTTATCCAATGGTTTAATTCAAAAAAATCTTTGGATTTTGAGGTAGAGGAAGATCTGGCAGGTGGAGCTTCTTATGATAAGCACGGAACTCCAATAACAGACGAAGTTTTTTATAAAGCCTTAGAGTCCAAAGCAGTAATATTAGGAGCTGTAGGAGGACCAAAATGGGATAAACTTGAGTTTTCAAAAAAACCTGAACGAGCACTATTAAAGTTAAGAAAAGAATTAAAGTTGTTTGCTAACTTAAGGCCAGCAATATGTTTTAAACAATTGGTTGATGCCTCAACATTAAAACCTGAAATAGTTTCTGATTTAGATATAATGATTGTGAGAGAACTTACGGGAGGGATATATTTTGGTGAACCAAGAGGAATTAAACCAATAGATAAAGGAGAAAGAAAAGGAATTAATACTCATGTCTACACAAGTAGTGAAATTATTAGAGTAGCTAGAGTAGCTTTTGACTTAGCAAAAAAAAGAAAAAAAAAAGTAACATCTTGTGAAAAATCAAATGTTATGGAAGCAGGACAGCTCTGGAAAGAAGAAGTTCAGGCTTTACATGAAAAAGAATATAAAGATATAGAGTTAAAACACATGCTTGCAGATAATTGTGCAATGCAACTATTAAGAAATCCAAAACAATTTGATGTTATAGTTACTGATAATTTGTTTGGTGATATGCTTTCAGATGAAGCTTCTATGTTAACAGGTTCTTTGGGTCTTTTGCCGTCAGCTTCACTTGGCGCAAAAAATAAGGATGGTGATATGAGAGCAATGTATGAACCAATTCATGGATCAGCCCCAGATATAGCTGGTAAAGGAATTGCAAATCCAATCGCAACAATTTTAAGTTTTGCTATGGCACTTAGATATTCACTAGATCTGGATCAAGAGGCAGATAATTTAGAAAAATCAGTTCAAGATGTTTTAGATATGGGACTTAGAACAAAAGATATTCTTTCGAAAGGAATGAAAGAGGTTTCAACATCACAAATGGGTGATGCGATCATTTCAAAATTGAAATAATTTAAAATTTCTATAGTTTAAAATCCATGAAAATTGAAAAAGTTGTAGTAATAGGATCTGGAACTATGGGTAGTGGAATTGCGGCTCATCTTTGCAATGCAAATGTTCCAGTTACATTATTAGATTTAAAAACTGAGATAAGTGAAAAAGCAAGGGAAAGAATATACAAATCTAGACCACCATTATTAACTGATAAAACAAAAATAGATAATATTAAAGTTGGCAACATTAACGATAATTTTGATGTTGTAAAAGATGCTGATTGGGTTGTTGAAGCGGTTGTTGAGAGAATAGATATCAAACACAATATTTATGAAAAAATATTTAAAAATAGAAAAAAAGGTGCAATAGTATCTTCAAATACATCTTCAATTCCAATTAAAGTTCTATCTGAAAAATTATCCCAAGAAGAAAAAAAAGATTTCTGTATTACCCACTTCTTCAACCCAGTTAGATACATGGGATTATTAGAGATAGTAAAAAATGAAAATAATGATCTAAATAAAATTAATTCTTTAAAAAAATTCTGTGAAATTGAGCTTGGTAAAGGAGCTATTGTTTGTAATGACACACCTGGTTTCTTAGGAAATAGAATTGGGGTTTATGCAATGCAAGTTGCGATGACAGAAGCATTTAAAATGAAATTATCAATTGAAGAAGCAGATGCAGTATTTGGAAGACCAATGGGAATTCCAAAAACTGGAGTATTTGGACTTTACGATTTAATCGGAATTGATTTAATGGCAGATGTATTGAAAAGTTTTATTAAAGAACTTTCAGAAAATGACCCCTTCCAGATAGTTGCTAAAGAAATACCGCTGGTAAAGAAATTGATTGAAACAGGTTATACCGGAAGAAAAGGCAAAGGTGGTTTTTACCGTATGAATAAGGAAAATAATAAAAAAATATTAGAAGCAATAAATTTAAATACAGGTGAGTATTTTCCATCAAAAAAAATTGATATGGGAATTGAGACTGTCGATTTAAATACTTTAATTAATAGAAAAGATAAATATGGTGAGTACTCTTGGGCAGTCATTTCAAAAATAATTAAATATGCTTCTTCTTTAGTTCCAGGAATTACTGATAAATTTAATGACATTGATGAAGCGATGCGACTTGGTTTTAACTGGGCGATGGGTCCTTTTGAAATGTTAAAATCTATTGGTGTTAAAAATTTTTTTAATAGAATTGATGATTTTAAAAATAATAAATTTTTAGAAAATTTATCGAAAACCAAAGATGAAAACTTTTATGGTGAAAGGCAACTTTATACAGACATAGTAACTTTAGGAAAAATAAAACCAAAAGCAATAAAAGTTGATAAAAATAAATCTGCAGATATTTACAGATTTAATGACTTTAATATTGTTGAGTTTACTACAAAGGCTTGCGCACTTGACTATGACTCAATGGATGCATTAAAAAATGCAACTGATAAACCTCTTATTATAATTAATGAAAGTATGCAATTTTCTGCGGGTGTAAATTTAAGCTATACTATGAACTTTGCAGAAAAAGGTGACATGAAATCAATTGAGAAATTCATTAAATATTTTCAAGAAACTTGTAAACATTTAAAATATTCAGATTATCCTGTAATTTCAGCTCCCTCGGGACTGGTATTAGGTGGTGGAGAAGAGGTTGCTATTCAATCTAATTTTGTAGTTTCTCATACCAATATTGTTATGGGATTGGTTGAAACTTTAGTAGGACTTGTGCCAGCAGGCGGAGGATGTAAAGAAGTTCTATGGCGATGGCTTCAAACAGAAGAAGCTAAAAAAGATCCAGATTTTGCACCATTAAAGGTGTTTAATATTATTGGTTATGCAACAACCGCAACTTCTCCAATTGAAGCAGAACCATTAAAATTTTTAAGGCCTGAAGATAAAAAAATAATGAACCGAAATAGTTTATTTGAAGCTTCAAGAAAAATAATTGACGAAAATAAAGACTTTAAATCTCCTCAGAATTGTACATTTAATTTATCTGGTAAACCTCTCAAAGAAAAAATGATAAAAATTTTAGAAAAACTTTATAATGAAAAAGTAATTATGGACCATGGAATGCAGGTTGGCAAAGAATTAGCTAATGTATTGAGTGGAGGAGATACAAATATAAATAAAACTTTAACAGAAGATGATTTATATAAGTTAGAACTTGATTCTTTTATGCGATTAATAGAAACTAAGGAAACACAAGAAAGAATTAAATATACTCTTAAAACAGGTAAACCATTGATTAATTAAATGACAACTTACACAGCACCAGTCAAAGATATGATGTTTCTTTTTGAGAAATTAAGAAATAATAAAAATTATAACGAAATAGAAAAGTATAAAGAAGTAACACCCGAACTTGTCAAAGATATTCTTGAGGAAGCAGCAAAAATTAATCAAAATCTAATATTACCTTTAGCTAAAGTTGGTGACGAAAATCCAACTATTTTGGAAAATGGTATTGTTAGAACACCTCCAGGTTATAAAGAAGCATATAAAAAATTTATCGAGGATGGTTGGCAATCATTGTCATGTGATCCAAAATATGGGGGACAAGGTATGCCAAAGACAGTAAGTGCTTTTTTTGATGAAATGTTATCTTCATCTAGTTTAGCTTTTAAACTTTATACTGAATTAAGCATTGGTGCATATAATTGTATTCATCACCATGCTTCAGAATCTATAAAAAATAAATTTCTTCCAAAAATGGTTGAGGGTAAATGGAGTGGCACAATGTGCTTAACTGAACCAGTATGTGGAACTGATCTAGGTTTGTTAAAAACGAAAGCTGCAGAACAATCTGATGGAACTTTTAAAATAAGTGGACAAAAAAATATTTATTACTTCTGGAGATCATGATCTTACAGAAAATATTATTCATCTAGTTATTGCAAGAGCATCAGACTCTCCCTCAGGCACTAAGGGAATAAGTTTATTTTTAGTTCCTAAGTTTATTGTTAATGAGGATGGTTCAATAGGACAAAGAAATGGAGTATCTACGGGATCTATAGAAAGTAAAATGGGTATTAAAGGATCAGCAACGTGTGTTCTTAATTTTGATAATGCAATTGGATATATGATTGGACCAAAAAATAAAGGATTGAATTCAATGTTTACTATGATGAATTTAGAAAGAATAGTTGTTGGAATTCAGGGTTTAGGAATTTCTGAAACTGCTTATCAAAACTCATTAGCTTATGCGAAAGAGAGAAAACAAGGAAAAAGCAATAACAGTAAGTCGGGAGATGGAGCAGATTTTATAATAGATCATGCAGATATAAGAAAATCATTATTAAATATGAAATCAATAATTGAAGGAGAAAGAGCCTTGTGTTTTTGGCTGTCTCAACAAACAGAAGTAAGTCTCTATCATAAAGATGAAAAAATTAGAAAAGATGCATCCGATATAGTTTCTTTAATGACACCTGTGGTTAAATCTTTTTTTTCTGATATGGGAATGGAAATAACGAGTGATGCTATGCAGATATTTGGAGGATATGGGTATACAAAAGACCAAGGAATAGAACAATTATATAGAGATAATAGAATTACTCCAATTTATGAAGGCACAAATTCTATTCAAGCAATTGATTTAGTTTTTAGAAAGTTAATAAATAAGAATGGAAATATTATTGATAAATATATTTCATTAATAAAAAAAGAAACTCATATAAATGAAGAAAAAATTAAACCCTTTGTTGAAAAATTGAATAAAAATCTTGAAATACTAGTGAGCTTTACAAACTGGATAAAAGAAAAAATGGAAAATTCAAAAGATGATGTTAGTGCAGCTTGTAATGATTATTTAAAAGTACTTGGACTTGTAGCTATATCTCATTCATGGATTAAAGTTCTGGAAGTTAGCTTTATAGATTATGAAAAAAATAAACAATTTTATGAAGAAAAAATTCAAACAGCAAATTTTTTCTTTAATAGGGTTCTTCCTAGAGTAGAAAGTTACTATTTGACGGCAACTAGTGGAAGTAAGTATATTATGGATTTTAAATTTAATTAATATGAGCCACTACGATACAAATCTTGATAAGAATAAAGCAAATTTTGTTCCATTAACTCCTCTATCTTTTTTACAAAGAGCAAAGGACATTTATCCTAATTACGAAGCATTAGTTTATGAAGATAGAAGGTATACATGGAGCGAGGTGTATAAAAGATGCATTAAGTTTGCGAGTGCACTTGAAAAGATTGGTATCGGCAAAGGAGATACAGTTTCATTTTTAGCCTTTAATACTCCTGAAATTTTTGAAGCTCATTATTCAGTTCCTATGACTGGTGGAGTTTTAAATACAATTAATATTAGATTAGATGCTAAAACGATTGCATATATTCTAGAGCATAGCGATGCAAAGGTATTAGTTGTGGATAGACAACTTCATGTTGAGGTTAAAAAAGCATTAAAAACTATAAATAAAAAAATTATTATAATTGACATAAATGATAAGTATGCAGACCAATCAAAATTAGAAAAAATTGGTGACCTAGAGTATGAAGAATTTTTAAATACTGGTGATGAAAATTACCAATGGAAATTTCCAGAAGATGAATGGCAAGCTATTTCATTAAGCTATACTTCGGGAACTACAGGAAATCCAAAAGGAGTTGTTTATCATCACAGAGGATCATATTTAATGTCAACTGGAAGTGCAGCAGCTTGGAATATGCCTAATAGATTAAATTTTTTAACTATTGTGCCAATGTTTCATTGTAATGGTTGGTGTTACCCTTGGACCGTACCAATGTTAAATGGAAAAACAATTTGTCTAAGAAATATTGATATTAAAAAAATATTTGAATTAATCGATAAGCATAATGTAACTCATTTTGGAGGAGCACCAATAGTGCTTAATATGATTACTGGAGCACCTGAAACTGATCGTAAAAAATTAAAGCAAAAAGTTTATGTATTAACAGCTGGTGCGCCACCACCAAGTATTATTTTTAAAAAAATGAAAAGTCTTGGTTTTGAAGTAATGCATGTTTATGGTCTAACAGAAACTTATGGACATGTAACACAATGTGCCTGGAATGAAGCTTGGGACGAATTTGAGGAGGAAAAACAAAACGAGATAAAAGCTAGACAGGGAGTAAGATATCCTAATACAGAAGGTGTAACAATTATGGATCCAGAAACAATGAAGGAAGTTGCAAGAGATGGAAAAACAATTGGAGAAATTATGATTAGAGGAAATGTAGTTATGAAAGGCTACTTCAAAGATAAAGATGCTACCGACAAAGCGATGAAAGGTGGCTGGTTCCATACTGGCGACCTGGCAGTGATGCATCCAGATGGATACGTAAAAATTCAAGATAGGTCTAAAGATATAATTATTTCAGGAGGTGAAAATATTTCATCAATTGAAATAGAAAATACTTTAGCAAAGCACCCTTCGGTTTCTATAGCAGCAGTAGTAGCTAAACCAGACGAAAAATGGGGAGAGGTACCCTGTGCTTTTATTGAAGCTGTTAAAGATAAGCCAATTACAGAGAAGGAATTGATTGATTTCTGCAAGGAAACTTTGGCTAAGTTCAAAGTTCCAAAAAAAATAGAATTTTGCGAACTACCCAAAACATCAACTGGAAAAATCCAAAAATTTGAATTAAGAAAAAAGGCCAAGGAGCTAAACTGAATTTAAAAGTTAATGAGAAGAACGTGTTCGTCTCAACGGGCGGCATGGAAATAGACATAAAAAAACCTACTATACTGTTAATGCATGGCAGTGGTTTGAGTCATATAGTGTGGTCTCTTCATGAGCAATTTTATGCATCACAAGGCTTTAATTCTCTAGCAATAGACTTGCCTGGGCATGGAAACTCTGAAGGTCCAGCACTAAAATCTATTCAAGAAATTTCAGATTGGATTAAACAGCTTATGAAAGAAATAAATATTAATAAAATAATTATTGTAGGTCATTCTCAAGGATCTTTAATTGGTATTGATTTTGGTTCTAGGTATCCAGATTTACTTGAAAAATTAGTTCTTGTTGCAGGATCTTATAAGATGCCAGTAAATCAAGATCTCATAGATTTAGCTGAAGCTGGAGATGAAAAAGCTGTATTACTAATGATGAAGTGGGGCTATGAAGGTTCAAAAGCATTTATAGGAGGAAATCCAGTTAAAAAAATAATTAATTCCTCAAGAGAAATAAGAGAAATATTGGCAGTGGACTTAAATGCTTGTAACAATTACAAAGACGGCAAAGATTCTTTAGAAAAAATTAACTGTCCAACTTTATGTATATTTGGAGATTTAGATAAAATGGTTCCATTGGAAGTAGGAAATAAAATGGCTGCCATGATAAAAAATTCGGAAAAAAAGATAATTGATAATTGTGGTCATATGATAATTTTTGAAAAAGCGTTTGAAATGAGAAAATTAGTAAAAGAATTTTTAACAAAATAATAAAAATGAAAAAGTATTTTATCTCGAAATCGAGAAGACTTAGAAGCACACCTTACACTTCAAGAATTGAAAAACAAGGTGTATCAGCCTACACAGTTTACAATCACATGCTTTTGCCAGCTGCATTTGGCTCTTTAGAAGATTCTTATCATCACCTAAAGCAACACGTGCAAATTTGGGATGTTGCAGCAGAAAGACAAGTTGAAATTTCTGGAAAAGACTCTGCAAAATTAGTTCAATTAATGACTTGTAGAGATCTGTCAAAATCTAAAATAGGAAGATGTTATTATTGTCCCATTGTAGATGATAACGGTGGCTTAATAAATGATCCTGTCATATTAAAACTTGACGAGGAACGTTGGTGGATTTCAATAGCAGACTCAGATGTAATTTTATTTGCAAAAGGTTTAGCAATTGGAAATAAGTTTGATGTTAAAATATTTGAACCAAATGTAGATATATTAGCAGTTCAAGGACCAAAATCATTTAAACTTATGGAAAAAATATTTGGAGTCAAAATTACTCAAATGAAATTTTTTGGTTTTGATTATTTTGAATTTGATGGTGCAAAACATTTAATTGCTAGATCAGGCTGGTCAAAACAAGGTGGATATGAAATTTATGTTGAGCACACAAAGTCAGGATTAGCTTTGTATGATAAATTATTTGAAGTCGGAAAAGAGTTTAATGTTAAAGCTGGCTGTCCTAATTTAATTGAAAGAATTGAGAGTGCTTTATTATCTTATGCTAATGATATTGATAATAACGATAACCCATTTGAGTGTGGATTAGATAAATATGTAAATTTAGATTCAAATGTCAATTTTCTTGGAAAAGAAAAATTAAAAGAAGTTAAAAAGAATGGTATTACAAAAAAGTTGATGGGAGTAATGATTGATGCAAAAGAAATAAACGTTTCAAAATCTATTTATCTTATAAATGAAAAAAATTCAAAGATTGGTGAGTTAAGATCAGGTGTATATTCACCTCACTTCAAAAAAGTAATAGGAATCGCAATGCTTAACAAACCTTATTGGGAAGTTTCTCAAACATTTAAAATATCAATAAATGATAGCGTTTTTGAGGGAAAAGTTTGCGATTTACCTTTCATTTAGTATAACTAAATCAACATGAATATAGCAATAGTAGGAGCAACAGGAAATGTTGGTAGAAAAATAATAGAAATATTGGAAAAAAAGAATTTTCTAGTTTCTGAATTATTTTTGATAGCATCTGCCAAAAGCGCTGGAAAAAAAATTAATTTTAAAGGAAAAGAACATACAGTAATTGATCTTGAAAAATTTGATTTTTCAAAAGTAAAAATCGCTTTTTTTGCTGCTGGGAGTGCTATTGCAGAAAAATGGGCAACAGAAGCTGCAAAAAAAACAATAGTAATTGATAATTCAAAATTTTTTAGAAAAGATCCAGATATACCTTTAGTAGTTCCTGAGGTAAATTCAAAAGAATTGGTTTATGTAAAAAATAAAAATATAATTGCAAACGCAAATTGTTCAGTGATACCACTTGTTGTTGCTCTAAAGCCATTACATGATCTTTATAATATTAAGAGAATAGTTGTTTCGACATATCAATCAGTTTCTGGAGCTGGAAAAGCTCCTATGGATGAATTATTATCTCAGACTCAGGATTTTTTTAATAACAAAAATTTAGAATCTAAATATTTTACTAAACAAATTGCATTTAATGCAATTCCACACATCGATAGTTTCTTGGAAAGTGGTTATACAAAAGAAGAGCAAAAAACTACTGATGAGGTTAAAAAAATTTTAGATAAAAAAATTAAAATTACGTCTACTTGCGTTAGAATACCTGTTCTTGTATCACATTCTATCAGTGCCAATGTAGAGTTTAGTAAAAAATATAATATAAAAGAAATTAGAAATGTTTTATCGACATCGCCAGGATGTAAGGTTATTGATGAACTTAAAGATGGTGGTTACATAACTCCAGCAGAAGCTGAAAATAAATTTGATACGTTTATTTCTAGAATTAGACAAGATGAATCTCAGACGAATACTGTTAATATGTGGATTGTGTCAGATAATTTGCTTAAAGGTGCAGCATTAAACGCAGTTGAAATTGCCGAAAGTTTAGTTGAAAAAGATTTATATGGAAAATAATCGTCCAATATCTCCACATATACAAATTTATAATTGGCATATATCATCGTTACTCTCTATATCACACCGAATTGTGGGAATAATAAATATAATTGTATTAACAATAATTTGCTTTTGGATAAGTTCGCTACTTTTATTTAGCGACTCTTACGGAGCTATTCATAGTTTTCTAAATACTTTTTTTGGAAAATTTATTATCATTGCAATTATATGGTCATTTATTTTTCAATCTTTATGTGAAATTAGACATCTATTTTGGGATTTTGGTTATGGATTTGAATTAAAAACTTCAAATATAACAGGTTTAATAGTTATTTTTGGTTCATTTATTTTAACAATATTAACTTATTATTTAGGAAGAGGTTTTATTTTATGATTAATGCAACCAAAAAATGGATATTTTTAAAAATAAGTTCAATTTTATTAACGCCCTTAATGTTATGGTTTGTCATAAATCTAGCTTCTTTTTATGACAAAAATTATGATCAAGTTTTATTATTTTTTACTGAACAACCATCAAAACTTTTATTTTCATTAATGGTAATTTTTGCTTATTTTTACTCAGCCTTGAGTATTAGTGAAGTTTTTGAGGACTATATTCACGAAGAAAAAATTAAAAATGTCGCAAACAGATTACTCTTTTTATTTGCTATAATAATACCAATATTAACACTAATTATATTATTTAAATTAAGTTTATGAGCTCATATAAAATTATAGACCATGAATACGATGTAGTAGTTTTGGGAGCAGGAGGATCAGGACTAAGAGCAGCAGTAGGTTTAAGTGAGGCTGGATTAAAGACAGCATGTATTTCTAAAGTTTTCCCAACTAGAAGCCACACTTCTGCAGCTCAAGGAGGTATTTCTGCAGCACTAGGAAATATGGGTGAAGATGATTGGCGTTGGCATATGTATGATACTGTAAAAGGTTCAGACTGGCTAGGAGATCAAGATAGCATTGAATATTTGTGCAAAGAAGCACCAAGAGCAGTTTTAGAATTAGAAAAATATGGTGTTCCTTTTAGCCGAACTGAGGATGGAAAAATTTACCAAAGACCTTTTGGGGGTATGACAAAAAACTATGGAAATGAAACTGTTCAAAGAACATGTGCAGCAGCGGATAGAACTGGTCACGCAATACTTCATACTTTATATGGTCAAGCTTTAAAACATAATACAGAATTTTTTATTGAATATTTTGCATTAGATTTGTTAATGAAAAATGGAGAATGCAAAGGATTAATTGCATGGAATTTAAATGATGGAACTATTCATAGATTTAGATCTCATATTACAATCATCGCAACTGGAGGATATGGAAAAGTTTATTATTCAGCAACATCTGCTCATACATGCACAGGAGATGGGAACGCAATGGTCTTAAGAGCAGGACTGCCATTACAAGATATGGAATTTGTTCAGTTTCATCCCACAGGAATCTATGGACATGGAACTTTAATATCAGAAGGAGTTAGAGGTGAAGGTGGTTATTTAGTAAATTCAAAAGCCGAAAGATTTATGGAGCGTTATGCACCAAAAGCTAAAGATCTTGCTTCTAGAGATGTAGTAAGTAGATCTATAGCAATTGAAATTAATGAGGGAAGAGGAGTTGGAAAAGAAAAAGATCATGTTTTTTTACATTTAGATCATTTAGATCCTGAAGTTATAGAAAAAAGACTTCCTGGAATTTCAGAGTCATCAAGACTATTTGCTAATGTTGATGTAACAAAAGAACCAATACCAGTCGTACCGACTGTTCATTATAATATGGGAGGAATACCAACTAATTATAAAGCTGAAGTTCTTACAGTAAACGGTTCTGAAAAAGTAGTACCAGGGTTAATGGCAATTGGTGAAGCAGCATGTGTTTCAGTTCATGGAGCTAATCGACTTGGATCTAATTCCTTAATTGATCTTGTTGTGTTTGGAAGAGCTGCAGCAGCAAGAGCTTCAAGCATTGTTAAAACTGGAACTCCTCATGAAGAAATTTCACAATCAGAAACAGAAAAATGTCTTCAAAGATTTGACAAATTAAGAAATGGAAATGGAACAAATTCAACTGCCGAGCTTAGACTTTCTATGCAAAAAACAATGCAATCAAAATGTGCAGTATTTAGAAATGAGAAAACTTTGAAAGAAGGGATTGAGGAAATTAGAAAGCCTTATAAAGGAATGGAAAATATATCAGTAAAAGATAAATCATTAATTTTTAATACTGATTTAGTTGAAACTTTAGAATTTGATAATTTAATAAGACAAGCAATTACAACAATTGACTCGGCTTATAGCAGAAAAGAAAGTAGAGGAGCTCACGCTCGAGATGATTACCCTAAAAGAGATGACAAAAAATTTATGCAACATACGTTATCTTGGTGCAATGGTAGTGAAACAAAAATTGATTACAGACCGGTTCATAAATCAACATTAACAAATGAGGTTCAATATTTTCCACCTCAAGAAAGAGTATATTAATGGTCCAGATAAGTTTACCCAATAACTCAAAAATAAAAAAAGGTAAATATTACAAAGATAAAACAAATTCAAAAAATATAAGAAAAGTAAATGTTTATAGATGGGATCCTTCAGATGGCAAAAATCCTAGAATTGATACCTATGAAGTTGATATGGACAATTGTCCATCCAAAGTTTTAGATATACTAAATAAAATTAAAAATGAAATTGATCCATCTTTAGCCTATAGGCGATCTTGTTCACATGGTGTATGTGGTTCTTGTGCAATGAATATGGATGGAAAAAATGGTCTAGCATGTACAAAATCACATTCTGAAATTAAGGGAGATATTAATATTTATCCTTTACCACACTTAAAAGTATTAAAAGATCTTATTGGAGATTTAAGTACATTATATAAACAATATGAATCAATTGAACCATGGCTTAAGAATTCAAAAAAAGATGACGGTAAAGAAAATCATCAAAGTATTGGTGATAGAGCAAAATTAGATGGTTTATATGAATGTATAATGTGTGCATGCTGCTCTACATCGTGCCCAAGCTATTGGTGGAATGGTGATAAATATCTTGGCCCTGCAGTTTTACTTCAGGCCTATAGATGGATAATTGATAGTAGAGATGAAGAAAGAAAAGAAAGGCTAAAAAAAGTTGCAGATGAATTAAAGCTTTACAGATGTCATACTATTATGAATTGTACTAACTCATGTCCAAAAGGCTTAAATCCTGCAAAAGCTATTGCATCTATAAAAAAAATGCTTGCAACAGGTTAATTACTTAATTAAATAATTTTTAGCATGAATTTAATTCAACATTTTGTAAATGGAAAAATAATTCCAGGAAAATCTGATAGAAGAGGAAAAGTATTTAATCCAGCAATTGGTGAGCAAGAATCTGAAGTAATATTAGGTTCAAAATCAGATTTAGATAATGCAGTAGAAGTAGCAAAAAAAGCTTTTGATACATGGTCTTTAAAACCACCAATTCAAAGAGCAAGAATTATGTTTAAATTCAAAGAATTAATAGAGAAAAATTCTGATGAATTAACTAAAATGATAGTTTCTGAACATGGCAAAGTATATGAAGATGCAAAAGGTTCATTAATAAGAGGACTTGAGGTAGTAGAATTTACTTGTGGAATTCCACAAGTATTAAAAGGAGAATTTACAGAGAATGTTGGAACAGATATTGATAGTTGGTCGATAAGGCAACCTCTTGGAGTTTGTGCAGGCATAACTCCTTTTAATTTTCCTGCAATGGTTCCAATGTGGATGTTTCCTATGGCTATTGCATGTGGAAATACTTTTGTATTAAAACCATCAGAAAAAGATCCTTCTATTTCAATTAAATTAGCAGAGTTGTTTCAGGAAGCTGGATTACCAGATGGAGTATTTAATGTAATAAATGGTGACAAAGAAGTAGTTGATGCAATTTTAATTAACAAAGATATTAAAGCTGTAAGTTTTGTGGGATCAACCCCGATTGCAAAATATATTTATGAGAACGCTGCAAAAAATGAGAAAAGAGTTCAAGCATTAGGAGGAGCAAAAAATCATTGTGTTGTGATGCCTGATTGTGATTTAAATCAGGCTGTTAATGGTTTGATGGGTGCAGCTTATGGATCTGCTGGTGAAAGGTGTATGGCTCAGTCAGTCGCAGTCGCAGTCGGTAATATTGGAGATAATTTAGTAAAAGAACTATCAAAAAAAGTTGAAGCATTAAAAGTTGGTCCAGGTATGGATAAAAAATCTGAAATGGGACCACTAGTTACAAAAGAGCATTTAGAAAAAGTAAAAGGTTATGTTGATTTAGGTGTTAAAGAAGGGGCAAAACTAATAGTTGATGGAAGAAACTTAAAATTACAAGGTTATGAAAAAGGTTATTACATAGGTGGATGTTTGTTTGATCATGTTAAAAAAGATATGAGAATTTATAAGGAAGAGATTTTTGGACCTGTGCTTTCAGTAGTTAGAGCAAAAAACTTTGAAGAAGCTACACAATTAATTAATGATCATGAGTTTGGCAATGGAACAAGCATCTATACAAGAGATGGAGATGTTGGAAGAACATTCGCTAGCAAAATTAAAATTGGAATGGTTGGTATAAATATACCTATACCAGTACCAGTAGCATTTCATAGTTTTGGTGGTTGGAAGAGATCTCTATTTGGGGATCAACATATGCACGGAATAGAAGGTGTGAGATTTTATACAAAACTTAAAACAATAACTTCAAGATGGCCATCTGGAATAAGATCAGATCCTGAGTTTATTATGCCAACTATGAAATAGGAAAAATGTCAAAAAAAATATCATTAATTGGTGCAGGTCAAATTGGTGGAACACTCGCACATTTAATTGGGTTGAAGGAGCTAGTAAATGAAGTTGTTATGTTTGATATTGCAAGTGGTATTGCTAAAGGAAAAGCTTTAGATATTGCCCAATCATCATCTGTAGATGGATTTAATGTAAAATTTTCAGGTACAGATAATTATGAAGATATAAAAAATTCCGATGTAGTCATAATAACTGCAGGTGTTCCAAGAAAACCAGGAATGAGCAGAGATGATTTATTAGGAATAAATTTAAAAATTATTAAACAAGTGGCTGAAGGTATAAAAAAAAATGCTCCCAAAGCATTTGTAATATGCATTACTAATCCATTAGATGTTATGGTTATGGCGTTTCAAAAATACTCAGGACTTCCAGTAAATAAAGTTGTTGGGATGGCTGGAATATTAGACAGCTCTAGATTTAAATTGTTTTTATCTATTGAGCTTAAAATTCCTGTAAAAGAAATAGAAGCAATGGTTATGGGTGGTCATGGAGATACAATGGTTCCATTACCAAGGTTTACAAAAGTTTCAGGTAAACCATTATTAGATTTAGTTAAAGAGGGAAAATTATCATTAGAAAGATTAGAAGAAATTAATCAAAGAACTAGAGATGGAGGTGCCGAAATTGTTAAATATCTAGAAAAAGGTTCTGCATTTTACGCGCCAGCAGCATCAGGCGTTCAAATGGCTGAAGCATATTTAAAAGATGAAAAAAAATTACTTCCTTGCGCTGTACATCTTAATGGAGAATATGGTGTAAAAAATATTTTTGCAGGAGTTCCAGTCATAATTGGAAAGAATGGTGTAGAAAAAATTGAAGAAATAAACTTGGATGAAAAGGAAAAAAGTCAATTTATGAATTCAATAGATGCGGTTAAAAAATTATGGGATGCAGCTTCAGCAATAGATAAAGATCTTTCCAAATAATAATGAATATACACGAGCACCAAGCTAAACAAATTTTAAAAAAATATGGTGTAGCTGTACCAGAAGGTGTTTATTCACATTCAGTTGAAGAATTATTGGAAAAAGCAAAGTCATTAAAAACAGAAAAATTTGTTTTAAAAGCACAGATTCATGCAGGTGGAAGAGGTAAAGCAGGAGGAGTAAAAATTGTAAATACAATAGAAGAGCTCAATGCAGCAGCCAATGAGATGCTAGGAAAAAAATTGATAACTCATCAAACAGGACCTCAAGGAAGAGAAGTTAAAAGATTGTATGTTGAATCGTCTTCAAATATTAGTAAAGAATTTTATCTTTCTTGTTTAGTTGATAGAGCAAGCTCTAAGATTGCGTTTATTTCTAGCGACCAAGGAGGAATGGACATAGAAGAAGTTGCAAAAAATAATCCAA
>CACHGH010000017.1 GCA_902579215.1 uncultured Pelagibacteraceae bacterium
CTGTAAAACTAGGACTGGTATACACCACAATGTTATGTTTGGTTGCATTTGTTGTGCTAATTCAATTTAATAAATTAACTATTTTTATGGCATTACTTTCAATGCCTCTTGCATTTACATACCCTTTGATGAAAAGATTCACATACTGGCCACAACTTTTTTTAGGAATTACTTTTAATTATGGATTAGTTTTAGCATGGATAGCAGTAACCAACAAAATAGATCTTGCGCCAATTGTATTTTATTTTGGAGCCATATTTTGGACACTTGGATATGACACGATTTATGGATATCAGGATATAAAAGATGATGAAATTATAGGAGTAAAGTCAACATCTATTAAATTTAAAAATAATCCAAAAAAATTTTTAATTTTATGTTATTCAATTACAGCTTTTTGTCTAATTATTTTAGGTTTCATTATGCAATTTAATAACTTTTATTTTTTAACTCTATTAATTACTTTTTATCATCTTTTTCTTTACCAAATCAAAAGGCTTGATACAAAGAGTCCAGAAAATTGTTTAAAAATGTTTAAAGGAAATAATTTTGTAGGTTTATTAATTTTCACAAATATATTGATTGGTAATTTAACATAAACAATGTCTGATATTTCAACTTTAAAACGCTTATATCAAAATTATACGAAAAAATTTGTAAATAAAATTTTAATCTCTGTTTTTTTCTCATTAATAGTTGCTGGAAGTACCTCTGCCATTGCTTGGCTCTTAGATCCAGCAATAAAAAAAATTTTTATAGAAAAGGATCAAACATTAATATTAATAATTCCATTTGCAATAATTATAGCTTTTGCAGCTAAAGGTATTTCTTTATATTTTGCAAAATTAATAATGATAAATGTCGCTCAAGAAGTAACAAAAAATGTTCAGGTTGATTTAGTAAAATCGTTAATAAAAGTAGATACACAAACTATTGATAACAAGCATACTGGAGAATTTTTAGCTAATTTAAGTTTTGATGTAGGGTTAATTACTAATTTAATTAGTACAGCTTTATTAAATTTATTTAAAGACACTTTAACACTTATAGGTCTTCTAACGGTAATGTTTTTCCAAAATTGGAAGTTAGCGTTAATTTCAATAGTAATGATACCCTTAGCTAGTTTTGCTGCAAGGTCTCTAGGAAAAAGAGTTGGAAAAGTTTCAACTAAAGCACAAGAACAGGCAGCTTCTTTAACTACTTATTTAATAGAAATTTTTCAAAACCATAAGCTGATGAAAATTTTTCAAAAGGAAGAATATGAAAATATTAGAGCAGAAGGTTATTTAGATAAAATGAAAAGTGTATCTGCAAAAATGATGTCGGTTTTTATCCGAATTTCACCAATAATGGAAACGCTGACAGGAATAATGATTGCTGCTTTAATTTTTTACGCTGGAAAACTTATTATTAGTGATCAACTCGAAATAAATAATTTCTTTTCATTCTTAGCTGCCATGATGCTTGCTTACCAGCCTGTAAGATCTCTCGCCACTTTGAATATGTCTATTCAGCAAGGTCTTTCAGCCGCAAATAGAATTTTACCTGTAATAGATTTGAAAAGTAAAATTATTGAAAATGATAATGATAAAGTTCTTGAAATTAAAAAAGGGAATATAGAATTTAAAGATATAAATTTTAAATATGAGAGAGGAGAGCATAGTGTATTAAATTCTGTCAATCTACTTATTGAGGGTGGAAAAATGACATCACTAGTTGGACACAGTGGTGCTGGTAAATCGACTATATTAAATCTAATACCTAGATTATATCAAAAAACATCTGGTGATATCTTAATAGATGGTCAGTCAATATATAGTTCAACTGTAAAATCTTTAAGAAAAAATATATCTTTAGTTAGTCAAGATACTACTCTCTTTGATGATACTATAAGGAATAATATTGCATATGCTAACTTAGACGCTTCAGAAAAAGATATAGAGGAAGCTGCAAAACTTTCATTTGCAGAAGACTTTATAAAAAAACTTCCTAATAAATATGACACTGTTATCGGTGAAAATGGAATTAGACTTTCTGGAGGTGAAAAACAAAGATTATCAATTGCAAGAGCAATGCTCAAAAAAAGTCAAATAATTCTTTTAGATGAAGCAACATCATCTCTTGATGCTGACACTGAAAGTAAAATACAAGAAGCAATAAATTTATTAACAAAAAATAGAACAACATTGGTTATAGCTCATAGGCTATCTACTATACTAAATTCTGATAAAATTTATGTTATTGACGGAGGTAAAGTTGCTGCGGATGGCAACCATGAAAATTTAATAAAAAATTCTCCTATTTACAAAAATTTCTACGAAAAACAAATCAGAAGAAATTAATGTTAGTAATTTATAATTTATTAATTTTTTTTATCATATTATTATCTCCATTAATTATCTTATTTAGATTAACAAAAGGAAAAGAAGATTTTAGTAGATTCAAAGAAAAATTTTGTTTTTTTTCTATAAATAATAATACAAAAAAAAAAATAATATGGTTTCATGGAGCTAGCGTAGGTGAATTATTAAGCATAATTCCTCTTATAGAAAAATTAGAAAAAAATAATTCAATTGGTAAAATTTTAATTACATCTACAACTCTAAGTTCTTCAAGAGTCCTGAATAAGTATAAATTTAAAAAAACTATACATCAATTTTTTCCAATTGATTCGATTTATTTTACAAATAAATTTTTGAATTATTGGAAACCATCTATGGCGGTATTTGTAGAATCTGAGATATGGCCTAACATGATTGTTAATATAAAGAAAAAAGATATTCCATTAATCTTATTAAATGCAAGAATTTCTTCTAAAACTTTTAAAAGGTGGAAAATATTTAGTAATTTTTCGAATTTTATTTTTAAAAAATTTGATTTATGCCTTGCTCAAAGTCTTGAAACAAAAAAATATTTAAAACTTTTAGGAGCAAAAAAAATAAGCTTTTTTGGTAATTTAAAATTTTCCGAAAGCAAACAAGATAATAAATTATTTTCTAAAGAAAAATTTTCGTTTAATATCAATAGCAGAAAAATTTGGTGCGCATCTAGTACTCATCCCAACGAAGAAATAGATTGTGCCAAAATTCATCAAAATTTAAGGAAAAAATATAATAATATCTTAACTATAATTATACCTAGACATATTAATAGAACTAATGAAATTAAAAAAAAAATTGAAGAATTAGGTTTGGTTGTCTCTCTTAGAAGTTCAAATAAAAAAATAAAAAAAAATACTGATATATATTTAGTTGATACTTACGGTGAAACTAAAAAATTTTATAAATATTCTAAAATAGTTTTTTTGGGTGGCTCTTTACCAATTTCATCAAAAAAAGGAGGACAAAATCCAATTGAAGCAGCTCGGCTAGGTGCAACTATCATTCATGGTCCAAATGTAAGTAATTTTAAAGAAGTTTATAAATTATTTAATAAAAAACTAATATCACATCAAGCAAAGAATGCTCTTGAATTAGAGACATTGGTTGAAAGATTAATTCAAAAATCTAAAATTAAAACAAATAAGTATTCCAAAATTAGAAACATTGGATCAAATATATTGAAGAAAACTTATTCTGAAATAGTCTGTTATATTAAATAAGAATGATATTTAAAAAACCAAAATTTTGGGATTATAAAAAACCAAATTTTATTGCTTATCTTTTGTTACCCTTTTCTTACATAGTGCATATTTATAATAACTTAAATATAATTTATAATAATAAAAATCTAAGAATTGCTTTAGGAGGTGGAGAAAAAAGTTTTTATGGTAAAATTAAAACAATTTGTGTTGGAAATATCTATGTTGGTGGAACAGGAAAAACTCCACTATCTATAAAAATATTAAAAATATTTAAGCAATCCAAATGGAAAGCTTGCTTTATAAAAAAAGAATATAGTAACCAATTAGATGAGCAAAAACTATTAAGTTCTAACGGAAAACTTTTTTGCAAAAAAAATAGAGTTACTGCTGCAGATGATGCAGTTTTTGAAAATTTTGATCTGGCAATTTTTGATGATGGACTTCAAGACAAAAGTATTAAATATGACATTAGCATAGTTTGTTTTAACGGAAAAGTAGGAACTGGAAATGGCTGCTTGTTACCAGCTGGTCCTTTAAGAGAAAGTATTAAAAATTTAAAAAAATACGACGCAGTTTTTTTGAATGGAAACAGCATAAATGAATCAGATTTTGAAAAAAAAATACAAAAAGACTTTCCTCATATAAAAATTTTTAAATCTACTTATTCCATAAAAAATTTTCACGAGTTTGATACAAAAGAACAATATTTAGTTTTTGCAGGAATAGGTAATTTTGATAGTTTTATTGATATGCTAAAAAAAAACGATTTTAGAATATTAGATACAATTGCTTATCCTGATCATTATAATTATAGCGAATCAGATATCAAAAAAATTTTAGACATTGCAAAATTAAAAAAAGCTAAAGTTATTACAACTGAAAAAGATTACATAAAAATAGCTGAAGAATATAAAAAAGAAATTAAAGCGATAAAGATCGAATTAAATATTGCAAATGAAAATAAATTTAACGATTTTTTAAATGAAAGGTTATGAAAATAGTTAAGTATTTTTTAGAATTTATTTTTATAGTTATTCTATTTATTATTTTTAAAATATTAGGATTCAAACTAGCATCAAATATGGGTGGTTATATAGGAAAAAAAATTGGCCCTCTGTTTCGTTCAAAGCAAACAATATTAACAAATATTAAAAATGCTTTTCCAAGCGCAAATAAAGCTGACTTAGAATTAATTATTCAAAATATGTGGGAAAACTATGGAAAAATCTTAGCGGAATATGTTTTTTTAAAAGATTTTAGAAAAGGAAAATTAAATGATTATATAGAAATTGAAGGCAAAGAACACTTAAACAAAGTAAGAGACTCAAATGAGCAAGTGGTTTTTGTTTCTGGTCATTTTAATAACTTTGAGCTAATGGCAATGCAAATAGAGAAATCAGGGATTAATTTAGCTGCAATATATAGGCCTCTAAATAATATTTTTTTAAATGGAATAATGGAAAAAATAAGAAAAAAATACATATGCAAAAATCAAATTAAAAAAGGAAGAAGTGGTACAAGAGAATTATTAAAATCATTCAATAATAAAAATTCTATAGCACTTATGATTGACCAAAGGGTAAGTGAAGGAGAAAAATCAAATTTTTTTGGACAAGATGCTTTTACAACAACTATACCAGCTCAACTTGTAAAAAAATTTGGTTGCAAGATTGTGCCAATTCATATTGAAAGATATAATGATTTCTACTTCAGGATGAAAGTTGAGGAACCAATCAATTATAATAAAGACTCATCGATTGAAGAAATAACTTTAAGTTTAAATAAGCTTTTAGAAAAAATGATTCTTAAAAACCCAAGTCAATGGATCTGGTCACATAATCGATGGAAATAAATACTACTTTTTTTCTAATTGTTCTTTCTTAATCGTTGCCTCTATATATGAAAAATACGGTTCTTGTAACTCTACATTCCAGTAAGTAAGATTTTCTAATAAAATTTCTTTTCCAGAAACCGCACAAACTACATGGTCTCCAATTTCAATTACCTCAAAATTATTAGGTAAAAATTTTAATTTTGCTAATTTTTTATTCATTTTTAGTTTATACATAATTATATGAAAGTTGGTATAATTGGAAGTGGTGGTAGAGAGCATGCTATATGTCATAGTCTAAAAAAATCAAAAAAAATAAGAGAAATTTACTGTTTTCCAGGAAATGCGGGAACTTCTAAAATTGCTAAAAATATAGACATCAATCTAAATGATTTAAATAAATTAAAAGAATTTATTACAAGTGAGAAGATTGAATTAGTAGTTGTTGGTCCAGAAAAACCACTCGTAGAAGGAATTGTAGATTTTTTTGAAAAAAATAATATTAAAACCTTTGGGCCAAACAAGATTGCTTCTCAGCTTGAAGGTTCAAAGATATTCACAAAAAAAATATGTGAAAAATATAATATACCAACAGCAAAATTTGGAATTTTTAATAATAGTCAAGATGCAATATTATTTACTAATAAAACAAAATTTCCTTTGGTTGTGAAGGCTGATGGATTAGCTTCTGGAAAAGGAGTTTACATTTGTGAAAATAAAAATGAAGCCGATAACTCTATTAAAGAAATTTTTGATGGTAAATTTGGTGAGGCAAAAAATATTTTAATAGAAGAATTTTTAAAAGGTGAAGAAATGAGCTATTTCGTAGTTAGTGATGGAAAAACTATAAAAAGTTTTCAAACAGCTCAAGATCATAAAAGAGTTTTGGAGGGTGATAAAGGAAAAAATACTGGAGGAATGGGAGCTTATTCACCATCAAGATTAATTAATGACGAATTGGAAAAAAAAATATTAAAAAAAATAATTAATCCAACAATAAAAGGTCTTAGTGATATGGGTAGTGTCTATAAGGGTTTTTTATACGCTGGGCTCATGATCATAAATAATGAACCTTACCTAATTGAATATAATGTGCGAATGGGTGATCCTGAGTGTCAAACTATTTTACCAAAATTAAAATCAGACTTATTTGAAATTATTTATGCGTCATGCAATGAAAATTTACTAAACACAAAAATTGAATGGCATGATAAAAAAAGTTTATGCATAGTGCTTTGTTCCAAAGGTTATCCAGAAGAATATAAAAAAAATGTACCTATAAAAAATATTGATAAAATAACTTTAGATAAAAATGATTATTGTTATCATGCAGGAACAAAAGAATTAAATGGTGAAGTATATTCTGTGGGTGGAAGAGTATTAAATTTTGTTAGTTTGTCAGATAGTTTTAGAGAATGCCGAAACGTAATATTTGATAAAATCAAAATACTGAATTGGAATGAAGGTTTTTATAGAAAAGATATAGGATATAAAGTAATTGATGAATGAGAATAATAGCTGGAAATCTTAAGGGGAAAAAAATAATTATACCAAATGATAATCTTACAAGACCTTTAAAAGATCTAACAAAAGAGTCTATATTCAATATAATTGAACACTCTAATTTACTAAATATTAACTTAGATAACTCTAAGGTGCTTGATCTTTTTTCAGGAGTTGGTTCTTTTGGACTTGAGTGTATTTCAAGAGGCGCAGAATCTGTAACTTTTTTTGAGAATTATTCAGAAGTTTTAAAAATTTTAAAAAAAAATATAGTAAACTTAAATTTAGAAAAACAAACTGATATTTTTGAAAAAAATATATTTAAAAATAATTCGTTAAGTTTTTTAAATGAAAAATTTGATATAATTTTTTTAGATCCTCCATATAAAGAAAAAAAAATAAATTTATTAATAAAAAAAATTGATGAATTTGATTTATTAAAAAAAAAAGGAATAGTTATTATTCATAGGCATAAAAATGAAAAAGATATTTTTACAAATAAATTCAAAATTCTTATTGAAAAAAAATACGGTATTTCAAAAATAATTTTTGGTAAAATAGTTTAAATTAAAATTTTTTTAGTTTCTTTTTTAATTAATTCAACAGAAGGTTGATCAAATGGATTAACTTTTAAAGCTCTTCCCAATAAAATTGTTTCTAACATAAAAAAACAAAATAACTCACCCAAGGTTTGTTCATTTCTATTAAAAATTTCAAAACTCCTAAAAGGAATTTTTTTTCTTAAAAAAACTTTTTCAGTAGCTAGTTTTTGTGAATATATGATTTTAGAAATATTTTTATTTTTAAGATACCTGTGACTTTCAAAAACTTTGGCACTATTTAACTTTCTATGTTTTTTATCAAAAGCATAAAAAAAGGTAAAAAAGTTTTTTTTTTTTCCTGCTAGATAAAATTGCATCAAACTATGATTATCTTTTGGCATTGTCGATATTAAAGGTAATATACCTTTAGATTTTTTTCCTAAACTTTCAGCTAATAATTGTTGGTACCATTGAAAAAGGCTTTCTGATCTATTATCGTAGTTCAGAATTATCGAAGTAAATTTTCCTTGTTTAATTAAATTAATAGTAGATCCAACATTATTAACTAAATTACTAATAAAATTTTTATTTTTAATCAAAATATTAAATTGCTTAAATTTTTTTTCATTCAAACCCATTAGCTCTGCTGGTAACATTCCTACTTCTGATAAAACTGAATATCTGCCACCAATAAAATTATTATGATCTACAATTTCTGATTTAAGTTGATTTGCTAAATTTCTTAAATAGCTATTTTTGTTTTCTGTAATAAAAATATTTCTATCTTTTTTTTTAATCAGAATATTAGAATTACAAATAGTCTCCAAGGTATTTCCAGATTTTGAAATTATTAAATTTAGATATTTTTTTTTATCATTAAATTTATCAAAGTCTCCATCCAAATTATCAACAAAAAATAATCTTTTTTTTACTTTATGTTTTAAAAAATTATAAATTGCTTCTGCGCCTAAAACTGATCCGCCCATTCCAATAATTCTTATATTGAAAATATTTTTAAATTTTGAAATTAATTTTTTCTTATAGCTGTATTTATAAGTAGTTTTTAACGACTGTGATAAAATACTTTTTTTTACCAATAAATCTAAATCTTTTTTAATTGTATTTACTTTTGATTTTTGTAAAAAATTCTTATAACTAATATTTTTAGTTAACATCAATTTTTATTAATCTTTTTTAGTATAGAACTCTCCAATGATTCACTTAATCCATTTGAGCCTGATTTTTCATTTTCATCTTTAGGTAAGTTTCCCAATAATTTTCTAATATCAAAATCTTTTTCATCTACTGCTTCTTCTTCATTTGAATTTTCTATCGGCACAGGTAAATTTTCAAACTCGGGTGGAAGAGTTAAAGGATTCTTCTTTTCAACTAAAAATTCATCACTTTGATTTCTCTTCGTGCCGGTCAATCCATCCCTTACAGATTGGCAACTATTTAAAAAAAATATTATTACTATTAAATAAAATATATTTTTATTCATACTGTTTATTAACATTCTTTTTATAAAATATTTCAACAAAAATAAGGCAGAATACACCCGTTGTTATAAATATATCTGCAACATTAAAGATAAACCAGTGAAAATCATTTATATGAAAATCAATAAAATCTGGAACTGAAGAATAATAAATTCTATCAAAAAGATTTCCGTAAGATCCTCCTAGAATAAACACTAAAAAGTATGCTCTGTAATCATTTGTTTTTATAATGATAAATATAATTATGAATGTAATTATTATTATTAATGTAGTTATAAGATGATAAATTAAATTTTCTTCAAAAGAAAAAAAGCCAAAAGCTATTCCTTTATTCCAAATTAGATAAAAATTTAAATATGAAGAAATATATATATCAACACTTCCAGTTATATCTGCAATATTCAAAATATAAAGTTTTGAGACTCTATCAATAATAAAAATAAATAATGTCAAAAATAAACATATTGAAAATTTTTTAATATTCATTTTTTACTATAAACTATTTCATGATGATGGGTGTCTTTCACATGCATCTTTGGTAATTTTCCAACAGACAGGACACTTTCTGCCTTCAGCTTTAATTGTCTCAACTACAATTTCGTTTGATTTATGTTTTTTAATTTTAGCTTCAGAAGTTATGCAAAGTTCAGAAAAATCTACCTTTGTAGCAATTTTATGCAATTCTTCATTTAAATTAATTATTAGATTTGCTTCTAAACTTGAACCAATTTCTTTAGATGCTCTTTTTTCTTCTATACTACTATTGCATTTATCTCTTATCTTAATTAATTCATGCCATTTATTTTCTAAGATCTCATTTTTCCATATAGTAGGAATTTTTGGAAATTTTTCTAAATGAACGCTTTCATTAGTTTTAATTTTTAACAAAGAATAAATTTCCTCTGTAGTAAAAGACAAAATTGGTGCAAACCATTTCAATAGAATTTCTAGAACAACATTTAAAAATTTTAGAGTAGATTTTCTTTTTTGACTATTAATTGGGTCGCAATATAAAGTATCTTTTCTTATATCAAAATAAAACGCAGACAAGTCTAAAGTACAAAAATGAAGTAATTCTTTATATAAACTATGAAAATTATAAATATCAAAATTTTTTTCGAATTTTGAATTTAAATTAAAAATTTTGTTTAACATGTACTGTTCAAGTTCTGGTAATTCTTTTAAATTAAGTTTCTCAAAATCAACTTTTTCGAAACTATCGTTCAGATTGCCCAAAAGATATCTGAAGGTATTTCTAATTTTTCTATAAGATTCAGCATGTTGCTCTAAGATAGAGTAATCAATTCTCAAATCTTCTGAATAATCTGATGCTGCTACCCAAATTCTCAAAATATCAGCTCCATATTTTTTTAATATATCTTCTGGAGATATAATATTTCCAAGTGATTTCGACATTTTAAGCCCTTTACCATCTACTACAAAACCATGAGATAAAATTGAATCAAACGGAGCTCTTCCCCTGGTTCCGCATGATTCTAAAAGTGATGAATGAAACCACCCTCTATGTTGATCTGATCCCTCAAGGTACATAGATGCTGGCCACTTAAGATCTTTTCTTTTTTCTAATACATATGCATGTGTTGAGCCACTATCAAACCAAACTTCAACAATATCTGTCTGTTTTTCATAGTCCTTACTTTTATATTTTTTTCCCAAAAACCTCTGGGTGTCGCCCTCGAACCAACAATCAGCCCCTTCTTTTTCAAAAATATCAGCAATATTATTAGTTACATCTTCATCTATTAAAACTTCGTTATTTTTTTTGGATAAGAAAACTGGAATTGGTACTCCCCATACTCTTTGTCTAGAAACGCACCAATCTGGTCTAAGTTCTATCATTGATTTTAATCTTTCTTTTCCTTTACTAGGATAAAATTCAGTTTCATCTATTGCTTTTAGAGCTTTTTTTCTCAAACTGTGGCTTTCCATCGAAATAAACCATTGTGGTGTAGCTCGATGTACAAGTGGAGCCTTTGATCTCCAAGAATGTGGATATGAATGTACTAGTTCTCCACTACTGAGTAATTTTTTTTGTTCTTTAAGTTTTTCTATAACTATTTTATTTGCTTTAAAAATATGGGTACCGCTAAATAAAGGAACGTGTTTTGTATATTTTCCATCATCATCAACTGTTTCCTCTGCTTTAATATTATTTTTTAAACATAGATTAAAATCATCAGGGCCGTGACTTGGTGCACAGTGAACTATTCCTGAACCTTGTTCAGTAGTAACAAATCCAGCTTCTAACATTGGTATTTCATAGTCATATCCAATATCAAAAAATGGATGTGAACAAATAGTACCTTTAAAATTTTTTCCAGGAAATTTCATAATTTCCTTATATTTTTTTATTTTACAACTTTCTAAAGTTGATTTTAGCAAGTCCTCAGCTACAACTATACATCTTTCCTTAAAATCTGAATCGTCATCAATTTTAATTATTACATAATTTAAGCTTTCATTATAAGCTAGAGCTCTATTTGCTGGTATGGTCCAAGGAGTAGTTGTCCAAATTATAATTTCAGATCCTATAAGCTTTTCTATATTTGACTTTTTTACTTTAAAAGCCGCAAAAATTGTATCTGATTTATGATCTAAATATTCAACCTCTGCATCGGCTAATGCGGTCTTTTCAACTGTGGACCAAAGGACAGGTTTATAACCTCTATAAAGGCTTCCTTCTTTCAAAAATTTTCCAAGCTCTCTTACAATTTGTGCTTCAGCACCAAAACTCATAGTAGAATAATAATTATTCCAATCACCAATAACACCTAGTCTTTTAAATTGCTTTTTATGTACACCAATCCATTTAGTTGCAAAATCTCGGCACTCTTTTCTGAATTCATTAATAGGAACATCATTTTTATTTTTTTTGTTTTTTTTATATTGTTCCTCTATTTTCCATTCAATTGGCAAACCATGGCAATCCCAACCAGGAACATAAACGGAGTCTTTACCATTCATTTGGTGAAATTTAACTATTATATCTTTCAAAATTTTATTTAGCGCAGTGCCCATATGTATGTCTCCATTTGCATATGGAGGTCCATCATGTAATACAAATTTTTCTTTTCCTGAACTAGATGATCTTAGTTTTTTATATAATTCAATTTTATCCCAAAAATCAACAAGACCGGGCTCTTTATTTTGCAAGTTTGCCTTCATTGAAAAAGCTGTTTTAGGTAGATTTATATCTGATTTACTCATTCTATTATTTCAATTTTTTTATCACTTTATTCAAATCTAATCTAATTTGTTTTTTAAGTTGTTTTGCATTTTTAAATTTCCTTTCTTTTCTTATAAAGTCAATAAACTCAATAGTTAAGTATTTATTATAAAGATTTTTATTAAAGTTAAATATATGCACTTCTAAAAGTAATTTTTTTTGATTAAAAGTCGGTCTATAACCTAAATTGGCTATACCTTTTAAAGAACTTTTTTTATTTTTCTGGCAAATTTTAACAGCATATACTCCTGGCTTCGCAATTACATAATCATTGATATTTAAATTGCATGTTGGAAAACCAATTTTTTTTCCTAACTGCCTTCCTTTTTTTACTTTGCCAACAATGCTCCAATTTCTGTTAAGTAACTTGTTAACTGTAGCTATTCTACCTAATGATAAAAGTTTCCTAATTAGCGTTGAAGAAACAATGGTATTATTTAATTTAAAAGGTTTTGGTTTTATTAACTTATAATTATATTTTTTTTCAAAACTAAGTAATTCTTTTACATTTCCTTCTCTTTTATTGCCAAATTTAAAGTTATTACTAACAAATATAAATTTTGTATTTAATTTTTGGAAAAGAATTTTTTTAATAAAATTTTTAGATTTTATTTTTGAAAATTTTCTATTAAATTTTTTGATTATTAAAAAATCAGTTCCAAAATTTTTTAAAATTTCTTTTTTTTGATCTATATTTGAGATTCTAAAATTTTTTAAATTTTTATTAAAATACATCTTGGGCATTGGTTCAAAAGTTATTACACCAATTTTAGATTTAAATTTTTTTTTAAATTTTTTAGCAAGATTAAATAGTTTTTGATGACCAACATGAAGACCATCAAAATTACCAATTAACAAAATTGAATTTTTAAATTCACCTGGAATATTAAAATTATAATAAATTTTCACTTTTTCACCATTTTAGATTACTTTGAGAATATGTAGATATAACATTATATTTTTTTAAAATTTTTTCTACACCTTCTTTTTCAAATTCATTTTTATGAATTCCATTTGTTATAATTAATGAATCATAATTCATGTTATTTGCACCTTTTATGTCGGTGTTTAAATTGTCACCAATTGCAATTATTCTTTTTTCTTTCGTTTGAATAGATTGATTATAAACCTCTGGATATGGTTTACCAAAGTAGATGACATTTCCACCAATTTCTTCAAATGTCATTGCAACAGATCCTGCACATAATTCTCTTTTTTTACCTCTATCAACTATTAGATCTGGATTTGTACATATCATTTTTTTTGTAGAACAGTTTGAGAGAATTTTTTTATAGTAATTTAAATTTTCACTTTCATGATCGAAAAGACCTGTGCACAACAAATAATCACATGAGTCTATATCCATTGTTTTATTTTTCTTGTGGTCATAAAATAAATCGAAATCTCTAGGTGGCCCAATGTGAAAAAATTTTTTTTTTAAATAATTATTACTCAGGTAGCTTAAAGCAGCTTGACCAGAGGTATAAACTCTTTGTCTCATTTCCTCTTTTAAGCCCATCTTTTCTAAAAAAATTTTTACTATTTTATTTGGTCTTGGTGCGTTTGTTAGAAGTATATAATCTTTTTTTGCTTCAGAAATTCTTGCTAGTGTATTTACAGCTTCATTATGTAGTTCAATACCATTGTGTATTACTCCCCATAAATCTATAAAAAATAAGTCATATTTTTCGATAATTGATTTTAAGCCTCTTCCATCTAAATTTTCAGTCATAAAATCACATATAACTCAAAAAAGTCAGAATTTCTCTGCTTTTTTGATTTAGTTATTTTTTTATCTTAATCTTGAAATAGCCAGTATAGGTGGCTATATGACTCGCTTATTAACAGGAGAATTTATGAAATTTAAACCTTTGCATGATAGAGTTTTAATACAAGTATTAGATAGCAGCGAAAAGACAGCTGGAGGAATAATAATCCCAGATACAGCACAGGAAAAACCTCAAGAAGGAAAGGTTATTGCAATTGGCGGTGGTGCAAAAACTGAAGATGGAAAAGTAATTCCAATGGATGTTAAAGTTGGCGACAAAGTTTTATTTGGAAAATGGTCAGGAACAGAAGTGAAAATTGATGGAAAAGAATACAGCATAATGAAAGAATCTGACATTATGGGAATTTTAAGTAAGTAATTTTAATAAAGGAGAAAAAAAATGGCAAAAATTGTAAAATTCGACTCTGATGCAAGAGCATCTATGATTAAAGGGGTGGATATACTTGCAAACACCGTAAAGGTTACACTTGGTCCAAAAGGACGAAATGTTGTAATTGATAAATCTTATGGGGCTCCAAGAACAACTAAAGATGGTGTTACTGTAGCTAAAGAAATAGACCTAGAAGATAAATTTGAGAATATGGGTGCTCAAATGGTTAAAGAAGTTGCTAGTAAAACAAATGATGAAGCTGGAGATGGAACAACAACCGCTACTATTTTAGCTCAAGCAATTGTTAAAGAAGGAATTAAGTATGTAGCTGCAGGAATGAATCCAATGGACGTTAAACGAGGTATTGATGCAGCAGTTCAACATGTAAAAGAAAAATTAATTGCTTCAGCAAAAAAAGTAAAAGCCAGTGATGAAATTGCACAAGTAGGAACAATTTCAGCAAATGGAGAAAAAGAAATTGGTGGAATGATTGCAAAAGCTATGCAGAAAGTAGGTAACGAAGGAGTGATCACTGTTGAGGAAGCAAAATCAATCGAGACTGAACTTGATGTAGTTGAGGGTATGCAGTTTGATAGAGGCTATTTATCACCATACTTTATTACAGATGCTAATAAAATGATAACAGATCTTGAAAACCCTTTTATTTTATTGCATGAAAAAAAATTAACTAACTTACAACCTATGGTGCCATTATTGGAAGCTGTTGTTCAAGCTGGAAGACCTTTAATGATAATCTCTGAAGATGTAGAGGGTGAAGCGCTTGCAACTTTAGTTGTAAATAAACTTAGAGGTGGTTTAAAAGTTGTTGCTGTAAAAGCACCTGGTTTTGGTGATAGAAGAAAAGCAATGCTTGAGGATATAGCTATTCTAACTGGGGGCACGGTAATTTCTGAAGACCTAGGAGTTAAATTAGAAAATGTTAAACTTACTGATCTTGGATCTTGCAAAAGAGCTAAAGTAGATAAAGAAAATACAACAATTATAAGTGGCTCAGGAAAAAAATCTGATATTGAGGCGAGATGTACTCAGATTAGACAGCAAGCAGAAGAAACTACTTCCGATTATGATAAAGAAAAACTTCAAGAGAGATTAGCTAAACTTGCGGGTGGAGTTGCCGTAATAAAAGTAGGTGGTGCAACAGAGGTTGAGGTTAAAGAAAAAAAAGATAGAGTTGAAGATGCTTTAAATGCAACAAGAGCAGCAGTTGAAGAAGGAATAGTAGTAGGTGGAGGATGTGCACTTCTATATGCTTCTCAGGATTTAGATAAATTAAAAACAAAAGGAGATGATCAAAAAGCTGGGGTTGACCTAGTCAAAAAAGCTTTAGAAGCTCCTATTAGACAAATCACAAAAAATGCTGGAGTCGATGGATCTGTTGTAGTTGGAAAGCTTTTGGAAAAAAATAAATCATCTCAAGGATACGATGCTCAAAATGAAGAGTTCTGCGATATGTTTGAAAAAGGAATTATAGACCCAGTGAAAGTTGTGAGAACAGCGTTGCAAGATGCAGCATCAATTGCTGGATTGCTTGTAACAACAGAAGCAATGATCGCTGATAAACCTGAAGAAAAAGATGCTGGTCCTGCTGGAATGCCTGGTGGAGGTATGGGTGGCATGGGTGGCATGGGCGGAATGGGTGGCATGGGAATGTAACCCAAAAACTAATTAAGATTTTAAAAACCCCTAAATTTTATAATTTGGGGGTTTTTTTTTAGATTTTAAAAAAATTCTACTTACTATAAATAATCCCAAAGCAACTGCAGGCCCTACACCAAAAGCGAACATTAAAGTTCCAACCCCAACTGTACCACCTAAATACCATCCTATTGAAACAACAGAAATTTCTAAAAATGCCCTGACAGATGCTATTGGTAAATTAGTTTTTTTTTGTAAACCAGTCATTAAACCATCTCTTGGTCCTGGGCCAAGATTTGCAACCAAATAAAAACCACTTCCAATACCAACTAGAAGCACAGCAGAAATTGCCATTAAAATTTGAGAAAAATAATTTTCAGGAATATCAAATACATTTAAAGAAAAATCAATCATTAAAGCAATAATTATTGCGTTGAGTACAGTGCCAATGCCCGGTTTTTGATTAAGAAAAATCCATAAAAAAATTACAAACAAACTAATAAAAAAAGTAATTATTCCTATGGAATAGTTAACATTTAATGAAATACCCTGTGCAAGAACACTCCAAGGAGATGCACCTGTTGAAGACACAAGCAATAATCCCTCTCCCAAGCCAAACAAAGTAAGTCCAAAACATAAAAAGAAAAAAGTTGATATCTTGGGTTTAAAGTTTAATGGTTTTTTAGAGCTCCAAGAAACTTTCGGTATATTTTTTAAGGATAAAAACATTTTTTTTTAAAAATTTATAATAAACTGATATAAATTATTTATATGGTAAATAAATTTAATTCAAACTATTTCATAATAATTGCGATTAGTTTCTCATTATTTTTTGGAGTTTTACTCAGAGTATATAACTTAAATTATGAAAATTTATGGTTCGATGAAATGGTTAGTTTTTGGGTTTCAGATCCTTTTATTTCATTTAATGAAACTTACACAAGGCATAGAAATGCTGAAGGAAGTCCTTTTTTATTTAATTTTTTAATGAAGTTTCTATATAAAATTTTTGGCTACCAAACATATATGGGAAGATACTTCTCTGTAACTTTCGGTATTTTAAGTATAATTTCAGTAACCTATTTATCTAGTTTATTAAAAAAAAATAATGCATATCTTTTAGTAATTTTTTTAGTTTCATTTAATGTTTTCTTAATAAAATATTCACAAGAAGCTAGACTGTATGCTTTTGCATTTTTTACAACCTCTCTAGCAGCAATTTTTTTATTAAAATCTTTTCAGTCACATAAAACTGGAAAAAATTTATTTTTAAATACTTTTTTATATATCTTTTTCCAAACAATTGCTTTTCTAGGGCATCCTTTTGTCTTAATATTTTTCTTTTCCTTGGTTGCTTATTATTTTTTTTATTATTTAAAATTTAAAAAAAATTTAATTTTTTTAAATTATAGTATCCTTATTATATTGATCCTGCTTGGAATATATTTGCCAATATATGTTGGGGAGTCGATACAATATCCTCATACGTGGTTAGAGCATCCATCTTTAAAATTTTTTACTAACTTTTACTTCTCAACATTTTTTGGATCTCGTTTATTAGGTTTAGTACATTTATTTTTATTAATAGGTCTTATCGTTAGCTTTAGAAAAAAAATTATAAATGAATTAAATTTTGTTACTATTCTTATAATCTTTATATTTTTATCTTACTTTACACCTCTGCTATACGGTTTACTTTACAAGCCTATAATTCATTCTAGATATATCATTTTTGTATTAATACCTATTATTGTAGTTTTATCTTATCTAATTTTTGAGATAAAAAATAAATATATTAAAAATACTATATTATCTATTTTATTTCTTTTAACATTTGGAAATCAATTTACTGAATCAAATTTTAAACAATTTTATGAAGATAGACCAAGGTATAAAGCAGATTATTTTAACCCTCTAAAAATAATTAACGATTCAGATCATAAAAATTATTTTGTAAATCATAGTTTATATCAAGAGGAAAAGTTTTGGTCCGATGTTTTTCAAAATTATCTTAATATTTTTATAAAGGAAAATAATTTTAATATTAATCAATTAAATTTATCAGAATTGAAAAGTAAAATAGGATATGTATGGATTTTGTGTCCTA
>CACHGH010000018.1 GCA_902579215.1 uncultured Pelagibacteraceae bacterium
GCTTTGCTAACCTTAGGATCTGCAAAACTTTGTGGTTATTCGAAAGGTGGTAGAGATATAAATCTTGCTGCTTCTGTAGAGTTGATTCATGCCGCGACTTTAATGCATGATGATGTAATTGATAATGGAGAAATAAGGAGAGGAAAAAAAACATTAAATAGTATTTGGGGAAATCAATCATCTATCCTTGTGGGTGATTATCTGCTTAGTAGATGTTTTGAAATGATGGTAGAAGATGGTAACCTAGAAGTTTTAAAACTTCTTTCCTCTACATCTGCGGAAATATCTCAAGGAGAAGTATTACAGCTTCAACATAAGGGTGAAGTTGATATGTTAGAAGAAACTTATTTAAAAATAATATCTGCAAAAACAGCATCATTATTTGCTGCTGCAACTAAAGTTGGCGCAATTTTAGCAAATAAAGAAAATAAAATAAAAGAAGCTTTAGAATTTTATGGAAAAAATCTTGGTCTAACATTTCAAATTGCAGATGATACTTTAGATTATAACTCAGAACTTAAAATATTTGGTAAAGAAATTGGTAATGATTTCTACGAAGGTAAAATTACCCTGCCAATAATCTTACTTCATCAAAAAGCTTCAAAAGATGAAAAATATGAATTGAAAGAAATATTTAAAAAAAATGAAAGAACAGAAGTTGAATTTAAAAAAATTATAAAATTAATTAAAAAATATAATATTATTTCTGACTGTTATAAAAAAGCTGAACATTTTATTAATCTTTCTGCTAATTCTTTAAGTGTATTTGAAAATAATAAAGAAAAAGATATTTTTCAAAATTTAGCTTCTTTCAGTTTAGAAAGAACATTTTAAGGGCTTAATAAAACTTTTTCCCAACTTCCGTTTTCTTTTTTTAAATATTTTAATCTTTGATGTATTCTATTTTCACCATCCAACCAAAACTCCATCGTATTTGGTTTTAAATTCCATCCAGACCAGTGGTCTGGTCTAGGAACTTTATTTTCATCTTTAAATTTTTTCTTGTAAATTTCAATTGAGTCATAAAGCTCTTCTCTACTTTTTAAAATTGAACTTTGTTTTGATGCCCATGCACCAATTCTACTTCCATATGATCTTGTTTTATAATATTCATCAGCTTCTTCATCAGTTACTTGAAATATTTTGCCAGTAATTCTTATTTGTCTTAAGAGACTTTTCCAATGAAAGCATATAGAGCCATTTGGATTTTCTTTTATATCATTACTCTTTTTGCTATTTAAATTTGTATAAAAGACTAAACCATTATTACTAAAGTCTTTCAACAATACTATTCTAACAGAAGGAACTCCTTTTTTATCACAAGTTGCTAATGAAAAAGCATTAGGATCATTTATTTCTGTCTTTTTTGCTTCATTAAACCACTCTTTAAAGAGATCTGTAGGGTTTTCTAAATCTCCAAAGCAATAATCCAGCCCAAGTGTATTTTTTTGATTCATAATTTAAACAAAATAATTTATATAATATATTTAATGTCATTTAACACTTTTGGAAAGATATTTCGCTTTACAACTTGGGGAGAGTCCCATGGTCCGGCAATAGGTTGTGTTGTTGATGGTTGTCCACCTAACGTAAAAATTAAAGAACAAGATATTCAAAAAGAACTTAACAAAAGAAAACCAGGCCAATCAAAATTTACAACTCAAAGAAAAGAAGATGATGAAGTAAATATTCTTTCGGGTGTTTTTGAGGGTAAGACAACAGGGACACCAATATCAATGATTATCTATAATAAAGATATGAGATCAAGAGACTATGAAACTATAAAAAATAAGTTTAGACCTGGTCATGCCGATTATACTTATCTCAAAAAATATGGAATTAGAGATTTTAGAGGTGGCGGTAGGCAATCAGCTAGGGAAACTGCTGGAAGAGTTGCAGCTGGAGCTATAGCAAAAAAAATCCTAGAACAAAAAATTGGAAAAAAATATAAGGTAATTGGAGCTGTAACGCAATTAGGTATATTAGGTTGTGATGAAAAAAAATGGAATGATAAATTTATTTTAAAAAACCCATTTTTTTGTCCGGATAAATCTATTGTAAAACTTTGGGAAAAATATTTATTAAGCATTAGAAAAGCTGGGTCGTCTTGTGGTGCAACAATTCAAGTGAGAGCAAAAGGAGTTCCTGTTGGTTTGGGAGCCCCAATATATTCAAAATTAGATATGGATCTTGCAGCAGCAATGATGAGCATAAATGCTGTAAAAGGAGTAAACATTGGATCAGGAATGAATTCTTCTCAATTAACAGGGGAACAAAATTCTGATGAAATTTTTCAAAAAGGAAAAAGAACTAATTTTAAATCTAACAATGCTGGGGGTATTCTCGGAGGTATATCTTCAGGTCAAGATATAATCGTTTCTTTCGCAGTAAAACCAACTTCCTCAATTCACTCTAAAAGAATGACAATCGATAAATTTGGAAGAAATACCTCAATATCTGTAAAAGGAAGACATGATCCGTGTGTTGGTATCAGAGCTGTGCCAATTGGTGAGGCAATGATGCACTGTGTAATACTGGATCACTATTTGATGCACAGCGCTCAATGCAAAAGCTAGTTAATTTTTTTAATTATTATTTTTGAATTTAAAGTATCTAGAATTTTATCTTCAATACTTTTTGCGTCTAACCCAGCATATTTATACATTAAATCTGGTTTATCATGATCAATAAATCTATCAGGTAAAATCATTGATCTATATTTTAGGTTGCCATCTAATATGTTGCTATTAGATAAAAATTGACTTACATGAGATCCAAATCCACCAATTGAACCCTCTTCAATTGTAATCATTACTTCATGATCAGTTGCTATCTGCCACAAAAGATTTTCATCAAGTGGTTTTGCAAATCTAGCATCAACTATAGTAACGTTTATTCCTTTTTTTGCTAAATTATCATGAGCAATTAAACATTCGTTTAATCTTGCACCAAAATTCACTAATACTACTTTTTTACCATCTTTTATAACTTTTCCTTTTCCAATTACTAATTTTTCATCAATTGATGGCAGGGTAACTCCAACACCATTTCCTCTTGGGTATCTAAACGCTGAAGGTTTATCGTTAATATCAACAGAGGTATTAATCATTTTCACTAATTCAGCTTCGTCACTTGCAGCCATAACTATAAAATTAGGTAAGGTAGATAAATAAGTTATATCAAAAGATCCTGCGTGAGTAGGTCCGTCAGCCCCAACTAAACCGGCTCTATCTATGGCAAATCTAACTGGTAAACTTTGAATTGCAACATCATGAACTACTTGGTCGTATGCTCTCTGTAAAAAAGTAGAGTATATTGCTGCATATGGTTTATACCCTTCTGTTGCTAAACCAGCAGCAAAAGTAACCGCATGCTGCTCTGCAATTCCGACATCAAACATTCTCGAGGGAAATTTTTCTCCAAAAATATCCATTCCTGTGCCCGAAGGCATTGCTGCTGTAATTCCAATAATTTTACTATCTTTCTCAGCATGTTTAACAAGGGTATTTGCAAAAACTTTAGTATACGCAGGAATGTTTGATTTGTTTTTTTCTTGAACTCCAGTATTAATATTAAATTTTGAAACTCCATGAAATTTATCAGCAGATTTTTCTGCAAATTCATAGCCTTTTCCTTTTTGTGTTTTTAAATGAATCATGATTGGCCCCTCAAATTCAATTTCTTTAGCATTTTTTAGAACTGAAACTAATGATTCCATATCATGTCCATCAATTGGGCCTATGTAATAAAACCCCATTGAATTAAATAAAGTACCTCCGGTTACTGCTGACCTCAAAAAATCCTCCGCTTTGCCAGCTTTTTTACTAAATCTTTTAGAAAACGCAGATATTATTAATTTTATTGTTTCTCTTAAGCTAAAATAAATTTTGCCTGATAAAATTTTTGCAAAGTAAGATCTCATTGCCCCAACAGGTTTTGCAATCGACATGTCATTATCATTTAAAATAACGATCATTTTCGTTTTGCTTGCCCCAGCATTGTTCATTGCCTCGTAAGCCATTCCTGCGCTCATTGCACCATCTCCAATAACAGCAATGACATTATCTGACTTATTAGAAAGTTTGTTAGCAAAAGCAATTCCTAAAGCTGATGAGATTGATGTTGAGCTGTGTGCCGCTCCAAATGGATCAAACTCACTTTCTGATCTTTTTGTAAATCCAGATAACCCTTTACCTTGTCTTAATGTTCTTATTCTATCTTTTCTTCCTGTTAAAATTTTATGTGGATAAGTCTGGTGACCTACGTCCCAAATTAATTTATCATTTGGTGTATTAAATATATAATGTAGAGCTACTGTCAGTTCTACTACACCAAGTCCTGCACCTAAATGACCTCCTGTTTCAGATACAGCATCTATTAGTTCAGTTCTTACTTCGTCAGATAAATTTTGTAATTCATTTACAGATAATTTTTTTATATCTGAGGGAAAGTTTATATTGTCTAGATATTTATAATCTTTTTTCATTTTGTTCTACTTAAAATATAGTTAATTGTTTCATTTATATGTTTCGATTTGGAACCATAATTTTCAAATTTATTTATTAATTTTAATTTTATACTATTTACATATTTAATAGTTTTTTCATAACCAAGTAAACTTATTAAAGTAGCTTTTCCTTTTTTTTTATCTTTTCTAGTTCTTTTACCTACCTTTTTAGCATCTCCGCTATAATCAATCAAATCATCAGCAATTTGAAAAATTAGCCCAATATTTGAACCTAACTCATCAAACTTTTTAATATCTTTTTTATTTTTTTGTTTAATTATTAAAGGTGCAATACAACAAAAACTAAATAATTTACCTGTTTTTTTAACCTGCATTTTTATAATTTTATTTTTTGATATTTTTTTATTTTCAAAATCTAAATCTGAATATTGACCACCTGCAATTCCTATATGGCCTGCACATTCAGACAACTTTTTGATTAGTTCCACTTTAGCTTTTTCATTTAATAAAAATTTTTTATCAGTTAGAATTTCAAAAGCCATTGTTAAAAGAGAGTTTCCTGCCAGGACTGCAGTAGACTCACCGTACTTTACATGCGTTGCTTTCTTTCCTCTTCTCAAGCTATCATTGTCCATACAGGGCAAATCATCATGAATTAATGAGTATGCATGAATACACTCAACGGCAGCACCAACTTTAATTAAACTTTGATAATTAACATTAAATAATTGTCCTATATCAAATAAAATCTTTGATCTAATTTTTTTTCCACCAGGAAATAAACCATACTTCATAGGAACGATTAAATCTGTTTTTTTTTGATTTCTAATATATCTTTTTAGAAAAAGATTTGTATCTTTTGCAATTTGATTAAGTTTTTTTTTCATTTTTTTTTATTCTATCTTTATAGTCTTGAGTTATTTCTTTAGACCTTGCATAAAATTTTTTTTCTATAGTGTTGTTAAGTTTAATTAATTTTTGATAGCTATCTAAAGAATTTTGTAAGTCTTTTTCTTTTTCTAAATTATCTATTATTTTATTAGCTTCTTCTGTTAGGTCTTCTATAGATTTTGAGCTATTATCGTCTGGTAAATTTTTTTCTTTCATATAATAGTTGGTATTAATACATGAAAAACATTCTTTCAAATATTAAAAAATCTAAGTACTATTTAGATAAAAACGAGTGTATAGCAATTCCTACAGAAACTGTATACGGATTAGCGGGAAATGCTTATTCTGAAAAAGCTACTTCCAAAATATTTAGGTTAAAAAATAGATCTAAAAATAACCCTTTAATAGTTCACTATTACAATTTAAGATCACTTAAGAAAGATTGTAAAATAAATAAGGTTTTTTTAAAATTATATAAAAGATTTTGTCCAGGACCGATCACCTTTGTTTTAAAATTAAATAAAAAAAGTGAAATATCAAAAAATGTTACTAATAACAAAAAAAACACTTGCTGTTAGATTTCCAAAGCATCCTTTAACAAGAAAACTTCTTAAAGAAATTAAATACCCACTTGCTGCACCAAGTGCAAATATTTCTACAAAAATAAGCGCTGTATCAAAGAGTGATGTCAAAGAGGAATTTGGAAAAAAAAATTAAATTTATTTTAGATGGAGGTAGATCAAAAATTGGATTGGAATCAACAATAATTAGTTTAATAAACAAACCTCAAATACTTAGACTGGGAGGAACAGAAATAAATATAATCAATAAAGCTCTTAAATCTAAACTGAAATTTAATAAAAAAGTGAAAAAAATTATTGCCCCTGGTCAAAATAAACTTCATTATTCACCAGGAATCCCTGTAAGATTGAATATTGCCAACCCCAATATGAATGAGGCATTTATACTAATTAAAAAAAGAAAGTTTTCTGGTAAAAATTTTTATTATTTAAGTAAAAATAACAACCTTAAAGAGGCAGCAAAAAATTTGTATAAAACTTTGAGAAAAATAAAAAATAAAAATTTTAAAAGTATTGCCGTTGAAAAAATCCCAAATATAGGGTTTGGTGAAGCAATAAATGATAGGTTAATTAGAGCTTCAAAAAAAACAAAGTAATGTCCAAATCTGTAATAGTAGAAAATTTAACTAAAAATTATATTAAAAAAGAAGCTGTAAAAAATATAAGTTTTGAAATTAGTGAAAATGAAATTTTGGGTTTATTAGGGCCAAATGGATGTGGCAAGACAACTACTATTGCAATGATGCTTGGTTTGCTTAAGCCAACATATGGAAATGTTTTTATAAATGGAAAAAATATAGAAAATAATAGAATTTCACTGCTTCATAAAATGAATTTTATTTCACCTTATATAGAATTGCCAAAAAAACTAACTGTTAAAGAAAACCTAATTGTTTATGGAAAACTTTATGGAGTTAAAAAGATACAAGAAAGAATAAAATATTTAACTGAAAAACTAAGATTAGAAGATTTCCTTGATAGGAAAACAGGAGAGCTTTCATCTGGTCAAAAAAATAGAGTGAGCTTAGCAAAAGCATTAATTAACGATCCAAATATTTTATTTTTGGATGAGCCTACAGCTTCTTTAGATCCTGAAACTGGAAATTTTGTTAGATCTTTTATAGAACAAATTACAAAAGAAAAGAGTATGTCCATACTTCTTGCGTCTCATAATATGGATGAAGTCAAAAGATTATGTGGAAATGTTCTAATGATGAAGGATGGGTTAATCATTGATAAAGGAACACCCAATGAATTAATTAAAAAACATGGAAAAAACAATTTAGAAGAGGTTTTTCTAAAACTTAATAAAATAAAAAATGAGCATTAATAGAATTTTTGGATTATTTTTAAGACATTTTTTTTTAATAAAAGGATCTTTGCCAAGAATTTTAGATTTAATTTATTGGCCAACAATACAAATCATTTTATGGGGTTTTATTTCAAAATTTTTTTCTACTTATAGTGATTATTATAATAATACTGTTGGAGTTATTCTAACCTGTGCAATACTTTATGATTTCTTATTCAGGTCAAGTATAAGTTTTAATATGCTATTCTTGGAAGAGATTTGGAGTAGAAATTTTACAAATTTATTTATTGCACCATTGAAAATTAGCGAAATAATAACTTCATTGGTTGCTACAGCTTTGATTAGAACGTTGATTGGACTTGTGCCTGCAATTTTAATAACTAGCCCGTTATTTGGTATTTCAATATTAGAACTTGGTATGCCTCTATTTTTTTTATTTTTAAGCCTTTATATTTTTGGAATTACATTGGGATTATTTGTATCGTCTGGATTACTAAGGTATGGACCAGCCTTTGAAAATATTGCTTGGTCATCATTATTTTTATTAGCTCCTTTAGGCTGTATATATTACCCTATTGAAATATTGCCTGAAATTTTTCAAAATATTGCAAGAGGTCTACCTTTGGTTTACATATTTGAAGAAGCTAGATCAATTCTAGTTACAAATGAAGTTAATTACGACAATATAAAAAATGCTTTTATGCTAAATAGTTTATATCTATTTCTTGGTATATTTTTGTTTTATTATTCCTTCGCTCAGGCAAGAAAAAAAGGTTCATTAATAAATATAGGCGAATAATTGGTGCGCCCGGAAGGAGTCGAACCCTCAACCTCCTGATCCGAAGTCAGGCGCTCTATCCAGTTGAGCTACAAGCGCATTCATAAACTTAACACAAATTTTATATATTAATATATTATTGTTTTAATAAATTTAAATTTAAAGTTGATAAATGAAACCATTAGTATCAATACTTATTACAAACTTTAATAAACAAAAATACATTAAAAAATGTATAGAATCCTGTCTTAACCAAAATTTTAGAAAATTTGAGATTTGTGTTGCAGATAACAACTCAACTGATAATTCAATTGAGGTCATTAATAAATTTAAAAACAAAGTAAGAATTTTTAAAATACCAAGAAAATTTAATTCTGGTCCCCAAAATCAATTATATTGTATAAAAAAAATGATTAAAAAAAGCAATGGAAAAATAGTTTGTTTATTAGATTCCGATGATTTTTTTTACAAAAATAAGTTAAAAAAAGTATTTCATAGTTTTAAAAATACTAATAGTAAATTCTTTTTTGATAAACCTTATTTAGGAAATAAAATTAATTTTAAGATTAAAAATAAAAAAAGTAAACATATTTGGCCAACAATTTTCCCCACAAGCTCTATAAGCTTTGTTAAAAATGACTTTAATAATTTCGAAAAATTATCTTTTCTTACAAATAAAAAATTTAGCCATTTAGCTATAGATTTTAGAATTCAAGTTTATTCAATGTTAATTAAAAATGATTATAAAATCATAAAAAATAAAATAACATATTACAGACAAATTGAGGGTGGATTAGAGTCAAATTGGAAAAAATTTTCTTTAGCCTGGTGGAACAGAAGATATCAAGCACATACGTATTTGAGAGAATTATATAAAATCAAAAATAAAAAAATAAATAAAAATTTTGATTTTTTAATTAGTAAAATATTAAGTAAATTTAGTTAAAATATGGAAAACAACTTAAAATTTACTGTTTCAAAAAACGATAATAATAAAAGAATAGATTTATATATAATTTCGCAAAATCAAGAATTGAGTAGAACGCGAGTTAAAAATTTAATCTTAAAAAAATATTTAAAAATAAATGATAAAATAGTTACATCTCCTGCTTATAAGGTTTCAATAGATGATGAAATTTTTTTTAAAATTCCAGAACCTAAGAAAGCTTCTTTAAAACCTTATAATTTTAAACTAGAAATTGTTTATGAAGATAATGATCTAATTGTTATAAATAAACCAGCTGGAATTAGTATGCACCCAGGTGCTGGAAATTATGATAAAACATTAGTTAACGCTTTAATGAATTATTGTGGAAATAGTCTATCTAATATAGGTGATGAATTAAGGCCTGGAATTGTTCATAGGATAGACAAGGATACAAGTGGACTTATAGTCGTGGCTAAAAATAATTTTTCACATGAAAATTTATCAAAACAGTTTAATGAACATTCAATTGATAGAATTTATGAGCTGATAATTTGGGGCAAGCTTCGACCAAGTTCAGGAAGGATAAAAACTCTAATTACCAGAAGCTCAAAAAATAGACAATTAATGGAAGTGGGACTCACGAAAGGAAAAGTAGCTATAACCAATTATAAAACTTTAGAAATCTTTGAAAATGATAATTCGCCGACTTTAAGTTTAATAGAATGTAAACTAGAAACCGGTAGAACACATCAAATAAGGGTTCATATGAGCTATAAAGGAAATAATATTTTAGGAGATAAAAAATATAAAAAGAAATTTAAAAAATTAAACAAAATCAATAAGGACTTGGAAAAATCGATCAACAGTTTAGACAGACAATTTTTACATGCAAAAACTTTGGGATTTAACCACCCTAGAAATGGTAAAAGATTAAAATTCTCCTCAATTTTGCCAAAAGAACTTACTAAAATAACAAAAATACTTAGAAATATTGATAAATAAAACGTTGTAAAAAAATAAAACTTTATTAAATAAATACCTCGAAACATGGCTACAACTACAAGTTATAATTTACCTGCTCTTTCAAATGAAGGTGGGCTATCGGCTTACCTGGCGCAAATAAAAAAATTTCCAATGTTGGATGCTGAAGAAGAATACATGCTAGCTAAAAATTGGAAAAATAATGGAAATATAAAAGCTGCAGAAAAGCTAGTTACCAGCCACTTAAGATTAGTAGCTAAAATAGCAATGGGTTACAAAGGATACGGTTTACCTGTGAATGAAATGATATCAGAAGGTAACATAGGCTTAATGCAAGCTGTCAAAAAATTTGAACCAGAAAAAGGATTTCGATTAGCTACTTATGCAATGTGGTGGATAAAAGCATCAATTCAAGAATATATTTTAAGATCTTGGAGTTTGGTTAAAATTGGAACAACAACTGCTCAAAAAAAATTATTCTTTAATCTTAAAAAACTAAAAAACCAAATAGCTCCAAAAAGTGAAGGTGATTTAAAAGATGAGCATGTATCAGAAATAGCGGATAAACTAAATGTTAGTAAAGAAGAAGTTGTTTCAATGAATAGAAGACTCTCAGGAAAAGAACACTCCTTAAACTCCCAAATAGGTGAAGATGGAGATGAGTGGCAAGATTGGATAGTTGACAAACAAATGGATCAAGAACTTAAGTTCGCTCAAAAAGAAGAGTTAGATCAAAGAAAAGATCTATTAAAAGACTCAATAAAAATATTAAACACTAGAGAAAGAGAAATTTTGTACTCTAGAAGACTTAACGATGAGCCAGAAACTTTAGAAGATCTAAGCAAAAAATATAAGATTAGTAGAGAGAGAATTAGACAAATAGAAAATAAGGCTTTTGAAAAACTTCAAAAACACATGTTAAATTCCGCAAAATCTAAAAATCTTTTACCAGCAAATTAAATTTTAAAAGGATTTTCTAGTAAAATTGTATCGTTTCTTTCTGGACTTGTGGAAATGCTTGAAACCTTTGCTCCTATAAATTTTTCTAACTCAAGAATATATAATTTTGCTTTTTCAGGTAATTTCTCAAAATTTTTAATACCTTTAGTAGAACATTTCCAGCCCTTAAAAGTTTTATATATCGGTTTTACTTTTAATTGTTCGTCAACTGCTGCAGGCAAATAATCAATTTGTTTTCCGTCTATTTCGTATTTAATACACATTTTAATTTCTTCTAACTCATCTAAAACATCAAGCTTGGTAAGAGCTACACCATTTATCCCTGAAATTTTTATTGTTTGTCTAACTAGTACACCGTCAAACCAGCCACATCTTCTTTTTCTGCTTGTAACAGTTCCAAACTCTTTTCCTATAGATCCTAGTAATTCACCAATGCTATTATTTTGTTCTGTTGGAAATGGTCCTTCGCCAACTCTTGTTGTGTAAGCTTTTGTAATACCTAATACATAATTTATTGTATTTGGGCCGCAACCAGATCCTGTTGCAGCAGAAGATGCAACTGTATTAGAAGATGTTACAAATGGATACGTGCCATGATCAACATCAAGTAATATTCCCTGTGCTCCTTCAAATAATATTTTTTTTCCCTCTGATTTAAATTGATCAACTTTTTTCCAAACTGGCTTTGAATACTTTAAAATCTCAGGTGCTATCTTTAGTAATTCTTTTTTAAGTTTATCCTTTTTATAAATTTCTTTGCCGAGTCCTTTTCTAATTGCGTTATGATGTGTTAAGACTGTATCTAATCTATGATCAAGATTTTTCTCAGAAACTAAATCCATTAGTCTTATTGATCTTCTGCCAACTTTATCTTCATATGCTGGACCTATTCCTCTTCTGGTAGTTCCAATCTTTGCTTTTCCTGCTGCATCTTCTCTAATTTCATCCATTTCCCTATGAAACGGTAGAATTAAGTTTGCAGCTTCAGAAATGATTAAATTTTTTTGTGTTACATCAACACCTTTAGATTTAATTTCTTCAATTTCCTCAAGTAAAGCCCATGGATCAACAACAACCCCATTACCTATGATTGATATTTTATTTTTTCTTACTATGCCAGATGGCAATAATCTTAGCTTGTATGTAATTCCATCAATAACCAACGTATGACCAGCATTATGCCCACCTTGAAACCTAATGACTACATCAGCTTCACTTGATAACCAGTCAACTATTTTTCCTTTACCTTCATCTCCCCATTGGGAACCAACGACAACTACATTTTTCATCTAAATTTTTTTTTAATATTTATTGTGTTTAAGTGGTTAATTGGTCCATGACCTCTTCCATATTTTGGTCCTGTGCCAATTGCATGGTTAACATACTTGATTGCCATCTCACAAGATTTCTTTAACGTTTTTCCACATGAATAATAGGTAGCAATAGCGCTTGAAAGTGTGCAACCTGTGCCATGTGTATTTTTTGTGAAAATTTTTTTATTTTTGAATACTGATGTTTCTTTTTTGTTTACAAATACATCATACATAATTTTTGATTTAAGATGACCACCCTTTATTAAAACATTCCTAGCTCCTAAATTAATTAAAACATTTGCTGAATTGATCATATCTTGAAGGTTATTAATTTTTTTTCTAGTCAAGATCTCTGCTTCGGGAATATTTGGAGTTATAAGACTTACTTTTTTAATCAATTTTGATTTAAGAAGTTTTATTGATTGATCGTCAATCAGTTTTGTTCCACCTTTTGCAATCATGACTGGATCTAAAATTATTTTTTTTACTTTTATTTTCTTTAAAGATTTAAGAACTGAATTAATTACAGCTGTTGAATATAACATTCCAATTTTTATCACATCGGGTTTTATGTCTTTTGAGGTAAATTCTATCTGTTTTGATATTTCTTGAGGAGGTATCTGAGAAATAGAAATCACCCCAGTTGTATTTTGAGTTGTAACAGATGTGATTGCAGTCATTGCATAAGACCCTAATGAAGTAACAGTTTTTATATCTGCTTGTATTCCAGCACCTCCAGAAGAGTCTGAGCCAGCAATAATCAGTATTTTAGATTTTGGTTTCAATTTATCTAATAGATTTTTTTACAATATTTATACATTTTAATAGTAAGGTTCTGTTTTCAGATTCACACATAATTCTTATTTTTGGTTCTGTTCCAGACTTTCTTACAAGCATTCTTCCCTTGCCTTTAATTAATTTATTAGCTTGATTTATGGCTCTTCTACATTTTGTAGAATTAATAATAGATTTATCATTAACCGCTACATTTTCTAAAATTTGTGGTGTAGTTTTAAAAATTTTAAATAGTTCACTAGCCTTTCTGCCTTTTCTCATTGAAAATAAAACTTCTAAAGCTACCAACAAACCATCTCCCGTAGTTGCAAATTTTCCAAGTATAATATGTCCAGATTGCTCTCCTCCTAAATTATATTTATTTTTTTGCATCTTTTCTTTTACATATCTATCTCCAACATTAGCTCTGATAAACCTAATTTTTTTCTCACTCAGATAGTTTTGCAATCCATAATTGGACATTAAAGTTCCTATAACTCCTCCCCTAAGAATTTTTTTTCTTTTCCACCTAGTAGCTAACATTGCAATAATTTGATCTCCGTCAATAATATTTCCTTTTTCATCGCACAAAATGATTCTATCTGCATCTCCATCAAGAGATATACCCAGGTTTACCCTGTATTTTTTTACAAAAGACTTGATTTTATTTGGAAATGTTGATCCACATTTATCATTAATATTTAAACCGTTAGGCGATGTGCCTATTTCATACACTTTTGCTCCTAAGGATTTAAAAAGCTTAGGACCAGACTTATAACCAGCTCCATTTGCACAGTCTATGGCAATCTTAATTCCTCTTAATCTGAAGTTTTTTGGAAAGTTTCTTTTAAGAATTTTTATATATTTTTCATTAGCATTTTCTAATCTTTTTACTCTTCCTAAGGACTCTGGTTTAGATAAATTACTTATAATCCTTGAGTCTATCAATTTCTCTATTTTTTTTTCAATTTTATCAGATAATTTCATTCCATCTGGGCCAAATAATTTTAGACCGTTATCAAAATAAGGATTGTGCGACGCTGTTATCATAATTCCCATATTGGCTTTCATTTTTTTTGTTAGCATTGCAAGTCCATTGGTTGGCAAAGGTCCTAGTGTAAAAACATGCATGCCTGCTGATGCTAATCCAGAAACTAAAGCAGGCTCTAATGTATAGCCAGATAACCTTGTATCCTTTGCGATAATAGCTGTTTGTTTGCTTTTTTTAAGATTTTTAAAGTATGTACCTGCCGCTAAGCCAAATTTAAAAAACATATCTCCATTAATATTTTTACTATTTACTCTCCCTCTAATTCCATCTGTTCCAAAATATTTTTTTGACATTACTTATTTTTAATTGATTTAAAAACTTTTATACTTTGATTAACTTCATTAACATCGTGCACTCTTAATATTTGAACTCCTTGTGTTATTGCATGCAAGCTTGAAGATATAGTTCCACCCAACCTTTCATTGCTATCATTGTTTCCAGATAAATCTTTAATAAATTTTTTTCTAGAGATGCCTAACATTATAGGAAAACCAAGAGAGTGAAAAATAGAAATATCGCTAATTAAGGTAATATTATGTTTCAAGTTTTTACCAAAACCAATTCCTGGATCTAAAATAATATTGTTATGTTTTATTCCTTTTGATCTTATTTCTTTAATTTTTTTTTCGAAAAAATCATATATATCTAAAAGAACGTTTTTATAACTTGGGTTTTTTTGCATAGTTTTAGGGTTTCCTCTTGTGTGATGAATTACAAAAGGAATATTATATTTTTTAAGAATATTTATTGTGTTTGAATCATAAGTCAGGCCTGAAACATCATTTACTAAATTAATTTTATTTTTAATACCTTTTTCCATGATTTGTGACTTTCTAGTATCTAATGATATAAAAAATTTAAATTTTTTTAATTTTTTTAAAGTTAGATTAATTCTTTTCCATTCTATTTTTTCTCTAACATCGTTTGCTCCAGGCCTTGTCGATTCGCCACCTATATCTAAAATTTTACAACCCATCTTAATTAAAGACTTTGCATGAAAATATCCTAAATTTTTTTTATTATACTTTCCCCCATCTGAAAAACTGTCTGGAGTTAAGTTCACAACTCCCATCAATATTGGTAAATTTGAAAAATTCAAATTTTTAAATTTTCTTTTTTTTAATATTAGTTTTAGATCTGACTTAATTTTCTTTTGCAACTTTAAATTCAGTGACTCAATATCCTTTATATTTATTTTTTTTTTATAATTCCTAGTTATAATTTCAATCGTATCAAAAGATATAAAGTTATTTTTATTTAAAGGTATTGCAGTTTTATCTTTGATTTTTTCTTTTGATATTTTTCCGTAATAAAAATTACACGCTCTAGTGTAATATTTTGTCATTATAATTTAATGAACAATTTTAGGTTTTAATCCAATAGAGCCTAGTGCTGAGCCTGAATCTTCTTCTTTAGATCTTAACTCTTCCTTATTTGTAGGATAAACGTTTTTATTGATTAAATCCTCGATTTCAGCCCCAGTTAAAGTCTCATAAGTTAAAAGAGCTTTAGCAAGTTTGTGCAAATCCTCTATTTTTTCATTTAAAACTTTTTTTGCTCTTTCGTATCCTTTGTCAACGAATTTTCTAATTTCTATATCTACTTTTCTTGCTGTCTCTTCAGACATATTTTGTTGTCTTGCAACAGAACGTCCCAAAAATACCTCTTCTTCATTTTCTCCGTAAGCTACTGGCCCAAGTTCTTTACTTAAACCTGCTCTCATCACCATTGCTCTAGCTCTTTTAGTAGCTTGCTCAATATCACTTGCAGCGCCTGTGGTAACTTTATCGTCACCAAAAATTATTTCTTCTGCAACTCTTCCACCCATTGCTATTGCCATTTGTGCATGTAATTGCTCTCTTGTCTGGGATAATTCATCTCTTTCTGGTAATTGCATTACCATCCCTAAAGCTCTTCCTCTTGGGATAATAGTTGCTTTATGAATTGGATATGCAGCTTTTTCATTTAGGGTAACGATTGCATGGCCCGCTTCATGGTAAGCTGTTAATCTTTTTTCTTCCTCAGTCATTACCATAGATCTTCTTTCAGCTCCCATCATAACTTTATCTTTAGCTTCCTCAAATTCATTAAAAGTAACTATTCTTTTATTTTTTCTAGCAGCCAATAAAGCTGCTTCGTTAACTAAGTTTGCAAGATCTGCCCCTGAAAACCCAGGTGTTCCTCTTGCTACTGTTCTTAAATTTACGTCTGGTGCCATTGATATTTTTTTTGCATGAACCTTAAGTATTTTTTCTCTTCCTATAATATCTGGTAGAGAGACAACTACTTGTCTATCAAATCTTCCTGGTCTTAATAGAGCTGGATCAAGTACATCAGGTCTATTTGTTGCCGCTATAATAATCACTCCTTCAT
>CACHGH010000019.1 GCA_902579215.1 uncultured Pelagibacteraceae bacterium
TAGCGTATGCAATAACTCCTGTTTCAGTAACGTCAGTACCTTTAAGTTCACCTTCCTTACTTAATCTAATACCAATCGTAGCTTTCATTATTGACCACACGATAAATGAAACTATAAATACAAATACATTTATAGAAACTACTCCTAATAATTGAGTGCCAAAACTTGCATCTGGATTTGTTATCGGTACAGCTAATGTTCCCCAAATACCTGCAAACAAGTGTGCTGGTACTGCACCTACAACATCATCTATTTTTAATGAGAATAGAAGTTTTGTTCCAAACACTACAATAACACCACCTACAGCTCCTATTAATATTGCTGCAAATGGAGAAGGCATTAATGGTTCAGCAGTAATAGCAACTAATCCACCAATACATCCATTTAACATTTGAATAACATCAGTTTTTCCAAAACCTAATCTTGTTGTTATTGCTGCAGCCATTACACCTCCAGCTCCAGCTAAAAATGTATTTAAAAAGATTGTAGATACAGCAATTGCATCATCAGCAGTTCCCATTGCAAGTTGCGAACCACCATTAAAACCAAACCAACCCAACCATAAAATAAATATACCTACAGTTACTAATGGAATTGATGAAGCTGCATAAGGCTTTAATGGAGCTGCAGAACCTGATTTTGTAAATCTTCCTAATCTAGGTCCTAAAATAATTGCTCCTGCTAATGCTGCTGCGCCACCAGTTGAGTGAACAAGTGTCGATCCAGCAAAATCTGCAAATCCTGCAGATGCTAACCATCCTCCACCCCATTGCCATCCCATCACAATTGGATATATAATTCCTGATAAAATTGCTGCAAATAGGAAGAAAGGCCATAATTTAATTCTTTCTGCCAATGTTCCTGATACGATTGAAACTGTTGTTGCACAGAAAACCATTTGGAAATACCAATCAGAGCCATCTGAATAGCCAGTTTCTACTGAACTTGAGTCAGACCAAGGTATAAATTTCCCTATATAACCACCCTCTGGAATTCCATACGCAAGGTTATATCCTACCATCCAGAACATAATTCCGGCAATAGAAAATAATCCTATATTCTTTGCGCAGATTACCGATACACTTTTTGATGTTACGCTTCCTGCTTCAAGCATAGCAAAACCTGCAGCCATAAACATAACTAGGAAACCGCAAACTAAAAATAAAAAAGTGTTAAAAATAAAGCTAACTTCTTCTGATACAGTAGTTTCTGCATAAGCTAAGTTAGAAACGTTTAACAATATTAATAACGTAATTATAAACTTAAATAAATTTTTCATAAAAACCTCCTATGAAAATAAATATATTTAATGCTTATAAGAGACTAATGTTGATATAGAAAAATAGTTATGCAGTCTTTGCATGAACTAACAGCCTTTTTATAAAGGCTGTTAGTTAATTGTGCTTATTTGTTAAATACTTCTTTTAATGCTTTAGCAGGTAAAAACTTCACTTTTTGAGAAGCAGCAATTTGGATTTGTTCTCCAGTTCTAGGATTTCTTCCAATTCTAGCTTTTCTTTTAGCTACTTTATATGTTCCAAAACCTGCGATTTTTACTGAATCATCTGCTTTTAGAGCATCTAAAATAGTGTTGGTAATTGTATCAAAAGTACGCTCAGCATCAGCTTTGCTTTGATTTAATGTACCTGCCAATTTAGCAACTAGTTGTTTTTTGTTCATTTTAGCTCCGGTTTTAATAGTTAAATAACATACTTAACAAAATCCTTTATAATTCAAGCTTTTTTTTAGTGTATATTTGTTTTTTTAACACAATATATTGTGCTAAAAAAGTATTGATTTTATTGGGTTTTTTAATGCTCTAAAAGCCTTTAAAATAAGCCTAAATCTTTTAAATCATTAAAGGTAGCAAAAAACATCAACGATAAAATTAAAAACATTCCGATTCGAAAAAAACCTTCTTGAGTTTTTTGACTTAACGGTCTGCCTAAAATTTTTTCAAATCCATAAAACATTAAATGACCACCATCCAGTAATGGAATTGGAAATAAATTAATTAATCCTAAACTAATAGAAATATATGCCATCATGCTAAGGAATGGCAAAATACCAAATTCTGCAACTTGGCCAGTAACTTTTGCTATTCGGATTGGGCCACCTAATTGAGAACTGTCACCAGAACCAAATAGTATAGACATCAAGTATTTAAGAGATGAGGTAGTAACAAAATAAACTTCATTTACTGAATAAAACAGTGCTTTTGCAGGTCCAAGTTTAACATGATTTACTTCGTTGTTATAAGCTCCCAATTGAATACCAATCATTTTTTTTTTAATTTTATTGCCAAGATTATCCTCGGTATCAACAATATTAGGTTTAATTTTAAACAAAATTTCTTGATCAGATCTCGAGATCATAAAATCAATATATTCTGAAGTAGACATAGTAATAAGCTTAGAAACGTCTAATAAGCTTTTAACTTTAGTATTATCTATTTCCAAAATAATATCATTTTTTTTTAATCCTGCAATTTGAGCAGGGCTATCTTTTTGAACTTCATTTATAACAGCAGGAGTAAAATCTTTCCCGGAAAACATATAAATAAATAAAAATATAAAAATTGCTAAGATAAAATTTGCTATAGGTCCAGCAGCAACAATTAAAGATCTTTGGTAAAGGGGTTTTAAAACAAAGAGTTTTTTTCTTTCCTCTTCATTATATTTTTTTAAAATTTCCTCTTGATCACTTTGAGAAAATACATTTCTATCACCAAAAAATTTTACATAACCACCAAGTGGGATCCAGCAAATTTTCCAGCGTGTTCCAGATTTATCATTCCATCCAAATATTTCTTTGCCAAAACCTATGGAAAAATCTGTTACGCCTACTCCATATTTTTTAGCAAAGTAGTAATGACCATACTCATGTATGAAAACAACAACTAAGATTAAAATTATAAATGGCAATAAAAAATCTAACATATTTGATTTATTCTATTCATTTTATTTTGTTTTCCAAGTAAGTAATGGAAAAAAAGTAGCAATAAAAAAAGATAAAAACAGTAATGATTGCGACATAAAAGCTGGAAAATAATCTATAGGAAATAAAATACCAATTAATATAGATTTTGAAAAATCAGGACTTGGAAAAAGAATCAGCCCAAAAAATAATCCTAAAGTAATGGACAAATATGCATTTTTTTCATTAATTTTTTTATTATAAAAACCATAAAAGATAGTTAATACGGCTGAACAACAAAATAAATCTGCAAGTAGAAATAGATATAAAATACTTATACCTTTGGAGGCAACTAATAATGTTAAACAAGATATGAATAGTATTATAAATTTAGATATTTTTAAATAATCTAAATTCAGATTTATTAATTTTCTTCCATCAACTATTATCAAGCTTGAAACTGCATTTATTAATGTATCTATACTGCTTATTGTTAGAGATATTGCTAATATAACTAGAACAACAGATATAGTTATAGACTGGTCTTTTAATATCAAAGACAAAAAGGCAAGATCAGGTATCACTTTGTTGTTATCTGATACAGCTACTAAGCCGCTGAATCCAATTATGAATACAACAGGTATTATTATTAAAAAAGATAAAAACAGACTTTTTCGTAGTACTTTATTATCTTTAGCTGCATAAATTCTTTGCCAATTTCCTTGGTGAAAAAGGTTTGTTGCTGCTACGGCAATAAAAAATGTTAATCCTGCAGTAAAATTAGGTAAATAATCTAGACTTAATAGAATAGGTTTATTTTCTCTAACAAATTCAAAAGTAAAATTATTTCCGTAAATTGAAATTGTATATCCAAATCCTATTATTAATAATAGTAGAAACAATATAAATTGAATATTATCTGTAAAAATTGAAGCTCTTAATCCACCATATAATGTGTAAGTTAATGAACTAGCTATTACTATTAAAGCTGTTATCCATAATTCAACTCCTGAAATATAATTAATAAATAATGAGACTGCTGTTACTTCCGCAATTAAAAATATTGTCATATAAAATATTGATAAAAATAAAATTAATTTAAATAATTTATTACCAAATCTATATCTTGTTACTTCTATTAATGTTTTTGCATTTGGGTAGTTTTTTCTAAATTTTTGACCTAAAAAAATTAATATAAATAATGGAAATGCTGTTCCTAAAGCATATCCTATAACTGCACCAATACCTCCCCAGGTCGCAGCTGAAGCGGGTCCAAATAAAATCCAAGCTCCCAATGATGATGCAACTAAACTTGCGGTTAATGAAAAAACTCCAATTGATCTATTTGCGACTAAGTAATTATTTAAACCTTTGTATTTTTTTGAATAAAACACTCCAACAACTAAAAAAATAATAGATAAAAATAGTATTAATAAAATTGCTGATGGTTGACTTAGTATAATTGTTTTATCCACATTTTCCCTTTCTGAATTACCGGACAGGTTCTTAGGGTTTAATCTCAGTCTTGCGACACCCCTTATAGCTAAATTTATATTATGATAAAATTAAAAGCAAACTATATGATCAATATTAATTGGTCTTTTAATGCCAAATTTTTCATCTACTTCATGTTGATGAATATGATGTGAATGAACAAAAACAGGTATTAATTTATTGCTAGGTGTTTTAAGTGTATAAATAAAATTAGTTCCTCTAAATTTTCTATCTACTACTTCAAGCTTAAGATTGCTTTTATCATCATGTTCTAAATCTTCTGGTTGAATTAACAACTGAACATTAGACCCTTTTTTGTAATGTTTAATAAAATTTCCTTTAATTGTTCCTAGATCATCATTTTCAAGACTGTTTTCACCGGTAACTTTCGCTGGTATAAGAATTCCTCTATTAAGAAAATTTACGACTTCAATAGAATTTGGAAAATGATATACATTATACGGATCGTCAAACTGCTTAAGTTTTTCTTCCAAAATTAAACCACATTTGTTACCTAAATAAAAAGCTTCGTAAGAATCGTGAGTAACTACAATAGTTGTAATTTTTAAATCATTTAAAAGTTTTTTTAATTGAACTTGTATTTCTTCTTTAAAACTTTGATCAACGTTTGATAATGGCTCGTCTAATAATAAAAGATCTGGTTGTGTCACTAATGATCTAGCAAGAGCTGCTCTTTGTGCTTCTCCTGCACTTATTTGGTGAGGATACTTGCTTAATATTTTTTCTATGTTTAACAGTTTAATTATTTTTTTAGGGCTTATTTTCTTTTTCCCGTTTGGTTTTTTTGCATCAGCACCTAAATATATATTTTCTTCAACACTATAATGAGGAAATAAACTATTTTCTTGAAATGATAGAGATATATTCCGATTTTCTGGTTCAATATGGTCTTTTGCAGAAGATAAAATATTACCTTTAAGTTTTATTGATCCAGATTTAATTTTTTCTAATCCTGCGATTGTTCTAAGAATTGTAGTTTTACCAACACCAGATGGCCCAAGAAGACAGATTATATCCCCCTTATTTTCAATATTAAAAGATACATTTCTTACTTTAGTTTTTCCACCAGCTTTAAAACTAACATTTTTAATTTCTAAAAAGTTTTTACTCATCTTTATCTCTTAAAATATATTTAGACGTAAGTAAAATAAAGAAACTTGCAATAATTATCAAACATAAAGATGGGATAGCAGCAGCTTCTAATAAATCTTCAGACGCAGAAATATATGCTGTAGTTGCAAAAGTCTCAAAATTAAAAGGTCTCAAAATTAGTGTAATTGGTAATTCTCTAATTATTTCTAAAGAAACTAATATGATAACAAATAAAAGTGAATTCCTTAAGTATGGGATGTGAATATTTAAAAAAGTTTTACTCTTAGAATATCCAAGAAGATAAGCGCTCTCATCAACAGCAATGTTCATTTTTTCATATCCTGATTTTATTCCATTAAAAGCTAAAGAATAAAATCTTACAAAATACACAATGACTAAACCTAAAATTGAACCAATAAATATTTTTTTTACTGATAAAAGTCCCAATGTTCTTATTATATTTTCGTCAAACCAAGCAACAAAAGTAATAAACGCTATCGCAAGAATTACTCCGGGTATTGCATAACCAGAAATTGATAAAGTAGATAAAACGTTTAAAATTTTTTTGTTTGAAACTCTATTGCCGTAATTAGATACTAAAGCGAAAAATACTAAAACTAAACTTGATAAAGATACAAGGTATAAAGTATTTAACAAAAGTTCTATTATTTGAAAGTCAATTAGATTTTCGGGAAATTTAATTGTCCAATATAGCATTTGGCTTAATGGAAATAAAAAACTTAAAAAAAATAAAGCAAAACATAATGTAAATGCAAAAAAAGATTTTGCTCCATAAAGTTTAATTTTTTCTTTTTTTTTAAATCCACCTTTCGCTTCCAAATGATACCTAGCTTTTTTTCTAGATAAATTTTCAGTTAAAAATAATATAAAGATGAATATTAAAAGAAAAAAAGATATTCGGTTTGCGAATGCCAAGTCATCAAAAGTTATCCACGCATTATAAATACCGGTTGTTAAAGTGTTTACAGAAAAAAAATCTACTGCTCCAAATTCAGCCAATGTTTCCATTGCTACTAATGATAAACCAGCAACAATAGCAGGGCGTGCTGCGGGCAATATTATTGAATAAAAAGATTTAAATTTTGAAAAACCGAGATTTCTACCTAATTCTATTAAATTTTGAGATTGGTATAAAAATGACGATCTTGCGAGTATATATACATAAGCATACAAAGAGAAGGAGATTGATAATATCAATCCATACATACCGTCAAATTTTGGAATTTGTTTGTTGTAATTTCCATCTCCAAATAAAAATTTTAAAATTGTAAACGCTGTCCCATAATTTTCAAAAAAAGCAAATAAAGAATAAGCATAGATATAAGGAGGTACTGCAAAAGATAGTATTAGAGCCCATTTAAAAAAATTAGAGCCTGGAAATTGATAAAAAGAAACTATATACGCAGATCCTACTCCTAAAATAAATGTTAAAAATAAAACTCCAATCAAAAGAGTTAACGAATTAAATATATATTCTAAAAAAAAAGTTTTTTTAAGTATTTCAAAGTATTGAGTAGTGTCTTCAAAAAAACTAACAAAAACTGTTAGTATTGGAATTAATACAATTAGTGAAACTAATATAGAATTTATAAACCAAATATTTTTTTTTAATAATGACATTTTTTTATTTTGCTACAAAAATAAAGTGCCCACAACAACTAATTAGGGGGTAAAACCGAACTAATGTTATGGGCACTTATTTGAAGGAAGAATTATCCTCTTTGTTTAAAAATGTTTAAGATATTAGCAACCTCTTCATTTTTGATTTCAGATAATTTTCTATCATTTATTACTCTTTTGATTTTTTTACACTCTACAGCACACGGATCGCATGCTTTAGAAGAATTATTATAATCAAAATTTAATAAATTCTTTTTTTTTTGCATTATTACTATTTCCAACCTGCCGCTGTCATTACTTCTAATGCAGCTGCTTGATTTTTTCCGTAAGTAGAAACTTTTGTTTTTAGATCTTGTTTAAAATCTAATCCTAAATTGTTTACTACTAATGGACTTGGTGAAACACCAGCAATCATTGGAAACTCAAAAGTATTATTTGTAAAATGTTCTTGAGCTTCAGGTGATAATAAATAGTCAACAAGTGCAATAGCATTTGCTTTATTTGGAGCACCTTTAACTAATGCAGCACAACTAATATTCATGTGCGTTCCTCTACCGTCTTGATTTGGAAAAAATGCTTTAACTTTTTTAGCAGCTTCTTGTTGTTCTGCACCTTTTTTACCAGATAGCATAAGAGCTAAGTAATATGTATTAGCTACAGCAATATCAGCTTCTCCAGCAGCAACTGCCATAATTTGAGCTCTGTCGTTTCCTTTAGAGTCTCTAGCCATGTTAGCAACAACTCCCTTTGCCCATTCTGCAGTAGCTTTTTTTCCATTATTTGCAATTAATGAAGCTACAAGAGATTTGTTGTAAATGTTGCTTGATTTTCTAATTACTAATCTGCCTTTCCATTTTGGATCTGCTAGACCTTCATAAGTCATTCCAGATAATTCAGCACCAGTAACTCTTTCTGGTGAGTAGTAAATTATTCTTGCTCTTTTAGCCACCCCAACCCAGTGTGATGTTCTAAAATTCTTTGGAACAGATGATTTAATTGTTGATGAAGTCAATCCACTTTGCGTCATACCTTTTGCTTGAAAAGCACCACATCTTCCAGCATCAGCTGTAATGTAAAGGTCTGCTGAAGAATCAGCTCCTTCTTCAATCATTCTTTTTTCTAAAGCTCCTGATTTACCGTTAATTAAATTTACCTTAATTCCAGTCGCTGCTGTAAACTTTCCATAAAGTTCGGCATCAGCTTTATAATGTCTTGCATTGAAAATATTTACTTCGTTTGCTATTGCAAAAGTCGATACTAACAATGAAAGAATTAAACTAAAAATTGATATTTTTTTCATTTTTTATTCCCTTAAGTTGTTATATTTATTTATTGAAAATGATAACTATTCTCAATGAGAATGATTTGCAATCGCAAAGATGTCGCAGTTTATAAGGCTTTTTTAAAATCTAAAACTTCCACTCGGATATTTTGCTATATAAGAAGTTCCTAAACGCTTGAACTCTAGCTACATTTTTAAGTGATTGAGGATATACAAAATGTGCCTCTGTAATTGGTCCTTCAACTTTTGGTAGAACCTTTATTAGATTAGTAGACTGAAATACTAGATAGTCTGGTAATGCTGCTAAACCTACTCCACTTTCAACTGCTAATAAAAGACCCATCACACTATTAACCTTCATCACAGTTTTTCTTTTTTTATTATCTTTCATTCCAATTTTTAAAGCCCAGTCCGGATTATAGACTGGAGAGGGAGCGCCTTTTCCAAATGATATAAATCTATGTTTATTTAAATCAGCTGTAGTTTTGGGTATCCCATATTTTTCAAGATATTTATTAGATCCATAAATATGATAATTAATATCAATTAGTTTTTTCTGAATATAGTTAAGTTGTTTTGGTCTTCTCATAAAAATACCTATATCTGCTTGTCTTGTGCTTAAATCTAATTCTTTATCATCAAATATAAGCTCGACTTCAATTTCTGGATTTAACTGCATAAACTCTTGAATTCTAGGTGTTAACCAGTGAGTTCCAAAGCTTCTTACTGTTGTAATTGTTAATTTTCCTGTTGGTTTATTCTTTTGATCTCCTAAAGAGGTTTCTACTTCCTTTAACTTTGTAATTACGTCATGAGCTGTTTTATAAACATACTCGCCATGTTCAGTTAAGGTTAAACCTCTTGCGTGTCTCTCAAATAATTTAACCTTTAAATCGTCTTCTAAAGACTGAATTTGTCTACTAATTGCTGATTGACTTAAATTTAAGATTACAGTCGCGCTTGTAAAGCTTCCTGCTTCAGCAACAGCATGAAAAATTTTTAACTTATCCCAATCCATTATTTATTTAAATTTACTATGTATCTTCCTGAAGTTTTTCCTTCGAGCATTTTTGAATATTCTTCTAGAAGTTGTTCTAAATTTATTTCTTTTATTGATTTATCTAAAAGTTCAAAATCTACTAACTTTGATGCCTCGTCCCAAAGAAATTCTCTTCTTTTAGTAGATACACTGACAGAGTCTATTCCCCAAAGTTTTACACCTCTTATTATGAAAGGCATAACTGTAGTATTTAGTTTTATACTTGCTGCATTTCCACAGGCAGCAACAATTCCATTTGATTTTATATGTGATAAAATATTTGCTAAAATATTTCCACCAACTGTATCAACTGCACCATCATATAAACCTTTGTCTAATGGTCTTGCATCTTTGTCTAAATCGCTTGATTTAATTACATTTTTTGCTCCAATAGATTTTAAGTAATCTTCATTTGGTTTTGTAGTTACTGCAGTTACATTGCAACCCATTTTACTTAGCATCATGACTGCAATACTTCCTACTCCTCCAGACGCACCAGTTACAACTACATCATTTACCTTTTCACCTAATAACAATACTTCTCTAGTTTGTTTTGTTGTAAAAGCACATTGGATAGCTGTTAGCCCAGCAGTTCCCAACATCATTGCTTGTCTTGTTGTAATATTTTTTGGTTTCTTAACTAAAAAATCTGCATTAACTTTTGCGTACTGCGAATAACCCCCAAAGTATATTTCTCCTACTCTCCAACCAGTTGAAATAATTTCGTCACCTTCTTTAAAATTTTTATCCTGGCTCTCTACAACTTTTCCAGCAAGATCTATTCCTGGAATGTGTGGAAATTCTTTAACTAATCTTGCACCATTTTTTAATATAAGAGCGTCTTTATAATTTAATGTAGAATAATCAACTTTGATTAAAACATTTCCATGTTTTAAAAAATCTTTATTTATTGTTTGAACTTCTCTTTTAAAATTTTCACCTTCTTGATTTACAACAATAGCTTTAAATTTGTCAGACATGAATTCTGAGTATATAGATATTTATTTGCTAATAAATCTTAAATATCTATTTTGATAACTTAAATCTTCTTTAAATTGCCCTAAATAATAATTTGTTACTGTGGTTGCTTGCTCTTTTCTAATGCCTCTAGTCGTCATACATTGATGTGTAGCATTGATAGAAACAGCAACTCCTTTGGCATCTAGCGAATCCATTAAAGTTGTAGCAATTTGCATTGTAAGCCTTTCTTGGGTTTGTAATCTTTTTGAAAAAACCTCTACAACTCTTGCGAGTTTACTTAATCCAACTACTCTACTTTTTGGAATATACGCAACATGCGCAACACCAATTATTGGAGCCATATGATGTTCGCAATGACTTTGTACTGAAATATTTTTTTGTATTACCATGTCATCGTAACCATTAACATCACCAAAAGTTTTTGATAAAATTTTTTTTGGGTCTTCGTGGTAACCTTTAAAATATTCTCTAAAAGCCTTGATCAATCTTGTAGGAGTAGACTTAAGTCCTTCTCTAGATGGATCTTCTCCTATCCACTTAAGAATTTTTACAAAAGCTTCTTCAGCTTCTTTATCAGAAACATTAGTTTCTTTTAAATTTTTAATATTGTTGTCATTTACTAGCTTCATGTAGCAGTGTTATACCCATAAAATCACATTTTTAAAATATTTAATATAATTATTAATATGCTACATAATGATCCATATATGTTCAAAAAAAGAGAAAATGTTAAAGAAATAGAAGAAGGAAGCTTGCTTTCTCCAAAATTTGATAATGACGGTCTAATCCCAGTTATTACAATGTGTGATAAGACTAAAGAAATCTTAATGCATGGTTATATGAATGTTGAAGCTCTAAAAAAGACAATCGAAACTAAAGAGGCTCATTATTGGAGTAGATCTAGAAAAGAAATTTGGCACAAAGGAAAAACAAGTGGATTTGTTCAAAAAGTAAAAGAAATTAGAATTGATGACGATCAAGATTCTATTTGGTTAACTGTCGATATTGGAAAAGGAGCAAGCTGCCATGTAGGTTACAGATCTTGTTTTTATAGATCAATACCATTGGGTGAAATTGATAATGCCAGAGAAATAAAAATGAACTTTGAAGAAAAAGAAAAAACTTTTGATCCAGAAAAGGTTTATAAAGGAAAACCAAATCCTACAAAAATTTAAAATGAGTAAAGTTAAATTTAGCATTATAAGAAAATTCGGACCTCCGATATTGCAAGTAAAAATTCCTGATGAAATAGTTAAAAATTTAAATGATTATGTTGATGAAATAATTAAAGATAAAGAAAAAATCAAAAAATTAAGTGCAGGTGAATATCTTGTTGGTGATGTAACTCAAGAATTTAAACTTGAAAACGAAATAGTTAAAAAGTCAGGTTGGGGAGATTTTTTGGCACTATGTGTTACTAACTGGATACATCAGGAGACAGGAATGAAGCCTACAAAATTTAGAATAATTAATACCTGGATCGTAAGACAGTTTCAAAATGAATATAACCCTACTCACTGGCATGGTGGCCATCTTTCGGGTGCAGGTTATTTAAAAGTTCCTAAAAATTTAGGTAATCACTCTTCAGAAGATAAAAAATCAAAAAAATATAGAGGTGGAAACTTACAGTTAATACATGGATCTAGAATGTTTTTATCTCATTCAACATTAGATATTGAACCTAAAGTAGGTGAGTTTTATTTTTTTCCAAATTATTTAATGCATACAGTTTTTCCATTTAAAAATAGTAACGAAGAAAGAAGATCTATTTCATTTAATGCAGAGATAGATGATGAAATTTATAATGTTTATGGTGGATAAAATTCAAAAAAATGTATTAGGTGAAAATCTAGAAGAGTGTTCGAAAGATCCTTTAACTGGATGGTTCAGAGATGGTTGTTGTAATACTGATGAAAATGATCATGGCCTTCATACTGTTTGTGTAAAAGTTAACGATGAATTTTTACAATGGTGCAAAGAATCTGGAAATGACTTGATTACTCCTCATCCTGAATTTGGTTTTCCCGGATTAAAAGATGGAGATAATTGGTGCGTTTGTGCATCATGGGTAGCTAGAGCAATTGAAGCAGAAAAAAGTTGTTCAATTTATTTAAAAAAAACACATGAAAATACTCTTAAGATTGTACCAATTGAAAAATTAAAAAAGTTTGCAATAGATCTTTCTTAACTACATATTTCCATATTTAGGTCCGCCTCCACCTTCTGGCGTCACCCATGTAATATTTTGTGAAGGTTCCTTTATATCGCAAGTTTTACAATGTATGCAATTTTGAGAGTTTATAACAAATTTTGGAAAATTATTTTCAATTTGAATTTCGTACACCCCAACTGGACAATATCTTTGAGCAGGTTCATCAAATTTATCTAGGGTAAATTTTATAGGTAAATCAGGGTTTTTTAGCTTTAAATGTACTGGCTGATTTTCTGCATGATTTGTTCCTGTTAAATAAACTGAACTAGTTTTATCAAAAGTTATAACATTATCTGGTTTAGGATAAGTTATTTTTGGCATTTCATTTGAAGGTTTTAATGTCTCATGATCAGCATGTTTGTGTTTTAGAGTAAAAGGAAGTTTTCCTCGAAAAATAATTTGATCAATTCCTGTAAAAATTATTGCAAGTATTAAACCCCACCTAAAGCTAGGTTTTACATTTCTTGCTGTGTGAAGCTCTTCGTAAACCCAACTCTTATTAAATTTGTCCTCATATATCGATAAATCTTTTTTTTGATCAATATGTTCGATTATAGTTTCGGCTGCAATCATTCCACTCTTCATTGCGGTGTGTGAGCCTTTAATTTTTGGCATATTTAAAGTTCCTGCATCACAACCAACAAGTAAAGCACCAGGCATAAACATTTTTGGTAAACTTTGTAATCCTCCTTCTATTAAAGCTCTTGCACCATATGAAATTCTTTTTCCACCTTCTATTATTTTTTTTATTGCAGGATGAGTTTTAAATCTTTGAAACTCATCAAATGGTGAAAGATGAGGATTTTGATAATCTAGCCCTATAACGTATCCTAGAAATACTTGTTTGTTTTCTGCATGATAAATAAAACTTCCTCCATAAGTTTTATTGTCAAGTGGCCACCCTGCAGTATGCATCACTAAACCTTCTTCATGTTTATTTTTATCTATTTCCCAAATTTCTTTAAAACCAATTCCATATTGTTGTGGACTTTTACCTTTATCTAATTCAAATTTTTTAATTAATTGTTTACCTAAATGCCCTCTACAACCTTCTGCGAAAACTGTAACTTTAGCATGAAGCTCCATACCAGATTCAAAACTATCTTTTTTATTTCCATCCTTATCTAGACCCATGTCTTGAGTAGCAATGCCTTTAACTGAACCATCTTCATTATATAATATTTCACTTGCAGGAAAACCTGGAAAAATTTCAACACCTAGTGCTTCTGCTTGCTCTGCTAACCATCTACATAAATTAGCTAAACTAATAATATAATTTTTATGATTTTGCTGAACTTTTGGTAAAAGCCATGCTGGCCAACTAATTGATTTTGTTTTTCCTAAAAATAAAAATTTTTCTTTTGAAACTTTTGTTTTTATTGGGCTATTTAATTCTTTCCAATTAGGTATTAACTCATCAAGAGCTCTAGTTTCAAAAACGTTGCCTGATAAAATATGAGCTCCTATTTCTGAAGCCTTTTCTAATACACAAACATTTAAATCTGATTTTAATTGTTTAAGTTTTATTGCTGTTGAAAGACCAGATGGCCCACCACCTACAATAACTACATCATATTCCATTACTTCTCTTGGCATATGATATTTTTAAAGTATTTGTTATTTTTGTATAGTGTTTAATTTGTTCAATTCCTCTAGAAATTGTGGAAGTGCCTCAAATAAATCTGCCTCTAGACCGTAATCTGCAACGCTAAAAATTGGCGCTTCTCCATCTTTGTTTATTGCGACAATTACTTTACTTTCTTTCATTCCTGCTAGGTGTTGGATAGCACCAGAAATACCTACGGCAATATATAAATCTGGTACAACAACTTTTCCGGTTTGCCCGACTTGATGGTCATTTGTTATATAACCTGCATCTACTGCCGCTCTTGAAGCACCAATTGCGGCATTCAATTTGTCAGCAATTGCAGTAATTAATTTAAAATTATCTCCACTCGCCATCCCTCTTCCTCCAGAAATTACAATTCTTGCAGTTCCGAGTTCTGGCCTATCAGATTTTACTTCTTCTCTTTTAATAAATTTAGCTAATGTCGAAGCTTCTGCACCATCTGCTTTTACTATTTCAGCAGACCCTCCTGTTGTTGGAGCTGGGTCAAATGAAGTAGGTCTAATCGTAACACACTTTTTTTTATCATTACTTTTGACTGTTGCAAATGCATTTCCAGCATAGATAGGTCTTAAAAAAGTATCTGATGAAATTACTTTAATGATATCACTTACTTGAGAAGTATCTAATAAAGCAGCTACTCTTGGCATTAAATTTTTTCCAAAAGTATTTGCTGAACACACTATATGTGAGTAATTTTCTGAATGCTTAATAATAACTGGTGTAAAATTTTCTGCTAAATAATTTTCATAAATTTCATTATCAACTTCAATAACTTTTTTTACATTAGGAACTTCTGAAATTGATTTGGATACTGAGCCAACATTTTTTCCAATAACTAAAACATGAAGATCTTGATCTATTTGAGAGGCTGCAGTAATTGCGTTTAAAGTAAATGGTCTCACTTCTTTATTATTATGTTCTGCAACTAATAGTACTGACATTATATTACCTTTGCTTCATTTTTTAATTTTTGAACAAGTTCAGCTACACTCGCAACTTTAATTCCAGCTTTTCTTTTTGGTGGTTCTTCAACTTTAATTTGTTCTATTCTTGGTTTAGCATCAATACCTAAATCTGATACATTAAATTGTTCTAGTGGTTTTTTCTTAGCTTTCATTATATTTGGTAACGAAGCATATCTTGGCTCGTTTAATCTTAAATCGCAAGTTACTATTGCAGGAATATTTACTTCAATAGTTTCTAATCCCTCATCAACCTCTCTTGTTACTTCTAATGATTTGTCTTTAACTTCTATTTTTGATGCAAAAGTAGCCTGTGGTAAATTCAAAAGTGCAGCTAACATTTGCCCAGTTTGATTACAATCATCGTCAATGGCTTGTTTTCCCATAA
>CACHGH010000020.1 GCA_902579215.1 uncultured Pelagibacteraceae bacterium
ATTGGAGCATTGTTCAAACTGATATGAAAAATAAGCTTGGTAGCGACATTTATGAAAGCTGGCTAAGAAAAATAAAGTTCGTTGAAGAGTTTAATAATTATGTTTTATTATCAGTATCAACAAGATTTATTAGAGACTGGATTACTTCAAGATATTTAGATCAAATACTACAAATTATAAAAGCATATAAAAAAGGGATATCAAGGATTGAATTAAAAATTAGTGAAAAAGGAGAGGAAGAAAACTCATATGAAAATTCTCAAAATCAAAAAACTAAATTAAGAAATAATATCGAAAATGTCTCTTTTATAAAAGATACTCACTTACAATATAATAGAATTGATCCAAATAAAAAATTTGAAAATTTTGTTATTGGATCAAGCAATAAGCTTGCATTTGAGGCTTCAAAAAAAGTATCTGAAAATATTTCTTATTACAATCCACTATATATTTATGGTGGTGTTGGAATGGGAAAAACTCATTTGCTGAATTCAATAGGCTTAAGTTTAAAAACTCAAAATAAAGTTATGTTTATTTCTGCAGAGAGATTTATGTATCAGTTTGTAAAATCGATCAAATCAAATGATATGGTTAAATTTAAAGAGTATTTTAGAAATACTGATATTTTACTAATCGACGATATTCAATTTATGAACGGGAAAGAAGCAATGCAAGAGGAATTTTTTCATACTTTTAATGCTTTGTTGGATAAAGGATCTCAAGTAATAGTTTCAGCTGATAGGCCACCTAGTAAGCTTTCTAGAATTCAAGAAAGAATAAGATCTCGATTTTCTGGAGGTTTAGTTATTGATATTCAAAAACCAGATTACGAGCTAAGAAATAAAATTGTGCAAAAAAAAATTGAAGAATTAAATATATTTTATCTAAATCAAATAAATATTCCTTCGGAAGTTCAAAAATTTATAAGTTCAGAAATTAAAACTAGTATTAGGGAATTAATTGGGGCATTAAATAGAATTTTCTCCTATTCTAGGATCTATAATAAAATTCCAAATTTATCTGAAACTAAAATAATTTTAAAAGACCTGTTAAATTTATCAGAAAATAAAATTACTATTGATTTAATTCAATCTATTGTTTGTAAGTTTTTTAAAATTAGTAAAAATGAAATGCTTTCTTCAAGGAGATCAAGATATTTAGTTAGGCCTAGACAAACAGCGATTTATTTAACAAAAATTCTTACATCTAAATCTTTACCAGAGATTGGTCGTGAATTTTCGAACAGAGATCATACTACAATAATTCATTCAGTTAAAACTATTGAAAAATTATCTGCACAAGATTCAGAACTACAAAAAAATATTGAAAATTTAAAAAACCAAATTCTTTATAATAAAGAAAATGAAATTCAATCTTAATCAGCAAGACCTTCAGAAATCTTTGAACTATTGTCAAGGAGTAATTGAAAAGAGAAGTACATTGCCAATTTTATCGAATGTTTTGTTGGATGCAAGTAATTCAAAATTAACTATTACAGCTACAGATTTAGATTTAATTTTTATACATTCAATAAAAAATGTTGAAATTATTGAAGAAGGCAAAACAACTACAACCTCATCAATAATGTATGATATTGTAAGAAAATTTTCCTCAGGTAAAAAAATTAATTTTTCTTTAAGCGATGAAAGCAAACTTCAGTTAGAATCTGAAAAATCTATTTTTCATCTTAATTGTATTAATCCATCTGAATTTCCATTAACAGATGAAAATTTCAATGAAAATGAATTTTCAATTAAGTCTAAGCAGCTTTTAAAACTATTAAACAAGTGTAAATTTTCAATATCAAATGATGAGACAAGACATTATTTGAGTGGCATTTTTATTCATCCTACACAATCGGAAGATAAATTTTATTTAACTGCAGCTTCAACTGACAGTCATCGTATGTCTATATCTAAACTTAAGTTAAATCAAAAAATTCAATTTGATCCAATTATATTGCCAAAAAAAACAATATTTCAATTATGTTCCATTCTAGAAGATTACGAAGGAGATGTAAAAATTTCTAATATTAAATCAAAAATTAAGTTTGAACTAAATGGGAGTATTTTAATTTCAAAATTAATAGATGGAAAGTTTCCTAATTATGTTCAAGTTATTCCAAAAGATAATAAAAAAAAGTTAGAAATTGATTTAAAGTTATTTTTAGACTCAGTAGATAGAGTAGCCTCAGTTTCATTAGATAAAAAAGATGGTGTTAAATTTAATTTATCCAAAGATGTATTAAATCTATCAGTAAATAACGCAAATAGTGGAGATGGAAAAGAGAGTTTAAATGTAAAGTTTGACCACGATTTGGATATAAGCTTTAACTCAAGATACCTTATTGATGTAGCCTCACAATTAGATGGAGATAAAATAGAAATATTTTTTAAAGACACAGGATCACCTGCTTTAATTAAAGATCCATCAGATTTTGATAGTATTTTTGTTGTTATGCCGATGAAAGGTTAATCTAAATTATCTAATTCAGAATAAATATTATTTTGTAGTTTTTTTACAAAAGAGTCTCGATCCATTCCATAATTAATTGGTTGCAGAATAGAAATTGTAATATCTTTATTTGAAGACATTTTTCCATTTTTAGGCCAAACATTTCCTGAATTAATGGCAACTGGTTGACATTTAATTTTTAATTCCTCATAAATTCTTCCTGCACCTTTTTTAAAAGGTGGCCTTTCGTCAGGCAATGATCTAGTGCCCTGGGGAAAAATTATCAATGGCCTATTATATTTACTAATAGATTGTTTAATTTTATCAAAAAATTTAAGATTTTCTTTTGTTGTTTTATCTCTATCAATAGAAATTGATCCAATTTTTTTTAAATATAATCCAAACAATGGGATTTTCAGTAATTCTTTTTTTAAAATAAAAATTGGTGAATTAAAGATTGTTTGTAAAAAAAAAGTTTCAAACATTGATTGATGTGATGCTGCAATAAAAAAACTTTCATTTTTAATAAGATTTTCTTTACCTTTGATAATTATTTTTGTTGATAGAAAAATTCTCAGGCAAATTGCAGACCAATATCCCATCATTTTACCACCACTTAAGACAACAAATTTAGGCAGAACAAGAGCAGGAATATAAATGACACAGATCAATATAATCCCTAAGAAAAAGAAAAATGAAAATAAAATATTTCTTATCATTTAAATCAAAAGTTAAATTATATCGTTTAACCTTTGTCTTTTTTTAATAATGCTAACTTTTGATCCTTTTATCAAAATTTCTATTGGTTTAGCTCTTACATTATAATTTGAACTTAAAGACATTCCGTATGCTCCAACATCACAAATTGCTATAAGATCATTTTTTTTTAATTTCTGAAATTTTTTTATATTTAAAAATTTATCTGTACTTTCACAAATTGGGCCTACAAATTCATAATTTTTATTTGAGCTATTAGATATTCTTTTTAAAGGAATGATTTTATGTTTTGAACCATAAAGTGCTGGTCTAATTAAATCGTTCATTCCAGAATCTAAAATTATAAAATCTTTATTTTGTGTTTTTTTGATATAAATAACTTTAGAAATTAGAATACCAGTGTCGCCTATTATTGATCTTCCTGGTTCAAAAATAATTTTTGTTTTATTTTTTTTTAAAAAATTTTTTATAGAATTATTATATTTTTTATAGTTTAGTTTTTTTTCATTGTCGTAGGTAATACCCATACCTCCACCAAGGTCAATATACTGAAATTTGTAATTTGATTTATGAATAATTTTTTTTATTATACCAAGAGTTTTTTCATAAGGTTTATAGCTCGTTATTTGACTTCCTATATGAACACTTAAACATTTTAAGTTTAAATATTTAGATTTTTTCGAATAGTTCAATAAATTAAAAAACGCTTTTTCTGTAACACCAAATTTATTTTCCTTTTTACCTGTAGAAATTTTTTTTAGAGTTTTAGCATCCGTATTTGGATTTAATCTTATTCCTATGTCTACTACCTTCCTCTTTTTTTTAGCTATTTTTTCAACTTCGATTAATTCTTCTTCGGACTCAATATTTATAAGTAAAATATTTTTGTTTATTGCATAGCTTAGCTCTTCAGATGTTTTTCCTACCCCAGAGAATACTATTTTCCTAGGATTAAAGCCTGCTTTTAAAACTTTCATCATCTCACCAACTGACACAACATCTGCACCAAAATTAAATTTTTTAATTTCTCGCAATAAATTTACATTAGAGTTTGCTTTCACTGAAAAACAAACCAAAGGGTTAAATGATTTAAAATTATTTATAAATTTAATTATATTTTTTTTCAACTTTTCATAAGAATAACAATAAATAGGTGTTCCAAAACGTTTAGCTAAATTTTGGGCTTTAATCCTTTCTATAAAAAAATTATTACTTTGGTATTTCATTGGGTTACTTTGATAGAGATATTATTATTTTTTGCTTTGTATTCTGGGTCTGCTTTTTTTCCACATGAAAACAAAAAAAATAAGCATAAAACTATCGCAAATGTTTTTTTAATCATTTTTAATCCTTTTATATTTAGTTATCATTTTTTTTATATTATCAAAAGATGTTCCACCAAAAGATTTTTTAGAGTTAATTGAGTATTTTAGGTCAAAAACCTTTAATACATCTTTATTTAGTTTAGGTTCTATTTTATTTAATTCGATAATATTTAATTCATTAAGTTTTTTTTTCTTTTTTTCAGCATAATTAACAATTGAAGCGGTTACTTCATATGCATTTCTGAAAGACATATCATGGTTTTTTACTAAGTAATCAGCCAAGTCTGTTGCAGTAATGTATCCGTTGTTAGCAAGTTCAAACATTTTTTGCTTGTTTGGTTTAAAATTTTTTAAAATCTCATTTAATATACCTATACAATTAATTAATGTATCATTTGATTTAAAAACTATTTCCTTATCATCTTGTAGATCTTTAAAATAAGATAAAGGCAATCCTTTTAAAATTGTTAACATTGAAAACAAATTTCCAAAACTTATTCCAGTTTTGCCTCTTAAATATTCTAACGTGTCAGGATTTTTTTTTTGTGGCATTATTGAAGAGCCCGTTACAACTTTATCAGATAAAGTTATTAAATTATAACCCTCTGAATTCCAAATAATAAACTCCTCAGCCAATCTTGAAATATGTAAAGAACATATAGATACACAGTATAAAAAATCTAAAACAAAATCTCTGTCGGAAACAGTATCGATTGAATTATTTGTTGATGTTTTAAAGCCTAGTTTTTTAGCAGTAAAACTCCTATCAATATTAAATGAAGTTCCCGTCAGTGCAGCTACTCCGAGAGGATTTTCATTTAAATTTTCTAGATTGTTGGTAAATCTTTTCTTATCTCTTTTAAACATTTCTACATATGCCATTAAATAATGTGCAAAAGATATTGGTTGTGCATTCTTCAAATGTGTAAAACCTGGCATGATAGTATAAATATTTTCTTCAGAAGCTTTTAAAATTGTTTTATTAAGTACTTCTAAATTATTAATTATTTCTTTTGTTGAATTTTTAATCCATAGTTTTAAGTCTGTAATAACCTGATCATTTCTTGATCTAGCAGTATGTATATACCCTGCATCGTCCCCAATTATTTCATGTAATCTTTTTTCAATATTCATATGAATATCTTCGTACTTTTTATTAAATTCAAATTTTTTTGTCAAAATTTCTTTTTCAATTTTTTTTAATCCATAAATAATTTTATTTTTAATTTTAAAAGATATAATTTTTTGTCTAAACAACATTTCAACATGGATTATTGAAACATTAATGTCTTCTCTAAAAAGTCTTTTATCAATATTAATTGAGCTACCAACTTTTTCAAAAAGTACAGATGTTTTTTTTCCTATTCTTTTGCCCCATATTGCTTGGTTGTTTTTATTTTTACTCATGATATTTAACTATACATATTTACTATAAAATTTTTAGAAAAATATGACATTTTGCCTTGATACAACAATAATTACTCCTGAGAATAACAATCAAATTAAGAACGCAATAATTTTACTTCATGGGTATGGTGGAGATGGTAAAGATATAAGTCTCTTGACTTTAAATTGGAAAAGATTTTTACCAAACACTATTTTTTTATGTCCAAATGGGCATGAAGCCTGTCCAATAAATCCTTCTGGATTTCAATGGTTTGACTTATCTAAAGATGATCCAGATCATATATTAGAGGGAACGTATAAAGCTGAGAAAAAAATTCAACAATTTATTACTGAAATAAAAAAAAAATATTTACTTTCTAACTCTAAAATTTGTTTATCTGGTTTTAGTCAAGGATGCATGATGTCAATTAATTTAGGTTTGGTTGCAGAGGAAAACTTTAATTGTATAGTTGGTTTTTCTGGAAAAATTATAAATAAAGAAGATCTTTCAAAAAGAAAAAATTCATCTACTAAAATGTTTTTATTACATGGAGATTTAGACGCAGTAGTTCCACCTAGCCGTCTACTCGAGGCAAAAGATTTTTTATTAAGAGAAAATGTTGAAATCGAAACAAAAATAATTAAAAATTGTGATCATCATATTCCTGTTGAAGCTTCAAGTTTGGCATTGAATTATATAAAAAAAAACATTTCTATCTAAAATATTTAATAAAAATTTAACCCTATTGATTAATAAAATAAATTAAGTTAGTCTTATTCAAAAAATGACTTTTCTTGACGAAAATATTTCATTAGAAAAATGTCCAGCATTAGTTTTAAATGCTGACTACAGACCTTTGAGCTACTATCCTTTATCGCTTTGGAGTTGGCAAGACTCAATTAAATCTGTTTTTTTAGAAAGAGTGACCATTGTTAGCAATTATGATCGAGTAATTAGAAGTCCATCATTTTATATGAAGCTGCCAAGTGTTATCGCATTAAAAAGCTTTGTAAAACCACAATCGAATCCTAATTTTACGAGGTTTAATGTTTTTTTGAGGGATAAATTTAGTTGTCAGTATTGTGGTAGTAAAAAGGAACTTACCTTTGACCATTTACTTCCAAGATCAAAGGGAGGAAAAACTGACTGGAATAACGTAGTAACCGCTTGTTCATCATGTAATGTTAAAAAGGGTGGTAGACTTTTATCAAGTTCAGGTATGATGCTTCATCAAAAACCTTTTCAACCATCGACTGAAGATCTTCATAGAAATGGAAAAAATTTTCCTCCAAATTTTTTGCACAAAAGTTGGATGGATTATTTGTATTGGGATGTTGAACTAGAACCTTAATTAAATCTTTTCCGATAAACTTATTGCAATTTTTGACCCAGTTTTAATTATTTTATCAAAAAAATAATATATACCATCCTTATTTGCTCCATTCTCATAAGCGATGTCTTTATGATCTAATTCATCTTGTCTAAATTTTTTAATTTTTTCTTTCAAATCTTTTTCATCTGACTGTATTTGATTAATTTGATTTTGATAATGTCCATCGATTACTTCTTCTACAGATGCGGTACACATCATTGTAGCTTTCTTACCCATCATTGCTGAACCAAATCCAAGTCCAACTCCTAGTAAATCCCATAAAGGTAATAATTTTGTAGGTTTAATCTTTCTCTTTTTAATTTCATTATCAAAAAATTCCAAATGTTCTTTTTCATGATCTTTCATTTCTTGTATCATTTCTTTTAATTTATTGTCTTTAATAAATAGATTTAATGCTAATAATTGGCCTTCATAAATTTTAATTGCCCCTCTTTCTCCAGCATGATCAACCCTAATAAATTCTTCTATTTTTTTTCTATCTGTTTTTTTCATAATTAAAGAAAGCTCTAAAACTTATAGCACTTAATACAATAGATAAAAAAGTATTAATTGTAGCAAGGGATAAACCAAAAAGTTTAAAATCAACTTGTTTACAGCTCACAGTAGTTTTTTGTAAGCTTTTCAAAAGATCCTCTTTAGCTAAATTATTTATTTTATCATCTGAGATACAAACAAAAGATTCTTCAAAAAAACCTTGTTCTATACCAAAATGATAGAAAGAAATAATTGCTCCAATGGCAAATATTATACTTAAAATTCCAAATGTAAATTTTTCAAATCTGTTTGAGTATAAATTTAAAATAATTAATATCGATGAAGCAAAATAAGGAATTCTTTCAAATATGCAAAGATTGCAAGGTTTATAATTTAAAATATATTCAATAAAATAAGCAGCCAATAAGGAAAAAATACTTATTAACAGGATAGACTTTAAGATAAATTTATTATTCATTTTACTTAAAAATAAAATAAACTAGAAATACTAAAATTAGTATAATAATTCCAACTACTGAAAACCATAAATTCCCTTTTTTTTCAAGAAATGAAACAAAAGGTTTCCCAAACTTCACTGAAAAATAGGCTACGATAAAAAATCTTAATCCTCTAGAGATTATACAAATCATAAAAAAAATAAATATATTAAAATTAATTATTCCGCTTGTTATTGTAAAAATTTTAAATGGCAATGGTGTAAAGCCAGCAAGAAATAGTGTTCCTATCCATAATGAAAAAGCACTACCTCCTGATATTAATTGATTTTTTAATTGCAAAACTTGTTCTTGATAACCATATAATTCCATAATCATAATTGCTTTATCAGTGAATAATGAACCAATAAAATATCCGAACAACCCTCCCAAAGAAGAAAATATAGTAGCGTTGATAAATATTTTTAAATATTCATCCTTCTTTGCTAATGACATTGGTATTATCATTACGTCTGGTGGAATAGGAAAAAAAGAACTTTCAATAAAAGAAACAATAGATAGGTAAATATTTGCACTTTTATGGGAAGCTAATTTTATAGTTTTATCATAAATATTTTTTAGCATTTATAGGTTTTATTATAATTTTTATTCTTATACTATTTATTTATTAAAAAATTAGGGCGAATGGCGGAATTGGTAGACGCGCACGACTCAAAATCGTGTTTCGCAAGAAGTGAGAGTTCGATTCTCTCTTCGCCCACCATTGTTTTATGCAGATTAAAAATATTAATAATTTAGTAGAGTTATTTTTCATTCAGTATGAAAAACAAGATAAAAATAAAATTTTTTTAAACTCTTTAAAAGATTTAAATAATAAATATTCTTGGCACGATACATTTATAAATATTATTAAATTATCTAAAGAAATTTCTAAATATATAAATAAGGGTGATCGGTGTTTATTAATATCAGAAAATAGACCTGAATGGATGATAACAGATTTATCTATAATGTTAGCGAACGGTATTACCGTCCCTACATATACTACTTATGTAGAAAGAGATTATGAATATATAATAGACGATTGTACACCATCAATAATTTTCATTTCAGGTTTTAAGCAATATGAAAAAATTAAAAACATAATATCAAAAAAGAATTTTATAAAAAAAATTATAAGTTTTGATTATATAGAAAATTCTAATATTAATTTTTGTATTGATCTTAAGAAAATTCTTAATAGTTATGAAAATATTAATACAGAAATACCAAAATTAGAAACATCCAGAAGTGACCCTGCTTGCATAATTTATACATCTGGAACACAAGGGAATCCTAAAGGTGTTGTTTTAAGCCATGGTGGAATTTTGAATAATTGTGAAGGAGGATTTGAATTACTAAAACCTCTTTTATCTGATGAAACACGTTTTCTTACTTGGCTTCCACTCTCCCATTCTTATGAGCATACAGTTCAGTTCATCCAGATTGCTGTTGCAGGAAAAGTTTTTTATGCTGAAAGCATAGATAAGCTTATTAAAAATATGTCTGATTGTTCACCACAGATAATGACTGCTGTACCAAGATTTTATCAAAATCTCTATCAAAAAATAAATGTAAATTTTAGTAAAACAACAGGATTAAAAAAGGCATTAATTAGTAAAACTATTTTTTTAGGGTCAAAAAAAATCCAAAAAAAAAAATTAACATTTTTAGAGAAATTTATTGATAAAATTTTAGATAAATTAGTAAGAAGAAAAATTAAGAAACAGTTTGGAGGAAGTTTAATTACTTTTGTATCTGGTGGTGGGGCTCTAGATAAAGATGTAGGAATTTTTCTTAATGCTATAGGTTTGCCAACTTTACAAGGATATGGACTTACTGAAACTTCTCCTGTGGTGAGCTGCAACCCAATAAACGATATAAGAGTTGATACAGTTGGTCCTGCTTTTAAGGGAAATCAGGTTAAAATTGCAGATGATGGAGAAATTTTAGTAAAGGGTGAAAATGTAATGCTTGGTTATTGGAAAAAAGAAGAAGAGACAAAAAAAGTTTTGAAAAACGGTTGGCTTTATACTGGAGATATAGGAGTTATTGAAAATAATTATCTTAAAATTACTGATAGAAAAAAAGATATTATTATAACTCCAGGAGGAGATAATATTTCACCAGTAAAGATTGAAAATGATCTAGTTAAATTAGATTTTGTAGAACAAGTATTAGTGTATGGAGATAATAAACCTTATCTTGTTGCTTTATTTGTACTAGTAGAAGATAAAAAAGAAATACAAAAAGAAGAAATTGAAGAAAAATTAAAAAAAATAAATAAAAATCTTTCAAATATAGAAAAAATTAAAAAATATTTAATAGTTAATGAAAAATTTTCAATTGAAAATGGAATGATGACTCCCACTTTAAAATTAAAAAGATATAAAATTATACAAAAATATAAAAAAGATTTTGAAAAATTATATTAATTTTTTTTTTAATAATGGATTATTAATCGCATAAACTCTTATCTTTTTAACTTTTTCAAAATTTTAAATAAAAATTATTTTTTTAAAAAAAAATTATAAAATTTTAAACAAATTAAATATTTGACATAAGTTGTTAAAAAAAATAAAAATAGAACATAGCGAATCAAATGATTCGCAGAACTAAAACAGGGAGCTAAAGATGGCTAAAAGAAGAAAAAAAGCTAAAAAGAAAGCTAAAAAGAAAGCTAAAAAAAGAAGAAGAAGAAGATAATTTAATTATTCTTTTTTAAAAACGCTTCTCATAACTTTTTGTGTGAGGAGCGTTTTTTTATTCTGCTACTTCTGTAGTTGGTTCTTCTTTATTTTCGATTTTTGTGGTTTTGTTTTCTAAATTTCTTTTCAGCGCTTTATCTAATTTTTTTTGAGTATTCTCCAATGATAAACCCAAAACTACTTGAAACTCAGATAAAATTCTCTCGTAAGCTTTTTCAAATAACTGCCTTTCGCTATAAGATTGGTCTACCATTATATCATCTCCTTTATTTAAATCTCTTACAACCTCAGCTAAATCATAAATTTTTCCAGATGTGATTTTTTGCTCATATTCTTGAGCTCTTCTACTCCACATAGATCTTTTGATTTTTGGTTTACTTTTCAAAATTGAAATTGATTTATTAACTTGGTTAATCGTGGATAATGGTCTTAAGTGAGATTGTTTGTTAATTGGAAGCAATCCTATAGCTTTATCCTTTTCAAATTTAATATCGTAGCATTGAACTTCAATACCACCAATAGTTTTTGAGCTTATAGCTAATATTTGGCCAATACCATGTTTTGGATAAACTATATAATCTTTTGGCTTATAAATTTTTTTTTCAGTTTGTTGTTTTTTTATTTTTTTTATTTCTGGCTTTTGTTCATTTGATTTTGTGATCCTCAAATTTTCATTATTTTTTTCTTCTTTTTTTATATTTTTCTTTTTAGTAGGTAGAATTTTCTTTTCTTTTTTTATAATTTTTTTTGATACTATTTTTTTAGGTAATTTTTTTTTTAAAGTTTTTCTTTTTACTTTATCTTTTTTTGGTTTTTTAAATGTTTTCTTTAAAATATTTTTCAAATTTATTTTCTTCATTTTCGTGTTCCTTGCTATCTTTTGGCGGATCTTTTCTTTCTGTAATATTTGGCCATATCTCTGAATATTTTTTGTTTAGCTCTAACCATTTCTCATTTCCACTTTCAGTATCTGATACTATAGCGTTTATTGGACATTCTGGTTCGCAAACGCCACAATCTATACACTCATCAGGTTTAATTACAAGCATATTTTTTCCTTCATAAAAACAATCTACTGGGCATACTTCAACGCAATCAGTCAGCTTACATTTGATGCACTTATCATTTACTATATAGGTCATTAATCAAATTTTTTTTTGATTTTATCTTTTATATCTCCCATAACTTTATTATCTATATAAAGCAAACCTGATAATCTTCTCATCAAATTTGATTCATATGTGTCAGCTTCGTTATTTGAGTAAATGATATTCCATAAAGTCTCAATAATTTCAATTTTGAACTTATTGTCTTTATTTTTAATTTCTCTTGTAAAATCCAAAATTTGATTTGAATTTGACTCTAAATTTTCAGCTTCGGCAACTATTTTTTTAACTTCTCCTCTATCCGCACCTAAGTTAATTATTGCTGCTTCAATAATATTTCTTTCTTTGTCTGTGAAATTCTCATCGATTTTAGCTGCATGTATAAGTAATGAAGCTGTTTTTAATAATAATTCATTACTTTTTTTATTTTCTGAATTTCCTGACCCGAGATTCTTTATAAATTTAAACATTAATTAAAAGTAATATTTTTTAAAACACTAAAGGGATTATCATTTTTTTCTTCTTTATAAGAAAACTTCTTAGTCTTTTTTGGTGCATATTTAAAGTAGTTTTCTTTATTTTTTTCAAAAGTTTTATAGTTCATTTTACGAATAAGTTTTAGAAAATTTTCTTTACTACAACCTAATAAATTTAGCATTTCTGGTACTATTTTAATTTCATTTTTATTTTCAGGGGTTGAGTTCATAATTTTTATAAAGAGACGCTCTAATATATCAATTCTAACATAGTATTTGTCAAAATTTTCAAATCCACATAACAACATAAAATTTTTGTTTTTAAAATTATCATCATCAATGAAATTTAAACCAAATGTTGGAGGTTTAAGATTAAAGAATTTTTGATTAAAATTTTTCCAAAGTAAAATTCTTAATGATACTGCTTCTGGTTTTAAAAGTTTAAAAAGAAAAACATGATACCTTCCAAATTTTACACCTAAATTTCTTAGTACTTTTCTTTCATCTTGTCCTAGTTTTTTTAGATAATCTGACACCTTATCTCTTTTTAATACTCCATTATTCTCATATAATTGATAAGCCAGAGCTCTTATTGAAGAATTTTTTTCTTTTAAGTTTTTAAGATCAATTAAACTTTTTAGAATAAATTTAATTTTCTCTTTTAACCAATTTTCTAAAAAGTGTTGAAGTTTTTTTTGATTACTATCATCAATTATATCATCTACCATCAAGGATATCTCAGGTTCTAAATAATCTTTACCTGGTAAAAGTTTAGCTATAGGAAACTTTCTCCAATACAATTTAAAATCATCTTTAATCTCTAAAAGACCAGTTTTGATAATTTGTTCAATTCTTTTTATTAATTCAGGAGCTATACTTTGTCTGGCTGCTTTTTTTAACGACTTGATATCAGTATCAAGAGTATCAACTTTTAAATCTAATTCTAATTTTAATCCTTTTAGCGTTCCAATAAATTGGCTATCAATTATAACTTTTTCATTATCAATTATTTCAGTTTTAAATGGCATATCTTGTTTTAATCCCCTAGCTAAAATACTTGCTCTTTTATCGATAAAACTTTTAGTAAGTTCTTCATGTAATCTATCAGATAACTTATCCTCTAATATTTTTGTTCTTTCAACCCAATAATCTTGATTTTCTACCCAATTAATTTTGTTTGAAACATATGACCAAGTTCGCACATTTGCAATCCTATTTGATAAAGAATCTACATTACCTTCAAGTTTATCTAATGCTGAAAGCTGTTTTTTCATATAAGCGCTTGTCACTTTTCTTTCCTTTCCGTTTAAAAAATTGAAAACTTTACTTACTACTTCTAAATGATTTCCATAAGTTTTTTTTACAAAATTTGGAATCTGGCAACACTCCCATAATAAACTCAAAACTTTTTTATCATTTGATATTTTATGCGAATTTAGATCTTTTAAAAAATATTTTAAAACTTTTTCATCTTCACACTCGTTCACTTTTCTAAGCCAATCTTTGTTTGGTCTTTCTTCAAGAGACTTGATTAACTTTTCCGCACTATTAAAATTTAGGTTTGAATTTCTCCATATTAAAGTTTTTATTTCCTCAAAATTATGATTTTCTAATAATTCAACTTCTTCTGAGCTTATCTCTCCACAATCTCCAGTAATTCCAAAACTTCCTTCATTTAAATAACGTCCAGCTCTTCCTGATATTTGTCCAATTTCTGATAAATTTAATCTTCGTAACTTTTTTCCATCAAATTTTTTTAAATTTGAAAAATAAACATTTTCAAGATCCATATTAATTCCCATTCCAATAGCATCTGTAGCTACTAAAAAATCAACATCTCCTGATTGATACAAGTTCACTTGTGCATTTCTAGTTTTAGGACTTAGAGAACCCATTACTATTGCTGCTCCACCTTTTTGTCTTCTTATTAACTCTGCAATTGCATAAACTTCCTCTGCTGAAAATGCAATTATTGCTGATTTTCTATCTATCCTTGAAATTTTTTTATGACCAATGTAGGAAAGTTTTGATAACCTTTTTTTATTTATAAATTCTGTATCTTCATCAAGTTTAGAAATTAATTTTTTAATAGTATTTGAACCCATAAACATTGTAAGTTTTTCACCGCGTAAATTTAATAATCTATCAGTGAAAATATGGCCTCTTTCATTATCAGCACACATTTGGATTTCATCTACACCAACAAACTCTAAATTTTTTTCAATAGGCATAGACTCTACAGTACACAAAAAATATTTAGCATTTGTAGGTATTATTTTTTCCTCTCCAGTAATTAATGCAACTTTATCTGAACTTATTTTTTTTACTATTTTATCGTAAACTTCTCTTGCTAATAATCTTAATGGAAAGCCGATCATTCCAGTTTCAAAAGAAAGCATTGTTTCAATTGCCATGTATGTTTTGCCAGTATTTGTTGGTCCTAGGACTGCAGTAATTTTATTTTTGTGCATTTCAACTTTTAGTGTATTTAATTTTTCTCATACCATATGTTGTGAGTTACAAAGAACAAAAATAGTCTAAAACATGACCGAATCGTATGGAGAAAAGTTCTCATTTTAGTATTTTTAATTAATTTAG
>CACHGH010000021.1 GCA_902579215.1 uncultured Pelagibacteraceae bacterium
TTTTTTAATATTTTTGAGAAAATAAATGTTTGTGGTGTGTTTTTATATAATCTTATTAAGCTTATAATATTTTTTACACTGTTTTCTTTTGTTGATATTTTCAAACTTTCTATTGCAAATTGCTTGGTAAGAAAAGATTTTATCGAAAAGTTTATTTCTACTTTTTTCAAGTTTATCTTTTTATTTTCAAATAATATTTTAGTTTCTAAAGTTTCTAGACTTATATTAAGACTAATTGGATTCAGTAAGATCTTTACTTTGTTTAGTTCAATATCAATATTTTGATTTGTTTGCTCAACTCGGTCTTTTATTAACTCATTAAATTGTTTTGTTTCGATGCCAAAATAACTTAAATACATAACTATAATGACTAGAATAGCTATAAGGTACCCAAAATATTTTATAATATTTTTAACCATTAATTTTATACAGTGAGCTTTCTAAAAACTCTTCAATATTTCCATCTAATACTTTATCTGGATTAGAGCTTTCATGATTAGTTCTGTTATCTTTTACTAGTCTGTATGGATGAAGTACGTATGATCTTATCTGATGCCCCCATCCTATATCTGACTTTGAGCTTTCAAGACTCTTTGTTTTTTGTTCTCTTTTTTTAATTTCAAAATCATACAGTCTAGCTCTAAGCATATTCAAACATGTTTCTTTATTTTTATGTTGTGATCTTTCGTTCTGACATTGTACAACTATCTTTGTTGGTAGGTGTGTAATTCTAACCGCGCTGTCAGTCGTATTAACATGCTGTCCGCCTGCTCCACTTGACCTATAAGTGTCTATTCTAAGATCTTTTTCAACAATTTCTATGTCAATGTTATCATTCACAATTGGATAAACCCAAACACTTGCAAAACTAGTGTGTCTTCTAGCACCAGAGTCAAAAGGAGATATACGAACCAGACGATGGATGCCAGATTCTGATTTTAGCCAACCATAAATATATTCCCCTTCTATCTTAATAGTTGAAGATTTAATTCCCGCTTCATCACCTTTGTGTTCACTAATTAATTGATGTTTAAAGTTATTATTTGATGACCATTTAAGATACATTCTTCTTAACATTTGTGCCCAATCTTGACTTTCAGTACCTCCAGCTCCCGCATGTATTTCTAAATAACAATCTGAACTGTCACTTTCATTTGAAAGGAAGCATTTAATTTCATTTTTTTTTGCTCTGGATTTTGTATTTTCTAAATTTTTTAATAATTCGATAGCTACAGATTGATTATTTTCCTCTAAAGCAAGTTCGTATAAATCACTAAGATCTTGAGCTTCCTTAACTGATTTTTTGTAGGAATTAATTAATTCTTCTTGGAATTTTTTTTCTTTTATGATTTTTTGTGCTAATGCTTTATCTTGCCAAAAATTAGCATCTAGCATTTTTTTATTATTAACTTCTAATATATTTTGAATATTATTTTTTTCAAAGATACTCCTTAACCCTTTGGTTAATTTTATCTATTTCAAGCTTGATATTTAAAAATTCATTGTCCATTAGTAGAACCTTAATATATTATTGTTTTTTAATCTATTATTAATATCTAAGCTTTCATTATAATCTTTAGAAGTATTATTTTTTTTAAAAGCTTCTACGATTGTTTCTTTTGAATTAAAGCTTGCTTTTTTTCCAGTTTGTCTATCTATAACCATTAAAGTAATATCATCTGCTGTTTTAAATGGTCTAGCATCTTTTTTTTTTATTACTTTTTCAACAAAATTTCTAAATATTGGCATTGCTGTTTTAGCGCCTGTTTCATATCTTCCTAGTGTTCTAGGATCGTCAAAACCAACATAAACTCCTACTACAACCTTAGAGGTAAAACCAACAAACCATGTATCAGTATTTTTGTTTGTTGTACCTGTTTTTCCTGCAATATCTAAATTAAGATCTTTAAGCTTTCTACCAGTTCCTCTTTTAATAACACCCTCTAACATTGATGTAATTTGATAAGCAGTTTGAGGTGAAAAAATTTGGTTAAAGTTATCTGATATCTTCGGTATTTCATCGCTTAGAAAAGATATTTGGTTACAGTTTTTACACTCCCGAGTTTCTGTATTAAAAATAGTATTTCCTTCACTTCCTTGAATTCTGTCAATTAAAATTGGTTTAACTAATTTACCTCCGTTAATAAATGAACAGTATGCTGATGTTAATTTTAACAATGTTGTCTCTGCTGAACCTAGCGAGATTGACAGTAGTTCATTTGGATCATCGTAGATACCTAGTTGTTTAGAAAAATTAACAATTTTCTTTACTCCTAAGTCTTGAGCTATCCTTACTGTCATCAAATTCCTTGATTTCTCTAAACCCATTCTTAAAGTTGAAGGTCCATAAAATTTCTTTCCATAGTTTTCAGGTTTCCACATTTTTAAATCTGAACCTTGTTCAAGTACTAATGGAGCATCAAGCACTAGTGATGTTGGGGAAAAATTATGTTCTAACGCAAGCGCATATATAAATGGTTTAAAAGCTGAGCCGGGTTGTCTTAACGCTTGTGAGGCTCTATTAAACTCACTCTGTTTAAAACTAAAACCACCACTTAAAGCCAGAACTCTACCTGTAAATGGATCCATAACAACTATTCCTCCATTGACCTTTGGTAATTGCATTAAATTAAAATTATTTTTTTTTGTATTTTTTACGTAAATTACATCACCTTTTTTTAGCAATTTATCAAATTCTTTTTTTGTCCAAGATATCGACTCGTATGGTATTTTACCTCTTACTTTATATTCAGTTTCTATTTCAGCTGAAAATTGGTTAACCTTTGTGACTATTGCTAACTGCCAACCTATAGATTTTTCTAATCGAAACTTTTTTAAATCTTTGATCCAATTTTTAGTAATTTTTTTATTTGTTAACGGACCTCTCCACCCTCTTCTTTTATCATAGTTTAGTAAACCCTCTCTAAGAGATTCTGTAGCAAGATTTTGTATTTTAATATTTAGTGGCGTTTTTATATTAAATCCTTGTTTATAAACTTTATCAAAACCGAATTTGTTTACGATATCTTTACGAATATCCTCAACATAATACAAACTGTCTTCTAAAAAAATCTTTTTTCTTTTTTTCAAAGAAATCTCTTTGTCTTTCAAAATTTTATAATCTTCTTTTGTAATATAATTGTTGTTATATAAGTTTGTTAAAACTAAATCCCTTCTAAACTTTGCAAGTTTAATATTTTTGTATGGGTTATATCTGCTTGGGGCCTTAGGTAGAGCAGCAAGCAGTGCTGCTTCATCGTAATTTAATTCGCTAATAGATTTATCAAAATATTCGAGACTTGCAGATGCTACGCCATAAGTTCCCTCTCCTAAATAAATTTGGTTTAGATATAGCTCTAAAATTCTTTGTTTTGTTAAAGCTCTTTCAATACGGAATGCTAAAATTACCTCTTTAAGTTTTCTATTTATACTAACCTCATTTGTTAAAAGAAAATTTTTTGCAACCTGTTGAGTTATTGTGGATGCTCCTTCTAGTCTTTTGGAAGACAATATATTTGATATGTTGTTAATTGTCGCTCTTATTACACCTTTTGCATCAACTCCTGGGTGATTGAAAAAATTTTTATCTTCTGCCGACAAAAATGAATTTATTACTTTTTTTGGAATAGCGTTATATGGTACAAAAATTCTTTTTTCGGAAGAAAAATCCCTTACAAGTTCGCCATCTCCAGAATAAACTTTGCTTGATACTGGCGGTTTATATTTCTTTAAAAATTTGTAATCTGGCAAATTATTAGAAAACGCCCATAAAACCGCAAGTATAGAGAAAGTTGCTAATAAAAAACAACCAGAGATAAATATTATTATTCTTTTAATAATTTTGTTCATTTTAGTATTATTTTATATATGAATTTGTTAAAGTTATGGCAGGAAATTATTACAAAATTTAAAGTTATTAATAAGACTAATATGAAACTAACAATCAAATTAATATGGAAAAGAATTTATACATTGATGCTTCGCATCCAAATGAAACTAGAGTTGTACTTAAATCAAATGGACACATTGAAGATTACGAATACGAAGGTGTAAAAAGTACTCTAATTAAAAATAACATTTATCTTGGTAAAGTAAGTCGAGTAGAGCCATCTTTGCAAGCAGCATTCGTAGACTTTGGAAGAGAGAGACATGGTTTTCTATCTTTTAATGATATTCAGTCAGATTATTATCAAATTCCTCAGAGTGATTTAGAAAAAATTAAACAAGAAGAAGAAAAAACTAGAGAAGAGCTTCAAAAGCAAAGTGAAGAAAATGAAGAAAAGAATTTACAAGAAGGTAAGCTTGAAGCTAATGATCCTGTTGAAAAAAATACAGATCAGCAAAACAATGAAGACTCAAAAAAAGCTGAAGTAAGAGGAAGATCAAAAAGATACAAAATTCAAGAAGTTATAAAACCAAATCAAGTAATTCTTGTTCAGGTTTTGAAAGATGAAAGAGGATTTAAAGGTGCAGCATTAACAACTTTTATTTCGATAGCTGGTAAATATATAGTTTTAATGCCAAACACTCCTAAAGGAGGAGGAATTTCTCGTAAAATTTTTAACCCTGTTGAAAGAAAAAAGATTAGGGAAATATTAAATGAAATAGAGATTCCAAAGAAGATGGGTTTAATAGTAAGAACGGCTGGATCAAATAAAACAAAAAATGAAATCAATCAAGACCTTCAAGCTTTAATTAAAATTTGGGAGTCAATTAAAGATAATGCATTAAATTCAATTGCTCCAAGTTTAATTCATCAAGAAAGTGAAATCATAAAAAGAACTCTGAGAGATATGTACGATGAAAATACTAAAAATATTATAGTCGAAGGGAATGAAGGTTATCAAAGAGCAAAAAATTTTATGAAAATGATGATGCCAAATAATGTAAAAAAAATAAAAAAATATAGAGACAAAATTCCTCTTTTTTTTAGAGAAAATATTGAGAGCAAACTGAACGATATTTTTGAAACAAAAGTAAAATTAAGTTCTGGAGGTTATCTTGTTATAAATCCGACTGAAGCATTAGTTTCTATCGATGTTAACTCTGGGAAATCCATTAAACAAAAAAATGTAGAAAATACAGCGCTAGATACTAATCTCGAAGCTGCAGAAGAAATATCAAGACAAATTAAAATTAGAGACTTGTCTGGTTTAATAATTATTGATTTTATTGATATGATGGGATTTGGAAACAGAAGATCAGTTGAAAAAAGATTAAAAGAAAAATGCAGAAGTGATAGAGCGCGAATTCAAATCGGTCGTATAAGTAACTTTGGATTATTGGAAATGTCTAGACAAAGATTAAGAGAAAGTGCAGTAAAATGGGAAGTTGCATTAACAGATGAATCGTTTGCTTTAAAAGTTTTAAAAATAATTGAAATTAAATCTGTTTCTAACAAAGCTAAGCATGTAGATCTTAAAATATGTGAAAAAATATCAAATTTTATGAAAGAAAATTTTATATCTGATCTCAAATATTTTGAAACTAAAAATAAAACTAAAATAAATATAATCTCAGATGATAATCTGACTATTCCTGAGTATATTATTGACTTAAAAAATAAAAGTAAAAAAACTATAGAAAAAATAGAATTCTTAACCAAACTTAAAAACCTAGATGAAATAAAAAATGAAATAAAAGAAACTAATATTGATAAAAAAAATACAAAAAAGAATTTTAAAAAAAGAAAATATCCAAAAAAAAAATTTAAATAATACCTTCTTCTGGGGAAGAAGGTTGTCCAAATAAAGATTTTGCTATTCTTCCTGATACATAAGATTGTCTCCCGGCTATTACAGAGTTTTTAAAAGCTAAAGCCATTTGAAATGGGTCTTTTGCTTTAGCAATTGCTGTATTTACTAATACGCCATCGCACCCGAGCTCCATTGCGATAGTAGCGTCAGAAGCTTGACCTAAACCAGCATCAATAATTAAAGGTAGCTTAGTTTGTTTTCGAATTATTTTAATATTTGTTTTATTTTGTATTCCCAAACCTGAACCAATAGGAGCAGCTAAAGGCATAATCGCACTCGCACCTACGTCTTCTAATTTTTTGGCCATTAATGGGTCGTCTGTGCAATAAACCATAACTTTAAATCCTTCTTTAGTTAATACTTCGGTAGATTTCAATGTTTCGACCATATCTGGAAATAATGTTTTTTTATCTCCCAAAACCTCAAGTTTAACTAACTTCCATCCCCCTATCTCTCTTGCTAATCTTAAAGTTCTAAGTGCTTCTTCGGAAGTAAAACATCCAGCTGTGTTTGGTAAATAAGTTATTTTTTTTGGATCTATATAATCCATTAACAGAGGTTTTTTTTTATCTGATATATTAACTCTTCTAACAGCGACAGTAACTATTTCGGCTCCTGAATATTTAATAGCTTTTGCGCATTCTGACATAGTTTTATACTTTCCTGTTCCCACTATTAGTCTTGAGCTAAATTTTTTATTTGCAATAATTAATTGATCTTTTTTCAATGTTAGCCACCTCCAATAAAATGTACAATTTCAATCGTATCTTTGTTTTTCAGTTTTATCTTGTTAAGCCTATTTTTGTCCACTATTTGATGATTTAGTTCAATTGCCACTTTTTTAATAGGAATTTTAATCGTATTAATATATTTTTTTAAACTTATATTCTTGTCAATAGTTGATGATTTACCGTTTAATTTTATTTTTATTTTATTATTTTTTTTCATATTATATAAATGTTAAATGAAATTATATAAATGTTAAATGAAAAATATTTTAATTATTAATGGCCCAAATCTTAATCTATTAGGCGAAAGAGAACAATCACAATATGGTTCAATAACATTTGATCAACTGAAGAAAAATTGTTTAGAAAAAGCTAATGAATTAAATATAAGTTTAGATTTTGTTCAATCAAATGTAGAAGGCGAAATTGTCACTCTAATCCAAGAAGCAAGAAAAAATTATGAAGGTTTAATAATAAATGCAGCCGGTTTTACCCATACTTCAGTGGCTATTCGTGACGCATTAGATATATTCAAAAAACCAAGTATAGAATTACACATATCAAATATTTATAAAAGAGAAGAATTTAGACATAAATCAATGATAAGTGCGGTTGTTACGGGTGTAATTTGTGGTCTTGGTGCAAATGGTTATATTTTAGCCATAAATGCAATGCATGAATTGATAAAAAATGGAAATAAATAAAAAAACAATTAAAAAATTAATAGAAGCTTTAGAAGAGCTAAAAAAATCTTTAAAGTCTGAAGACCTTATTGATAATACAGATAGCGAACCAGATACTGAAAAAAAAGAAATTTATAACGTAACTATAAAAAGTCCTATAGTTGGAACAGCTTACTTGGCGCCAGAACCTGGAGCCAAACCATTTATTGCTGTAGGAAAAAAAATCAAAAAAGGTGAAACAGTCATGATAGTAGAGGCAATGAAAACAATGAACCACGTGCCTTCATCAGAAGGTGGAACTGTAAAAAAAATTTTTGTTGAAGATGGCCAACCTGTCGAGTTTGGACAAGTGCTTGTAGCATTAGATTAATGTTTAAAAAAATTCTAATAGCAAATAGAGGTGAAATAGCAGTAAGAGTTATTCGTGCATGTAAAGAATGGGGGATCGAAACAGTTGCTGTTTATTCAGATGTTGACAAAAACAGTATGCATGTCAGACTAGCTGATGAAAGTGTTTGTATAGGATCACACCAACCTGCAAATAGTTATTTAAATATACCAGCAATCATGTCTGCAATAGAAATAACAAAAGCAGAAGCTGTACATCCTGGCTATGGTTTTTTATCTGAAAATGCAAATTTCGTAGAAATTTTGGAAAAAAATAATATCAAATTTATTGGACCATCAGCTGAGCATATAAAAATGATGGGAGATAAAATTGAAGCAAAAAAAATTGCTCAACAAAATGGTCTTCCAGTTATTGAGGGTTCAGATGGTGGTGTTTCAGATTTAAATAAAGGAAAAAAAATATGTGAAAAAATCGGTTATCCTGTTTTGATTAAAGCTTCTGGAGGTGGTGGGGGAAAAGGAATGAAAATTGTAAATAAAGAAGAGGAATTTGAAGAGTTATTTTTAACTGCAAAAACAGAAGCAAAAAAATACTTTGGTAATGATGAAGTTTATATTGAAAAATTTTTTCTAAACCCAAGACACATTGAAGTTCAAATACTTTCAGGTAAAAATGGAACAGTACATTTGCATGAAAGAGATTGTTCTGTACAAAGAAGACATCAGAAACTTATCGAAGAAACTCCAAGTCCAGTTCTTAATGACACTATAAGAAAAGATCTTTTTGAAAAAACTGTAAATATGGTTAGTAAAATTGGTTATGAAGGTGCTGGTACTGTAGAGTTTATTTATGAAAATAATAAATTTTATTTTTTAGAAATGAATACTAGAGTTCAAGTCGAACATCCTGTTTCTGAAATGATTACAGGTATTGATATTATTAAAGAACAAATTTGGATTGCTTTTACTGGAAATACTGCATTAAAACAAAGTGATATTATTCCTAGAGGCCACGCAATCGAATGTAGGATTAATGCTGAAGATGCAAGTAAAAATTTTCAACCTTCACCAGGCACAATAGGAATGTGCCATCAACCATCAGGTTTTAGGACTAGAGTTGATGGGTGTATTTACCAAGGTTATAAGGTAACTCCTTACTACGACAGCATGATTTGTAAGTTAATTTGTCATGGAAGGAATAGACAAGAAGCAATACAAAGAATGATGCGTTCTTTAGATGAATTTGTTATTGAGGGTATTACTACAACAATAGACTTGCATAAAAAACTATTAACTCATAAGAAATTTATTGAATCAGATTTTAATGTAAGTTGGTTAGATAAAGAAAAAATAATTTAATAACATTTTGTAAGCCAAATATCATAAACTGGGTGATCAAAAGGTCTTACAGTTGGACTTGATGCAAATGTCCAGCCATTAAAAACAAACACTTCATCATTATTTTTATTGTTTAAATCTCTAACTTGTATATATGCGGTAGTTTCTGGATTATCATCAAATTCAGAATTTTTACATTTAAGAGACTTAATTATCAAGTTTTTAAATTTGTATTCTTTTCCAATTTTTATTTTTAAAACATTATTCTTTGAACTTACTTTATCCAAAATTTTTATTTCAATATAATTATTCTCTGGATTCTCTTGAGCGCTAATATTTGAATTATTAATTAAATAAAACAGAAATAAAAAAAAGATAAAAAGTTTACTTTTTCCAGGTATTGTATTTTTTGCTAATTTTGTCATCATTTTTATTTGGATGGTAAGATTGCTCAGTCCCAGTTTGATTTGACTGGTGTGGCTTTTGCCAATCGTATTTTTTTAATTCATGTGTGTTTTCTATTTTGTTTTTCATAAAATGAATCCATGAATACCATTCATTTGGAATTTTTGATGCATCAACCTCGCCTTTATATACAACCCATCTTTTGCCAGATTTACTTTTATAATATTTATTACCAAAAGAATCTTTTCCTACAAATTTTCCAAACAAAATTGTATAAATTTTTGTTCCTAATGTTTCTTGATTCCACCAAGTGAAAATTTGTTTAAAAACTGTCAACATAAAATTTAATTTTTTTTTTCAATTCAAAATTGTAAAAATAAAATTAGACTAAATTAATTATTTGTATATACAATAATTATCTTAAGACTCAAAAAAATAAATTAAAGTCAAAATATGGCAAAATACTTAGTAGAAACTTATTATACTTGTAGCTTTAAAGTCAAACATTACTTAAATAATTTGAATGACAATGAACTATCAAATCTAGAAAAAAGAGATGATGGAAAATTTGAAATATTAGATGTTAAATTAGACAATAGAAAAACAAAAAATTTAGATCCAAAAAATCAAAAAATTAATAATACTGACTCGATTGTTGATTCTCCTAAAACTAAAAATGTTTCTAAAGATATTAATAGTAAATTTATTAACAAAATTAATGAAGGTGTTGGCAAAAGATTTAGTATGCCTGACAGAAGAAAGGGGTATATTCAAAAGGCCACTATTGGAGATCATAAAATCTATCTTCACACAGGTGAGTATGAAGATGGTAAGATTGGAGAAATTTTTATAGATACAAGTAAAGAAGGAGAGCTTGTTAAAGCTCTAATGAATAATTTTGCAATTGCTGTATCATTAGGTCTTCAGTATGGAGTACCTTTAAATGAATTTATAAGTGCATATGTTGATACAAAATTTGAACCTTCTGGAAAAGTTCTTGGTAATGATAGAATATTAAGTGCCTCATCAATGTTAGATTATATTTTTAGAGAATTAGCAATATCTTATGAAAATAGGGAAGATTTAGCACATACACCTTCAATAGGAAATTCAGATAAAAGATATGAAGACTCAGATACAAATTCTGAAGATCAAAATCAATTTTTAAAAATTGTTAAAGATATAACAAGTAAAGGGTTTGTAAGAAATAACTATAAAAAAAACCTTGTAGATTTATCTGATATTAAAATAAATTTAAAAGGAAAAAAATAAACTATTTTTTTTTCAAACTTAAATTTAGTTCTTTTAGTTGATCTGCAGACACTTCTGATGGAGCATCCATCATTAAATCTTGGGCATTTTGATTCATTGGAAACATTGTAACTTCCCTAATATTTTTTTCATTTGCTAGTAACATAACTATTCTGTCTATTCCTGGTGCAATACCTCCATGTGGTGGGGCTCCGTAACTAAGCGCATTAATCATTCCACTAAACTTTTCTTCAACCTGGTTTTTATCATAACCTACTAAAGAAAATAATTTATACATTAGTTCTGGTATATGATTTCTTATTGCGCCAGAAGAAAGTTCAACACCATTGCAAACTATATCATATTGGTATGCTTTTATACTTAAGGGATTTTTAAAATCTAATTTATTTAGATCTCCTTGTGGCATCGAAAAAGGATTATGGCTAAATTGAATTTTGTTAGTTTCTGAATTTTTTTCAAACATTGGATAATCTACTATCCAACAAAAAGAAAATTTATCTTTATCAATAATATCTAAATCTTGACCTATTTTTTCTCTTGCTAAAGCACAAATTTTCACTACTTCATTAATTTTTCCACATGCAAAAAACATACTATCCCCAACCTCGGCTGAAGTTATCTTCATAATTTCTTTTAGAGCTTCTTCTGAAAAGAACTTGCCTACAGGACCTTTTGCACTAATGTTTTTATCTTTTTCAATAGTAAAATACGCTAACCCTGATGCTCCTTGTTCTTTTGCCCATTTGTCAATATTATCAAAAAAACTTCTCGGTTTATCTTTTGTTTTTTTTGTTAAAATACATCTTACTTTTGAACCAGATTTCACTAATTTTTTAAAAATTTCAAACTTTACATCTTCACGTGTAAATATATTTGTCAAATCATATATTAAAAGTGGATTCCTTAAGTCTGGTTTATCGGTTCCATATTTCATCATTGCCTCATCATAAGGAATTCTAGGAAACTTTTCTTGTAATAATTTTTTAGATGAAAATTTTTTAAATAGATTTACTAATAATTTTTCAACTACTTTAAATACGTCTTCTTGCTCGACAAAAGACATTTCCAAGTCTAATTGATAAAATTCTCCTGGACTTCTATCAGCTCTAGCATCTTCATCTCTAAAACATGGGGCAATTTGAAAATATTTATCAAAACCTGAAACCATTATTAGTTGTTTAAATTGCTGAGGTGCTTGTGGTAATGCATAAAATTTTCCAGGGTTTAATCTACTTGGAACTAAAAAATCTCTAGCACCTTCTGGACTTGAAGATGTTAAAATTGGAGTTTGAAATTCTAAAAAACCTAATTTAGTCATTTCATTTCTTATAAAAGAAATTACTTGAGATCTTAAAATTATATTTTGATGAATTTTTTTTCTTCTTAAATCTAAAAATCTATATTTTAATCTAATTTCCTCTGCATACTCTTGGTCACTAAAAACTGGCATAGGTAATTCTCTACAATGTCCCAAAATTTCAAATTCGTTTATATTTACCTCAACTTCGCCTGTCTTAAGTTCTGAATTAATAGTATCTTTACTTCGCTCGACTACTTTTCCAGTTATTTTTACTACACTCTCAAGCTGGATTTTTTCCAGTTCTTTAAAATACTTATTACTTTTGTCTACTACACATTGTGTTAGTCCATAATTATCTCTCAAGTCAATAAATAGTAAATTTCCATGATCACGTTTCTTATTAATCCAACCAGACAATACAACGCTTTGGTCTTTATTGGTTTTACTTAGTTCGCTACAATTATGGGTTCTATATTTATTCAATTTATTTCCTCTAATACTTCTTTAATAATTTTAAAATCAATAGATTTTTTTTTTATTAAACTTAATTCGTTAATTTTATATATGAATTCATATATTTTGCCATAGGATCTATTTATTCTTTTCGTTATATAATCAATAAGTTTTTTATCTATTAAAATTTGACGATCTGAAAAATTTTTTAAGATTAAAGCAAATATCAATTCATCATCAGGTTTATTAATTTTAGCAACTAAACAATTTTTAGCCCTAGATCTTAAATCTTCTAATTTAAAATCTATTTCACTTATAGGAATTGAGGAATTTATGATCAAATATTTATTATCTTGATCAATAAAATTAAAAAATGAGTAAATTAAGTTTTCATTAATATTTTTATCAAAATCTTCTAGTACTATGTTTTCATAAATCTTCAGATTTTTAAAATCTTCGTTTTTAAATGAGGTTGAATTTATTTTAATTCCTTTAAAATTTTTTAAGAATATATTGGCTAAGTGAGTTTTACCTGAATATTTTTCACCACAAACATTCAAAAACTTTTTTTCCCATTTTGGCCAACTATTTATTATTTTATATGCATAAAAATTACTATCACTAACGTAGAAATCTTCATCTTTAAAATTTTGCTTATGTTCAAAATTAAGCAGAAGTTGATTTAAATCTCTCATTGAATTTTCCAAATTTTATTTTCTGTATTTATTTTTATGTTCTTATCATTCATTTCATTAATAAACTTATTTGGAGAGCCATTATAAATTAATCTGTAATATACATTTTGGTTATCAAAATTTAGTATTTTAAAACTAGAAATTAAATCTAATTCATTTAAAACATTTTCTAAATTTTGAATTTTACTATATTCTTTTGCATCTATAGAAACTGTTAATGGAAGTTTGATTGAAGTGTTTATTTGATTAATAACCTTCCAGCTATCTTCATACTTATTTTTCAAACTAAATAATATTGTTTTAATTTCTTCAACATTTGAAAAGTTTGTTATTTTAAATTCTTGATTGTATATTTTAAATGAGTCTTCTAATTTTATTTTAGATAGAACCCTATAGTTATTTTTATTTTTAAATATAATAACAATTATAAAATCTTCTAAATCATACTTCTTAATAATTTCTTTAAAATCATAATCCTCAATTGATTTGCTGTTCTGAAGTAATAAATTAATATCCTCTATATCTTCACTTGGTAGTAAATATTCTAGCAAAAAATAACTTTTAATATCTTTGTTCCAGTTTTGATAAAAAACGTTATTATTAAATAAAAAAATTTGATCTAATTGTAAATCTACCAATAATGGTATGAGTAGTATTTTCTTTTTTTTTGGAATTGATGGGAAAATCTGATTTTTTTCAAAGAAATCTAATGTATTTTTTTTATTAAAAGTTACATCAAATTTTGTTTTATATTCATTGTTTACAAACTTCTCTTCACTCATAGTAAAGGATTCTATAAGACTTTTGATTGTTGATAATGGAATGTTTTTAATCTTTTCTTTATCACCTGAAGTTGTAATCATCGATATAAGTTCATCAAATGCTTTCTTAAACCCTTTGTCCACAACATTTTCTTTATTGAAATTAAGACCAAACTCCTCTGAAATTTCAAGGTTAGCAATTTTAAAAGATTTAGCATGCAAATGAGTTGTGGAAAAAAAAATTATAATAAATAGAACCAGTGGAAAAAGAATTATATATAGTTTATTCAATTTGTTAGATTTTTTTTTAATTTGCATATTTTATACTAATGAAAAAATATAATTTTACATATCAAAAAAGTGGCGTAAATATAAATGCAGCTGATAATTTCATTAAATTTATATCTAATATTTCAAAAAAAAATAAAAATATTGGCGGTTTTGGCTCTATTTCAAATATACCGAGAAATTTAAAAAAACCAAAAATTGTTGCAAGTACAGATGGTGTTGGAACTAAAATTGAGATTGCAAATACTTTAGATAAATATAACACAATTGGTATTGACCTAGTAGCAATGTGCGTGAATGATCTAATTGTTCAAGGGGCAAGACCTTTACTTTTCTTAGATTATATCTCTATTAATAAAATTAATTTAAAAAAACTTAAATCAATAATTAAAGGAGTGATGAAAGGATGTAAATTATCAAATTGTGATTTGGTAGGAGGAGAAACTGCTGAAATGCCAGGAACATATGAAAAAGGTAAGTTTGATATTGCTGGTTTTGCGGTTGGTATTGTAGATGAAAAAAAAATTTTAAATAAAAGTAAAATTAAAAAAAATAATTTAATATTAGCAGTACCTTCTAGCGGTTTACATTCAAATGGCTATTCGCTAGTGAGATATATCTTAAATAAAAAAAAAATAAATATTAAAAAAAATAATTTTCTAAAAAAAGAATTACTAAAGCCAACAAAAATATATGTTAAAGAAATTTTAAAATTAAACGATAAAAAACTCATAAACGGATGTGCTAATATTACAGGTGGAGGAATTATGGATAATATTAAAAGAGTAATTCCTAACGGATTAAGTGCAGAAATTAATCTAAATCAAATAAAAACCTCAAATATTTTTAAATGGATAAAAAAAAACAATATCAATGATAAAGAGATGCTTAAAACTTTTAACTGTGGAGTTGGGTTTTGTCTAATTATCGATCCAAAAAAAATAGATCAAGTAAAAAAAGCTTTTTCTAAACAATTTAAACCATATGTTATAGGTA
>CACHGH010000022.1 GCA_902579215.1 uncultured Pelagibacteraceae bacterium
AATTTGATTTTCCAAAACTTTAGAATAAATGATTTTTTCAAATCCTAGATTTTCAACATGATGGATTTTAACGTCTACTTGAATTTCACGATCTTTTTTTATACTTATATCTTCAGGTCTAATACCAAGATAAATCTCATCGTTAAATTCAAAATTTTTAAAAGTTATTTTATTATTGAATAAGTGCAAGGTGTTTGAATTAATAATGTGTTCTTTAGTAATCTTAATTATATTCATTTTTGGCGATCCAATAAATTCTGCAACAAAAATATTATTAGGATCTGAATAAATCTCATTTGGTGTTCCATATTGTTCGATATTTCCCTTATTAAGAACTACAATTCTATCAGCCAATGTCATTGCTTCAACTTGATCATGAGTTACATATATTATATTTGAATTCATTTTTTTATGTAGCTTATATATTTCAACTCTCATTTCAGATCTTAAAGCTGCATCAAGGTTTGATAATGGCTCATCAAATAAGAAAACCTTAGGACTCCTTGTGATTGCTCTACCAATTGCAACTCTTTGTCTTTGTCCACCTGAAAGCTGTTTAGGCTTCCTTTCAAGCAAATCTTCAATTTGAAGTGTAGCAGCAGCATTATTAACTTTTTGATTAATTTCACTTTTTGGAATTTTTTCCATTTTTAATCCGAAAGCCATATTTTCAAAAACATTCATGTGTGGATACAAAGCATAGGATTGAAAAACCATTGCAATTTCGCGTTTAGAAGGAATTAGATTATTTATTAGTTTGTTATCTAAATAAATTTCTCCTATATCAACTGACTCTAAACCTGAGATCATTCTTAAAAGTGTAGACTTTCCACAACCTGATGGACCAACTAAAACAATAAATTCTCCATCATTTATTTTTATATCAAATTTATTTATTACCTTGTTTGTTCCAAAACTTTTTTCGATATTTTTTAGTTCAATAGATGCCATAAAAAAATTTTCAACCTAGAGTTTAGTTTTAATATTTTAGATATTATTTTAAACAAAAAATAACGTTAATGTAAAATTTGCATACCTGCTATATTTTTTTGTAGGGTCTATTACCGCGACAAATTTGGTAGCTTTTAATGTAAATTAATAAATAAAGGGGGTTATAATGAAAAAAATATTAATATACATATTTGCTTTTTCATTTCTTGTTAACTCAAGTTACGCCGGAATTACTTTCTGGACAACTGAGGTTCAACCAGAAAGAATGGAAAAACAAAAAACAATGGCCAAGGCTTTTGAAGCCAAAACTGGTATTAGCGTTGAAGTAATACCTGTTGAGGAAAAAGATCTTGGAACAAGAGCTACTGCAGCAGCAGCAGCTGGAAATCTACCAGATGTGATTTATCACACATTGCAATATGTTTTACCATGGGCTGAAGCAGGCATATTAGACGTTGATGCAAATAACGCTGTAGTTAAGTCGTTAGGTAAGAAAACATTTGCACCTGGTGCATTGAATATGGCTAAGAAGGGTGGAAAAATTGCAGCTGTTCCAGTTGATGGCTGGACTCAAATGGTTGTTTACAGAAAAGACCTATTTGCTGCAGCTGGTTTAGAGCCACCAACTTCATATGCAAACATAGTTAAAGCAGTTAATACATTATCAAGTAATGATATGTTTGGCTTTGTAGCTGCTACAAAAACAGATGAAAACTTTATGAGCCAAGTACTTGAACATGTGCTTTTAGCTAATGGAGTTAATTTTGTTAAAAAAGGTGGAACTAAAAAGCAAGGTAAAGCTTTAAAGAATTCTTTAGAATTTTATAAAGTCATTGCTAAAGCAAGTCCTCCAGGAGAATTATTCTGGAAACAATCAAGAGCATTATACTTTGCGGGAAAAACACCAATGATAATTTGGTCTCCATTTATTATGGATGAGTTAGCGGGTTTAAGAGACTCTGCTCCTCCAACAATAAATAGTGATCCAACATCTCCAGAGTTAGCTTCTAAAACTGGTTTCATTACTAATTTTAGTGGACCTAATAATAAAAAAGGTGCTGCTTGGGCTGATGTAAGATACTTTGGTATCACTGCGGATGCAGATACTGATGAAGCTAAAAAATTCATCGAGTATTCAATGAGTGAGGGTTACACAGCAACATTAGGAATTGCTCCGGAAGGAAAATTTCCAGTAAGAAGAGGAAACAAGAGTGATCCTAATGCTTACACAAAAGCTTGGAGTGAATTACCAGTTGGTGTTGATAGAAAAGCTCCTTTAACTGACCTTTATTCAGCAGATGTTATTGATAACATCGTTGCAGGTTTAGATACTGCAAACAGATGGGGTGTTAAAGAGGGTGAACTTTCTAGAGCATCAAAAATTATCAATTCTCAATTTTTAAATAGAATCACTAGAGAATATATTGATGATCAAATCTCAGTTGATGAGGCAGTTAAGAAAATTAACGCTGAACTGGCTAAGTTTTAAATAATAAATTTATAAAAAGCGGATAATATTATATTATCCGCTTTTTATTATGAGTGTTTCATTATCAAAATTAGAAAAAAGAACTGCTTACACTTTAGTTTTACCTGCAGTCCTATTAGTTTTTGCAATTGTATTATTTCCTATATTTGCAAATGTGTGGATCAGTTTTAAAGACATTGAATTAAAAGATATCAGAATTCCAGAACCAAGAGCAAAAAAAATTGTTAAATCAATTTCTGAAAATGAATCAGAATTAAAAGTGATTTATAAATTACGAAATAGTTCATTAATACAGGAAATAAGAAATGTTCAATTCCAAGATAAATTTCCAAAAAATATTTCGCCTATTGATCTTGATCAAAGATGTAATTTTAAATCTAAAAAGATCATTTGTGATTTTGGAAACTGGGAGGCAAAGTACAGAGAAAACTTTGAAGTAATAATTAAAAATACTAATGATGAAAAAATTGATAAAAAAATAATAAAATCTCGAAAGCCAATATTAAGCGGGACAGCAAATAATCCATTACTGACTACAAATTTTACATTAAAAAATTTTAAAAAAGTCTTTTATGAAAATAATTTTGTTGAGTTGCTTTTAACAACATTTTACTTCACTTTTTTTGGCACTGTAGGTGCAATTATCTTTGGAATTTTAGCTGCGCAATTAGTTAATCAAAATATTCAAGGTCGAACATATATGCGAGGTATTTTACTTTTTCCTTATGTAGGTCCTGTAGTTGCTTTAGCTTATACTTGGACTTTATTGTTAGATCCAAATAGTGGAACTTTAAACGCATTATTGGTTAATTTTAATATTATAGAGAAGCCAATAAATTTATTGGGCCAAAAGTACATAACAATGAGTATTTTAGGTTTTGAATTTAAATTAAGGCTAGCTTTAACTACAGTTATATTTTTTGAAATTTGGCGTTATTTTCCTCTAGCCTTTCTTTTTATTTTAGCAAGATTGCAAGCAATACCACAAAGTTTGTATGAAGCAGCTGATGTGGATGGAGCAAGTCCAATTCAAAAATTTATTCATATAACGCTGCCTCAAATTACAGCCATCATTTCAATTTTATTTATGATTAGGTTTATTTGGAACTTTAACAAATTTGAAGATATCTTTTTATTAACCGGTGGTGCATCAGGAACAAGAACTTTACCTATTAATGTTTATCAACAAGGGTTTGCGGTATCAGATATTGGGATGGGCTCTGCTGTTTCAATTGTTATTGTAATGTTGCTTCTTAGTTTCATGATTATTTATTTTAGATTAATTGGAAAAAAAGCAAATGAAGATTAAATCTTTAATAATATTTTTAGTTATATCGTCTTTTTTTCTGACCTGTATTTTATCAATTTGGAAGATCATGTCTACCTTACAGGGTTTAAGTTTTACTAATTTAAACACCACATCCGTTTTCTTAATTGGCATCCTATTATCTTTGGTATTTGTTTTAATTGGCAAAAGGATTAATCACTTAATAAAGATTTTTTCATTATCATTTTTATTTTCAATTTTATATTTTTATTTAAATGAGGCATCTCCCTATTGGTATATTTTTGGAGTTTTCTTAATCACTTTATTTTTTACGAACAAACTCAAAAAATATAGTATGCAATCTTTAAAGGAAGATTTCATATCTGAAAAAATTATTTTTGATTTCATTACTCTGTTTGGCATTGTTTTCTTTGCATTTGTAATTTTATTTCCTTTTTACATTATGCTGGTTACAAGTTTTAAAACTCAGATAGCTTTATTAGTTAACCCTTTAGACTTTAGTCTAGATTTCACAAAAAGCTTAACTGAGTTATTTAAGTCTTATTTTGTAATCTTTAAAACTTATAATTTTGGAAGATACATCTTAATTAGTTCAGCTGTTTCTATTGGAACTGTTATTGTAACATTATTATTTGCAATCCCTGCAGCTTACGCGGTTGCTAGATTAAATTTCTTTGGCAAAAACTTTTTATCAACCTCGATCTTAATTATTTATATGTTTCCAGCTATAGTATTAGTGATCCCTTTATATACCTTGTTTAGTCAACTTGGATTAAGAAACTCAATCTTTGGTCTTTTGATTGTTTATACAGCCACAACCTTGCCGGTTGCTATTTATATGTTGCAAGGATATTTCAAGAGTATTCCAAAAGAAATTGAAGATGCAGGAATTATGGATGGTCAAAATTGGTTTGGCATAATTTTAAAGATTATTATTCCTTTAAGTTTGCCAGCTATTGCATCCGTTGCACTCTATGTCTTTATGATTGCTTGGAATGAATTCCTTTTTTCATTGATGTTTTTAGATAGTCCCAAGTCCTTTACTTTATCAAGAGCCATTCAATATTTAAGTGGAGATGCAGAAACACCACGCCAATATTTAATGGCAGGATCTGTCATAGTCACTTTACCAGTGCTTTTTATTTTCATATATTTTGAAAAATATCTTGTTAGCGGTTTGACTGCTGGCAGTGTAAAAGAATAAATATTTTACTTATTCCTCTTGTTCAATTATAAATATTAGCATAAATACTCATGAAATTCATTAATGCCCTCGTGGTGAAATTGGTAGACACAAAGGACTTAAAAGGCGAGGGACTCACAAGATAGTCAGTCCGTGATAGTCTAAAGTAGTCTAAACATCCTATAAAATCCCATAAATTTAATTTAGCTTTCAATTAAGATTAGAAAACAAGGATTAATTAATTGTCAGATACTCGTACAAGCCTCGTATATAGAGAGATAATATTACTTTATCAAAAGAATAAAATTTGGTAGCGTTTAATTATGTCTCAATACGGATATAAATTTAAAGGCAAATATTTTATCTTAGGCGCTATAGGAGTACTTGGTTTAATCTTCACTACTGGAATACTTCAAATTATTTTTGGTATTTATACATTAGGCTGCGTTATAGGTGCTATTAAAGGCGATAACTAAATAGTTGATAGAAATGAGTGCAAATGTTCTCAATATTAAAGATTTTAATAATGAGATAAAAAATTATATTCCATTTCACGAAGTCAGTAGTCCACCTAGAATAGGTGATGTAGAGGGACAAGATTTCGAATGTGGTTGTGGAGATACTCACATTATGAATTTTGATCAACATTATTTCATAGCTGATGGAGGAATGTTTAAAGCTGTTTTTTTGTCTCCAGCTTGTGGTTTTTTGAATGCATTAAAATTAAAAAAAATGTTTTCAAGTGGAATAGAGAATCTGTGTAGCACTAAATTTTTAGCTGAAAAACCTAATAATGGATTTCAAGATTATCCAGATATAGCAGGCTCTATTAACAAGTATTTTGGAAGGTAAATAATTTTTTATAATTGTAGGGTTAAAAAATGAACACTTTATTAATTACAATAGCTCCTTCAATACTAATACTTTTATATTTTTTTCTATCTGACAAATTCAAAGAACCAAAAGGAACGGTATTTCTAGTATTTTTTCTAGGTATTTTAATATGTCTTCCAGCTGGGATCTTGAATTCATTTATTTATGAAAACTTCAATAATAATACTGAGACAGTAGAGAGGCTACTAGGAAGTTTTCTAGGACCAGCTTGGACTGAAGAATTATTAAAATTATTTATTTTGTACGCTATTGTTTTAAAAAGAAAAGAATTTAACGAACCTATGGATGGGATTGTTTATGGCGTAGCTGTATCGCTAGGTTTTGCTACATATGAAAATTACGATTATGTTTATCGATTAGCATTAGAGTGGAAAGAGTATGATATTACTCCTCAGGATGTTGCTATTTGGAGATCTTATTCAGCAGTACCAATGCATGGCCTAAACGGATGTTTAATGGGTTTTTATCTAGGAAAATATGTTTTTACAGGTGATAAAAAGTTTTTAAACTATTCTTTTTTTGTACCATTCTTTATGCATGGAATTTACAACTACTATATTCAATTTGGAGTTTTTATAGTCATTGTGCAATTAATTTTTGCGCTAAGATTACATAAAGAATTAAAAAAATTACAGCTTTTAAAAAAAAAAGAACCAGAAACGAAAAAAATATGAACAATAGAAGAAAATTTATAATCTCATCATTGTCAGGTTTAGCAATAGCAGTTTTACCAAAACTTACCTATGCTTCTTCCAATCCAGATGTAGTTGTGATTGGTGCAGGAGCAGCTGGTTTAGCTGCCACATCTGAACTAATTAAAAATGGAAAAAAAGTTATTTGCCTAGAGGCATCCAATAGAATTGGGGGAAGAGCCTATACCGATAATGAAATCTTCGGAGAACCGTATGATCTTGGAGCTTTATGGTTGGAAAATGGTGATACTAATCCTTTTAAAATTTATGGAGAAAAAAACTCAAAATTCAACTTATATAAAGAGCGAATTGAAGAAATGTATGCTGTTTATAATGGTGATAAAAGAACATCACAAGAAGATGAACTATGGAATTTATATGATAACACAGAAGCTGCCATTGCCAAAACAAGAAAAGATATTGCTCCAATTAAGGTAGTACCAAATCAAGATCAAAGGTGGTTTGATACTGTTCATACTATTATTGGACCATGGCAAATGGGAAAAGATTTTTCTGACTTTTCATGTAAGGATTTTAATTTTGATTATGAAATGCCAGTTAGCGCACCTTGGCATTGTAAAGAAGGGTATGGCACTCTCGTATTAGATATGTATAAAAGTGTTCCTGTTAAGCTAAATACAAAAGTTACTGAAATAGATTGGGGAGGCGCTGGTGTTAAGGTAACTACAAACAATGGTGTTATCAATGCTAAAAAATGTATAGTTACAGTATCAACTGGTGTCTTAAGTTCTGGCCAAATAATTTTTAAGCCAAAACTTAATCCTGAAAAAGAAGAGTCTTTTAATAAAATTTCAATGGGACATTACAATAGGATAACATTCAAATTTAAAAAACTATTTAAAAAGAAGCCAAAAGACTATTATTTATATTATAAAATAGACAGTCAAAATGCTTCTTCACCGGAGGGGTTTTGTACAACCATTCACCCGTCTGATACAAAATTATGTATGTGCGATCCTGGTGGTAAATTTGCATTTGAACTAGCAAAATCAGGTGAACAAGAATCCTTAAATTTTGCATTGAATGAATTAAAAAAAATATTTGGAAATAAAATTGAGAAAGACTTAATTAAATCACACTCAGTTGATTGGTCAAATAATCCATTATTTCTTGGTTCTTGGGCCGCAGCAGAGCCAGGTGCATTTAAATATAGAGAGATTTTAAGAAATTCAGTTGGAGATAGAATTTATTTTGCTGGAGAAGCAACAGCAAAAGACTGGGGTACAGTTGCAGGTGCGCAAAATAGTGGAGTTTTAGTTGCAAATAAAATTATTAATATATGAAAAATAAACTTTTAATTTATATTTTTTTTGTATTTTGTTTTACAAATATTTTCAGTTTCAGCCATTCAATGAATATATATAAATATCCAGATTTTAATATAAGTCGTGAAGAATGTGATAATATTTTAGAATCTATGAATTATCCCAATCCAGATTATACTTCTGAAGAGCCTGTAACAGTTTATGTTGATTTACTTGTAGAAAAAATATTTGAAATCAATGGTAAAGATATGGAGTTCGAAGCTTTTTATTCTATGTGGCATGATTGGACAGACAAAAGATTAGCGGAGTCTTTAAAAAAACTTAACTTATTTGATGATACAGGAAAAAGAATTTATCTATGTTCTTATAATCCTATAGAATTATGGGGCAAATCAAATAGATTATTTTATCCAACAATAGAATTTTACAATAAAAAAACAAAAACAAACGTTAATCTTGGAGGAGATGCTGATTGGGTTGACATTTATAGTGATGGAATGATTGGAACAAGATTAAGAGATAGCTCAAAATTTTCTGCCAATTTTGATTTTAGACGTTTTCCATTTGATACTCAGGTATTGAGTTTTGAATTATGGTCTGAATTCCCATCCACACTTGTTGAAATAGCTCCAGAGCCTATTTCAATGCCAGTTTATAAAGAAACCAAATATAGTTGGGAAGATGACAATATCCAGATTCCAGGTTGGGATTTAACAAAGGTAGATTATTATAACTATAGTTATGTTGATAATGATGGGTTGCCATATCAGGGATTTTATGTAGACTTAACAATTAAAAGACAATCGTCATACTACTTATTTAAAATAATATTACCAATTATATTTATACTTGTAATATCTTGGTCTGTTTTTTGGGTTAGAGGTTCTCAACTAGAAGCCAAAGTAAATGTTACAATTGTATGTTTATTATCTTTAATTGCTTATAACTTTATTATTGATGAGGATTTACCTAAATTATCCTATCTAACCTTTCTAGACTCGTTCATTTTGTTATCATATTTTTACACAGGTATAGCAACAATCTTATGCGTTTATTCTTTTGTAAGAAAACTTAGATCAGGAAAAGATATAAGTGTTGTAGATTTAAAAGCGAGATGGATTGGTCCTCTAAGTTATTTTGGAGTTTTATTTATTTTATTAATCTATTTTTATAATATAGAGGCTGTTGCTGGTTTTTTTTTAGGGAGCAAATTTACTCAATGATTAATTAAAATTATATAGGATTTTATAAGACAACTTGGACATAACTTGGACACAGGGAGATAAAATAAAAAAATTTTACTTATTCCTCTTGTTCAATTATAAATATTAGCATAAATACTCATGAAATTCACAAATGCCCTCGTGGTGAAATTGGTAGACACAAAGGACTTAAAATCCTTGCCCTTTTGGGAGTGCCAGTTCGAGTCTGGCCGAGGGCACCACTAAAATGAGTATAAAAATAAGTTTAATTTCTGATAAAACAAAAAACTCTTTAAAAATAAAATCTTTTTTACAAAAAAGGTTTAGGTTCTCCTCATTGTTAAAATCAAAAGTAATTATTGTTGTCGGAGGAGATGGATTTATGCTCCAAACGCTAAAAAAATTTTATAAATTTAAAAAACCATTTTATGGGATTAATTCTGGAAATTATGGATTTTTAATGAACAAATTTTCAAAAGATAAATTTATTAAAAATTTAAATAATTCAAAAGCAGTTTCTATTAACCCATTGGAAATGACTGTCAAAAATAAACAAAATCAAATAAAAAAACATATAGCAATTAATGAGATATCGACAATTCGACAAGGAAGACAGGCAGCTATTGTATCAATAAAAAATGGAAATAAATTCGTTATTAAAAAATTGATATCGGATGGAGTTTTGGTTTCTACTCCAGCAGGAAGCACAGCATACAATTTGTCAGTTCATGGACCTATTTTAAATTTAAACTCAAAAAAAATAGCAGTTACTCCAATTAGCCCATTTAGACCAAGAAGATGGAGAGGAAAAATTTTTAGTGAAAATTCTAAAATATCTATTGCTAATCTAGATACATTTAAAAGACCAATAAATTCAGTAGCGGATAATCAAGAAGTAAGAAACGCTAAATCAATTAAGATAAAAGTTAATAAGAGGATTAATTTCAAACTTCTATACGATAAAAATAATAGTTTGAACAAAAAAATTAAAATTGAACAATCAAGAAAAGAAACTAAAGGTTAAATTTTTTTAAATAAACTTGAAGCACGATCAACGACCATAACAAGTAAGGATTTTTGCCATCATTTTTAAAATCTTTAATAAAATTTTGTATGTAATTATAATTTAAATATTTTTCTCCATTATAGTAATCTTTGGTTAATATATTTTTTGCAAAATCAAAAAGCTTATTTTGTAACCAAAATGAAAAGGGCGAGTCAAAACCTTGTTTCTTTTTGGTTAACTCATTAAGTTCATTTTTAAATAAATTTTTTATATAAGGTTTATTATTTTCAAAGAAACCAATTTTTTTATAATCACTGATATATAAGAAGTTTTCAATCATTTCTTGATCTAAAAAAGGCACCCTAACCTCAACGCCATTGTTCATAAAAATTTTATCATTTCTAGCAAGCGAGTCGTTTTGTATCCAGGTTTGTATATCTAAAAACATTACATTATTTAAAATTGATTCATTAGGATTTACTTGATGATTAAAACTAAGATCTTGATATTTAATTTTCTCAAATTTATTAAAATATTTACTTTGATTTTGCATTAAATTTTGTTCACTAAATGATAAATAAAATTCTTCTGGCTTTTTAAATCTTAGTCTTGAAAAGTTTTTTGATGAAGAAAAGTTAAAAATATTAATAAAATTCATTTTTGATAATTTTGATAATAAAAAGATTGATTTATATTTATCATATCCGGTAAATATTTCGTCCCCACCATCACCAGTAAAAAGAACTTTTTCTTCAATTTTTTGACTTAAAATATAGTTTGCAATTGAATTTTGATTTCCCACAGGTTCTTCCATGATTTCAACTATTTTTTCAATACTATCTATAAAATCGTTATGGCTAACATTAACTTGTATATTTTCAAAATTATGCATTTGAGAGTTATGTTTTGCAACATTTGCATCTATATTTTTTCCATCATCAAATTTTACAGAGTAAGTTTTAAATTTTTTTTCAATGCTTTCTTTCATTATTGAAAATATTAAATTGGAATCTACACCACCTGACAATGAAATAGCGACAGGCACATCAGAAACTAATTGCTTTTCAAATATTCTTTTGATTTCATTTTTTGGATTTAATATTTTCCTAGAAAAATCAAACTTTAATAATTTTTTTTTATATAACTTATTTTCTTTAAATTTAATAAGCTCACCAGGTTGAACTTTATATATATCTTTAAAAGTAGTTTCTGATAAATCATTGTGCCAAAAATTTAAATAGTAATTTAGTGCTTTATTATTAACTTCATTATCCTTTTTACTTACTAAAATAGATTTAATAAGTGAGGAAAAATAAAACTTTTTTTCATTTATATTGTGGTAATAATATAGTGGTTTAACACCAACAATATCTCTTATTAAAACTAACTCATTTTTTTTGGAATCCCAAATAGCTATAGCAAATATACCTGACAACATTTTAAATGAATCATCACCATATTCTTTAAATAGTTTTATAATAACTTCTGTGTCTGAGTTTGTTTTAAAATTAACGCCTTTAAGTAATAATTTTTCTCTAAGACTTTTATAATTATAAATTTCACCGTTAAATATAATTGTTAAATTATCGTCAGTTAATGGTTGATTAGCTGCAGTTGATAAATCTATTATAGATAATCTATTATGTCCGAGAGTCATATTTTCTGACTCAAAAATACCTTTTGCATCAGGACCTCTATTTTCTGTAAGTGTCATCATTTTCTGGATTTTATTCTTGTCCAAAAAATTAAAACCATTTATTCCACACATATAATTAATATTTATTAAATTTGATTATTTTTGAAGATCTAATAAGCCAAGTATTTTTAGATGCAGTAATAATTGAGTTTTTTTTAAGATTGTTAAACTGAATACTGTTTTTCAAAATACTTCTAAGTTTATTATTCCATAAATTAATATTATTTGGATCAACTAGTATCGCGTTGTAGTTATTTTTGAGAATATGAGAATATATGTTTAACTTTGAGGCTAAAATTATCCTTCCCGCGGCCAGATAGTCAAACATTTTCATTGGCGACATAAATTTACTTAGTTCTAAATTCGTACCAAGTCCATATACTTTTTCTTGGTAAGGCATTAGCAAGATCTTATGTTTTTTAAGTATTTTAGGTATTTGAAAATAATCAGCATAGCTTTTAAAAAAAATATTTTTCTTCAGTAACAATTCGTTATTCCAGCTTTTTAATTCATTTTTATCACCATAAATATTGAAATTTATTTTAGGGTTTTTTTCAGCTAGTTTTTCAATAATTTCAACTCCTTTGCCTTTTAGTAAGCTGCCAGTGTATACACATTGAAATTTTATTTTTTCGTTAACATTTTTAAAATCATTTATATCTACTGCATCATCCAAAACGATCTTTCTTTCATTGTGTAATGATAGTTTTTTTATTAAATTTTTATGAATTAGTATAAATTTTAAGTATTTTTTTTGAATTATAAAATTCCTAATCCAAAAAAGAAATCGGGTTATTTTTTGTGGAACATGATGCATTTCAAGTATGTTTTCAATCTTGTTATAACTTAAATATAAACTTGTAATTATACTTCTTGATATTATTATTGAATTTTTATCTATCTCTTTTACTGAATAAGAAGCAAGTTTACATCTATCAAAAAAATTATATTTTTTTTTACTATTGTACAGATATTTAATTTTAAAGTTGTTTTTTAAATTATACTTTCTCTTTATTGTTTTAAAATTTAAATTATTTTTTTTATTAAATATAATTAATGTTACTTTGTATTTTAACCCAGAAAAAGTATCGCACATCTTTAATACATGCAAAGGGTAAGCTGATCTACTTGGCAAATTTATTTCAGCAACATAATGAAATTTTTTCATTATCAATAAAATTTATAAAACTTTCTATACCAGCTTAAAGTATTAACTAAACCTTTTTCTAAAGTTGTAAATTTGTTAAATTTTGTAATTTTAATTATTTTTTTATTATTACCATGTGTCTTATATATATCCGCTTTTTGCAATCCTACTTTTTTTAACTTAGGTTTAATATTATTTTTGTTCATAAATTTAATTACTTTTTCTAAGTTTATAGGTTTGTTAGAGCAAACATTATATATTTCAAATTTTTTAATTTTTTTTCTTTTCATTGTAAGATTTTCTAAGATTTTTGTTACATCATTGATATAAGTAAAATCTCGCAAATGATTTCCGTAGTTATTCAAATAAAAAACTTTTTTTTGGCGATATGAATTAATATATTTCATTATAAACATATCTGGTCTTCCCCATTCTCCATAAACAGTAAAAAATCTTAATCCGACTGATTTTAAATTATAATATTTTTCATATAAAGAAGCTATTTCTTCATTATTTTTTTTAGATAATGCATAAATATTTTTTGGGTATATTTTTTCTTTTTCACTTAACGGAAAGTTATTATTTTCGCCATATACTGAACTTGAAGAAGCAAAAAAAAATCTTTCTACTTTAAATTTTTTGCAGCATTCAATTATATTAAAAAAACCATTTATATTATTTTCAATATATTTTCTTGGGTGATTTATTGAATATCTGACCCCAGCTTGAGCAGCAAAATTAAAAACAATTTTAAATTTTTTTTTTTTGAATAATTTTTCAACTAATTTTTGATTACAAAGACTACCTTTTAAAAAATTAAATTTTTTATTTTTTTTTAATTCGTTAATTCTTCTTTTTTTAAGATTTACATCGTAATAATTTTCAAAATTATCTATACCTGTAATACTAAATTTATTTTTTTTTAGTAATTGTTTTGCAAAACTAAAACCTATGAAGCCAGCAGCTCCAGTAATTAATATGTTCATCTTTAATTATAAATTATATTAATTTTCACTCTTTTTATATAAATATTTGATACGTTTTGGTGCCCCCGCACGGATTCGAACCGCGGACCTATTGATTACAAATCAATTGCTCTACCAACTGAGCTACAAGGGCTTAAATCAATTTACTATTACATCAACGTTAAGATAAAGTAAATTAATAATTATTCAGTTAATTTAATTTTTTCTTTTATTTTTTAGTCTTTTTTTTTAAATAACTTAAGTGATGAAAAATAATCGAAGCAGTATTTGATATATTCAAACTTTCTATATTTTTGTTTATATCAATTTTAACAAAAAAATCTGCGTACTTTAAAGTATGTTTTCTCATACCAAAACCCTCAGAGCCAAATAACAAAACATTATTACCTTCCCATTTAACATTTGTAAATTCCTTATCTGCATTAGCGTCAAACGCATAAATCCAAAAATTTTTTTCTCTTAAGGACTTAAGTGTAGAGTTTATATTTGATACCTCAAAAATATTAATATATTCCATTGATCCACTAGCAGCTTTG
>CACHGH010000023.1 GCA_902579215.1 uncultured Pelagibacteraceae bacterium
GAGCGCTCCAATACAGTATGCTGCCATTACAGCTTTTGAAAATGATCATAGTCTTTATTTAAATAAATCAAGAAGTATTTTAAAACATATTGGTAATTATGTTTATGAAAATTTAAGGTCAAATAAAGTTTTGGTTAATAAACCACAAGGAGGTTTTTATTTGATGCCAGAATTTTTGGATAAAAAATTTAATAACTCAGAAGAGATGTGTAAGGATTTACTCAATAGGTTTGGAGTTGCTACGTTACCAGGATCAGATTTTGGTTTTTCCACCAAAAAGATGTATGCTAGAATAAGTTTTACAGATTTTAATGGTGATGAATTTATGAAAAATATCCCAAGTAATCTAAAAATTGATGATGAATTATTAAATAAATTTGCTCCAAAAATTGTTGAAGGTACAAAAAAACTTAAAGCTTGGGTTGAATCCTAATAAATTTTGATTAAAAAATCTCATTACAATCGTTCTAAACTAGCTTTTTTTTTACTAGACACAACAATCTATTAATGGTTAGATTTGAGATAATTAATAGGAGGGGTCAATGAAAAAAATAATTACTACACTATCGAGTGCTCTAGTAATTTTTGCAGCTACTCTATCTTTTACTACAGTTGCAAAATCTGCAGAGTTTTTTACGATAGGAACAGGCGGTCCAACAGGAGTTTATTTCCAAACTGGAAACGCAATATGCAAAATGTTGCATAAATCTGCAATAGCAAAAGAACATGGAAGAAAAAAAGGTATAGATAAGGCGTACAGATGTACAGCTCCATCAACTGGTGGATCAAATTATAATATTGGTCAAATCAAAGAAGGTGAGTTTCAATTTGGTGTAGCTCAATCTGACTGGCAATTTCATGCTGTTAATGGTTCAAGCAAATGGGAAGGAAAACAGTTTAAAGGATTAAGAGCTGTTTTTTCAGTTCACAACGAACCTTTCCAAATTTGGGCTAGAAAAAAAGCAAAAGTTAAAGACTTCAAAGGTTTAAAAGGCAAAGTTGTTAACATAGGTAACCCTGGTTCTGGTCAAAGAGGAACAATGGAAGAGCTTATGAAAGCAATGGGAGTAGATAATAGTTACTTTAAATCTGTAACTGAACTTACTTCATCTGAACAAGTTAAAGCACTTTGTGATGGTAAAATAGACGCTTTTGGATATTCAGTTGGATTTCCAAATGGTGCTATGGAACAAGCTGCTACTTGTGGAGCTAAAGCGTTGCCAATTAATTTAACAGGCGGACCTGTTCAAGGTCTAATTGATGGTGCAGATTATTATGCTGCAGCAACAATACCTGCTGGTACTTACACTGGACAAAAAAAAGATGTAACTACTTTTGGTGTTAAAGCTACTGTGGTTACTAGTAATGCAGTTGAAGCAGATCTTGTTTATTTAGTAGTAAAAGCAGTTTTTGAAAATTTTGATGATTTTAGAAAACAACATCCTGCTTTTGCACCTTTAAAAAAGGAAGATATGATAGCTGATGGTTTATCAGCACCTTTACATGAAGGCGCAGTAAGATACTATAAAGAAGCTGGATTAATGTAATCCAAATACTTAGATTAAATTAAAAAGGCCCAATATATTTATTGGGCCTTTTTTTTGTAGTAAAGTACTTTTCACAAATGAATCAAAAACCTGAGTCAAAGATTGAAAGTAAAATTCATGAGGATTTATCCCCAACTAGAAATCTAACAGGCTTACACTTAAAAATTGTTGCAGCCATTGCTATCATTTGGTCTTTGTTCCAATTATGGTATGCATCTCCATTTCCATTCATGTTTGATTTTGGAATGTTCAAAGGTTTACCAGCAAGAGCTATACATTTAGGTTTTGCATTATTATTAGCATTTTTAATATTTCCTATCTCAAGATCAAAAAAAATTACAATCATAGATATTTTAATAAGTGTGATAGGAGCATTTTGCTGCCTATATATTTATTTTTTTTATGATCAAATGGTAGATAGAGGAGGTATTCTTTTAAAAATTAGTTTAGGTGAATATATTATACCGATTGAATTAATTATTGGAACTATTGGAATTTTAATTTTACTTGAAGCAACTCGGAGAGTAATTGGGATACCATTAGTTATAATCGCAGTATGTTTTTTATTATTTTCATATTTTGGTCAACATGCACCTGATATAATTTCTCATGGTGGACTTTCTTTAAAGAGACTTGTTGGTTTTCAATGGTTCGATCAGGAAGCTATATTTGGAATTCCAATTGGAGTTTCGGTTGATTTTATATTTTTATTTGTTTTATTTGGTGCTCTTTTAGAAACCGCAGGTGGAGGACAATATTTTTTAAATTTAGCTTTTGCTATGGTTGGAAAAATGAGAGGAGGTCCTGCTAAAGCAGCTATTTTAGGATCAGGAATGACTGGTTTAATTTCAGGTTCTTCAGTAGCAAATACGGTTACTACTGGAACTTTTACAATTCCAATTATGAAGAAAACTGGTTTTTCAAAAGAAAAAGCTGGAGCAATAGAAGTTTCATCATCAGTTAATGGTCAAATAATGCCTCCAGTAATGGGAGCAGCAGCATTTGTTATGGCAAGCTTTATTGGAGTGACATATTTTGAAGTTGTCAAACATGCTTTTCTACCAGCAATAATATCTTATATAGCATTATTTTATATTTCTCATCTTGAAGCTTTAAAATTAAATCTTAAAGGAATGGAAGAAAAAGATGTGCCAAATTTAAGGAAAACTTTTTTGTCTGGTTTACATTTTTTAATTCCAATTTTTATTTTAATATATTTGCTGGTTTATCTAAGATTTACAGCAGCGTATTCGATATTTTATGCAACAATAGCTTTAATACTAGTAAATTTATTAAATATAATAATAAAACAGAAAAATTTTAAAGATGCTCTAAAAGTTTGGTATAACCAAACTATTGTTGGATTTCAAAAAGGTGCAATAAATATGGTTGCGGTTGGAATTGCAATTGCTACTGCAGGAATAATAGTTGGTGCCGTAGGTTCAACAGGCCTTAGTACAAATTTAATTATTGTTATAGAGTCTGTTGCAAAAGATAATGTTATAATTTTAATATTATTAACTATAGTTTTATGTCTATTATTAGGTATGGGTTTACCAACAACAGCAAACTATGTTGTAGTTGCTTCATTGATGTCTATGGTTTTAGTTGATGTTGGAAACGCCTCAGGTTTTATTTTTCCACTTATTGCAGTTCATTTATTTGTATTTTATTTTGGTTTAATGGCAGATGTTACACCTCCAGTAGGTTTAGCATCCTATGCTGCAGCAGGGATTTCGGGAGGAGATCCGCTGAGAACAGGAGTACAAGCATTCTGGTACAGTTTAAGAACCGGTATTTTACCAATTGTTTTTTTGTTTAATCATGAATTACTTTTAATTGGAGTTGAAAATATTTGGCATGCAATTTTAATAATAATTACTTCTTTAATTGGTATTCTAGTATTTACATCCGCAACACAAGGGTGGTTTATAAATAAATTGAGATGGTACGAAATCTTGGTTTTTTTATTTATTTCAATTTCTTTTTTATCACCTGAATTTATTTTAAATAAGTTTTATCCAAAATATGATTATAAAGATTTAAATAAAGTACAACTAATCAATTTCGAAAAAAATAGAGAAGTTCATATAAAAGTTACAAGATCTTCCGAGTATGGTGAACGATATAAATTATTTGTTATTGAAAAAAATTCATTTGAAGAAAAATTTAGTCTAGAAGAATATGGACTAAATATAATCAAAAAAGAAAATAAAATTTTGGTAGATAATTTAAAGTGGAATGGGCTAGCCAAAAAATCTGGATTTGAATTAGATGATTTAATTAGTGAAGTAAAAGTAGAAAATTTGGATAGACCAAATAAGCAAATTATTTATCCTATGGCACTATTTTTATTATTAATCTTTGGTTATAATAATAAAAGAAGAAAAGAACGATCAAAAATTAATTTAAACTTTTTTAAATAATCAAGGCAATTACAAATAAAAATAAAAAAACTAATAAAAAAAAGTAAATTACCGCAGTTTGCAAAGATATTTTCATAATATTATACTTGGCGCGCCTGCTAGGAGTCGAACCCAGAACCTCCTGGTCCGTAGCCAAGCGCTCTATCCAATTGAGCTACAGGCGCAATCTAGCATTATTTATACAACATACATTTTTTAATGTAATTTTACAATTTAACTATTATTGTATTGATATTTATGACAAAAAAATCAAATGATGTTGTTTTTACCACTGCTTTACGTACTTCAATTGGAAAATACAAAGGTTCATGGGCAAAACACCAAGCTCATGATTTAGGTTCCATGGTCATAAAGAATATTATAACAAATTCAAAAATTGAACCTCATCTCGTTGATGAAGTTATTATGGGTCAAGTTTTAACTGGTGGAACTGGTCAAAATCCTGCTAGACAGGCTGCTATTAAGTCGGGCATTCCCGAGGATAAAACAGGATATTTGGTCAATCAAGTTTGTGGTTCAGGTTTAAGATCAATAGTAAATGGATATCAATCTATACTTTTAAATGATGCAAAAATTATTATTGCTGGCGGACAAGAAAGCATGTCTAACGCATCCGAAGAGATGATGCTTAAGGATGGCTTAATAGATGTTTACAACAAGTATCACATGGGCATTACAGCTGAAAATGTTGCTGAAAAGTGGAATATTACAAGAAAAGAACAAGATACTTTTGCTGTGTCCTCACAATCAAAAGCTCAGGATGCTATTAAAAATAAAAAATTTAATGAAGAGATAATTCCTGAAAATCCTGATGATGAACATCCTCGTAATAACGTAACACTTGAAAGTTTATCAAACTTAAAACCTGCCTTCAAAAAAAATGGGACTGTAACAGCAGGAAATTCATCAGGTGTTAACGATGGAGCTGCAGCTGTAATGATAATGAAAAGAGATTTAGCAGAAAAAAAAAATTTATCTCCATTAGCTAAAATAGTATCATGGGCAACTTGTGGAGTTGATCCTGCTTTAATGGGATCAGGACCGATACCATCATCAAAAGAAGCAATTAAAAAGGCGGGCTGGCATATCAATGATTTAGATTTAATAGAGTCAAACGAAGCCTTTGCTGCACAAAGTCTAGCTGTTATTAAGGAATTAAAAATTTCACCTGAAAAAGTTAATGTTAATGGAGGAGCGATAGCTTTGGGTCATCCTATCGGAGCTTCTGGCACAAGAATTGTAGTAACATTAATTCATGAAATGATTAGAAGAGATATTAAAAAAGGGCTAGCAACACTTTGTATAGGCGGTGGCATGGGAATCGCCATGTGCATAGAAAGAGATTAAACTTTTAAAGATTTTAGGTGTTTTTTTAATAATAATTTTTGTATCCAAAATCTTGCGTCAAGATCTTCTTTATTCTTAGGATTTAATAACTTGTTTACTATAATTTTAAACATCTTTAATTCTGACCAATAAAGCTTGTCAGAAAATCGATTTAAATGTGTTTGAAATGTATCATTTATAATATAGTTAATTAAAACAATATATTTTAAGTAAAACTTGATAAATTCTTTACTTAAAAGTTAGCAATGTAAAATTTATAAAATGAAAAAATTAATTTCTTTTCTTTGTTTAATTCTATGTACTCTGATTTGGGGAACTACTTTTATTGCACAAGATACAGGGATGGACAACATAGGTCCATATACTTTTAATTCTGCTAGATTTTTTATAGGTTTTTTTGCTGTTTTGCCATTTGTACTTTTATTTGAAAAAAAAAAAATTTTTATTCAAATTAAAAATAACGAAATACAATTTTTAAAACTTATCATTCCAGTGGGTATTTTTTTGTTTCTAGGCTGTATATTTCAACAAGTTTCATTACTTTATACTGATGTTGCAAACTCTGCTTTCTTTACAATTTTTTACGTACCAATGGTTCCTATTATTGTTTATTTTTTATTTTCAGAAAAATTACACTGGTCTATATGGCCTTCAGTCTTTGCCTGTGTTGTAGGAGGTTATTTTTTAAGTGATTTTAATGACTCATCTGTACAATTTGGAGATACATTGGTAATTATTGGTGCTTTATTTTGGGCATTGCATATTATTTATATTGGTAAAATAATAGAAAAGTTTGACCTGCCTTTTTTTATAGCGTTGCTACAAAATTTAGTTGTAGCAGTTTTTTCACTTATATTAGTAATTTTATTTGAAGAAATAAATTTTTATAAAATTAAATTGGAAACATTAGAAATTTTATATGCAGGAATTTTATCTGGAGGTGCTGCATTTGCACTTCAAATTTTTGGTCAGAAAAATATTACTGCCGCTCCTGCTGCAATAGTTATGTCTTTAGAAGGTGTGGTTGCAGCTATAGCAGCATGGATTATTTTAAGCCAAGTTTTAGATTTTGGAAATATTATTGGTTGTACTTTAATTTTATTTGGAGTTTTATTTTCTCAACTTACGCCTATTTATCAAATAAAAGTTAAAAATATATAATATAAAATAAAATTGCTGCTAAGAATACTCTGTAAATAACAAAAATAGTTAGAGAGAACTTTTTAATAAAATTTAAAAAAATTTTTATTGTTAATAACGAAAATAAAAAAGATAAAAAAACTCCAATTAGTGCAAATAAACTATATTCAATTTCTTCTTTAAGTAGATCTTTTATCCCTAAAGTACTAGCTCCTATAAGTGCTGGGATTGATAAATAAAAAGATATTTTTGTTGATTCAGTTCTATTAAATCCTAATATTCTTCCTGCAGTTATTGTTATTCCAGCTCTGCTAACACCTGGTATTAATGCTAAAACTTGAAAAAAACCAATTACTAAAACTGAAACTATTGTAAAGTCATTTTCAATTTTTTTTATAACTTTATTTTTATCAGCTATGTATATTAAAATTCCAAAAAATAAAGTTGCCCAGGCTATAATTTTAATATCTCTAAAAAGATGAATTATATCAGTAATATATATTAAGTAACCAGTGATAATCAGCGGAATAGTCGCTATTGTTATTTTATAAAATAAATTTTTATTTTTGTTAAAATCAAAAATATCAGTTCTAAAATAATATAATATTGCTAACAGAGAACCCAAATGCAAGCTTATATCTATAAGCAAAGATTGATTTTTTAATTCATACAAATTTGAAACTAGAATTAAGTGTGCAGCAGAACTTATTGGTAAAAATTCTGAAACACCTTGGATTATCGAAAGCAAAAAAATTTCAAAGAAATTAGAAACCATTTAAATTATCTATAAATAACTATTAATTATGTCCAATTTTTATTCAGAATTGATGCATAACAGTTATGCAAAAATGTAAAAAAATGCTTAAAACAAAGGTTTTTTAAAAAAAAAGGTCAAGTATACTGTCCTTATTTAACTTTAATTAAGCCTTATTAAGCATTATAACTTCTTTATGTCTGACAAAATGCTTAAATTTACACAAGTAGGTCAACAAAACCCTACTAAAAGAGATGTTGTAAAGAGAAAATCTGATTTTAATGAAATCTACAAGGAGTTTATAAACGAAAAAGCAAAAGAGCAATCAAGCAGATGCTCACAATGTGGAGTACCTTTTTGCCAGATCCACTGCCCATTAAGTAATAATATTCCAGATTGGCTGAAATTAACTGCCGAGGGAAGGTTAAAAGAGGCTTATGAACTATCTCAAAGCACAAATAATATGCCAGAAGTTTGTGGAAGAATATGCCCTCAGGACAGATTATGTGAAGGAAACTGTGTGATTGAACAGTCAGGCCATGGAACGGTTACCATAGGATCAGTCGAAAAATTTATCACTGAGAATGCTTGGGAAAATGGGTGGATAAAGCCACTTAAAATAAATAAGGAAATTAACTTAAGTGTAGGAATTATTGGAGCAGGCCCAGCTGGTCTTGCATGTGCGGAGCAACTAAGAAAATCTGGTTACAAAGTTACAATTTATGATCGTTATGATCGTCCTGGAGGATTATTAATTTATGGAATACCAAATTTTAAATTAGAAAAATTTGTTGTTGAGAGGAGAACAAAACTTCTTAAAGATAGTGGAATTAAATTTATACAAAAATTTGAAGTAGGAAAAAACTCTACACTTCAAGAATTGAGAAAAAAACACGACGCAATATTAATCGCAACTGGAGTTTATAAAGCAAGAGAAATTGAATTAAGTGGGAATAAATTAAATAATATATTTCCTGCAATGAAATTTTTAACAGCTTCAAATAGAAAAGGACTTGGAGATAAAGTAGATTTATTTGACAATGGCACTTTGAATGCCGAAGGCAAGGATGTCATAGTTATTGGTGGCGGTGATACTGCGATGGACTGTGTTAGAACAGCAATTAGACAAAATGCAAAATCAGTCAAATGTTTGTATAGAAGAGACAGAGAAAATATGCCTGGGTCTGCAAGAGAAGTATCAAATGCAGAAGAGGAAGGTATAGAATTTGTTTGGCTGTCTAGTCCTAAAGAGTTTTTAGGGAAAGAAAATATTGAAGGTATTAAAGTTAATAAAATAAAACTTGGTGAACCAGACGAAAGTGGAAGACGAAAACCTGAAATACAAAACAATTCAGAGTTTATCTTAAAATCTGATATGGTCATTAAAGCTTTGGGCTTTGATCCAGAAAATTTGCCTAAATTATTTGGCTGTAATGAATTACAAGTGTCAAAATGGGGAACAATAAAAACAGATTTTTATACGATGGAAACAAATTTACCAGGAGTTTTTGCAGCTGGTGACATTATAAGAGGCGCTTCGTTAGTAGTTTGGGCAATAAAAGATGGTAGAGATGCCGCTGATTCTATCGAAAAATATTTAAAAACAAAAAGTATTAAAAATAATGAGAAAGTTGCATAGATAAATGAAAAAATACAAAAAAAATTTAAACAAATTAATTAAAAACCATATTTATTCAAAAAATATGGAACATGATGCTTGTGGAGTTGGCTTAGTCGCTTCAATTGATGGAAAGAAATCGAGAAAGATAGTTGAATATGGAATTGAAGCTTTAAAAGCAGTTTGGCACCGGGGAGCAGTTGATGCCGATGGAAAGACAGGTGATGGCGCTGGTATTCATGTTGAAATTTCAAATGATTTTTTTAAAGAAAAAATAGAAATTACTGGCCATAAACCCGATGACTCTGCAATTTGTGTAGGAATGATTTTTCTTCCAAGAAATAACTATTCTGCTCAAGAAAGCTGCCGTACATTAATTGAAAGCGAACTTACAAAAAGCAATTTTAGTATTTATGGATGGAGACAGGTTCCTGTTAATACTAATGTATTAGGTGAAAAAGCAGAACAAACTAGACCAGAAATAGCACAAGTACTATTTAAGCATAATAATAAAAATTTATTGGGCATAAATCTAGAAAGAAAACTTTATGAATCTAGAAGAAAGATAGAAAATCATGCTTTTAAAGTTCATTTAAATGATTTTTATATTTGTTCATTTAGCTCTAAGTCAATTATTTATAAAGGTATGTTTCTTGCTGAAGCTCTATCAGAGTTTTATACAGATCTTCAAGATGAAAGGTTTATTTCTAGGTACGCAATTTTTCATCAAAGGTTTTCAACTAATACTGCGCCAAGTTGGGATTTAGCACAACCATTTAGAGCAATAGCTCACAATGGAGAAATAAATACACTAAAGGGAAATATTAATTGGATGAGAGTGCATGAACAAGAAATGCATAGTGAATTATTTGAAGATGTAGAAAATCTTAAACCAGTTATTCCACCTGGAAACTCAGATTCTGCATCATTAGACAATGTCTTTGAATTGCTAAATATTTCTGGTCAGCCAGCACCTTTGGCTAAACTTATGTTAATTCCAGATGCTTGGTCAAAAAAAAGTAAAGTTTTACCAAAAGATCACCAACAACTATTTAATTTTCTAAATAGTACCATGGAACCGTGGGATGGACCAGCGGCGATAGCTGCTACAGACAATGAATGGGTCATCGCGGCCACAGATAGAAATGGTCTAAGACCTCTTCGATATACTATAACAAAAGATAAACTTTTATTTGCTGGGTCAGAAACAGGTATGATTGAATTAGATGAAAATATTATAGCTGCAAAGGGAAGGTTGGGACCAGGAGAAATCATTGGAGTTAGAATTGAAAAAGGAAAGTTATATACTAACAACAGTATTAAAAATTATATAGCAAAAGAGTACAAACATTTTAATAGTCAAATAGTAGATCTAGATAAAAAAATTCCCATTAAAAATGAAAAAGCATATTTTTCTGGAAAAGAATTAATGAAGAGACAGTATGCATTTGGAATTAGTTTAGAGGATCTTGAATTGATATTACATCCAATGGCGGAAGACGCAAAAGAAGCTGTAGGATCTATGGGAGATGATACTCCTTTAGCTGTTCTTTCAAACAAATACAGACCTTTATATCATTTTTTTAGACAAAATTTTAGTCAAGTAACAAATCCACCAATTGATTCCTTAAGAGAAAATAAAGTTATGAGTCTTAAAACTAGATTTGGAAATCTTGGGAACATACTTGATTTTGGGAATGTGAAAAAAGAAAATATTTATGTATTAAACAGCCCAATTTTATCTAATTCGCAATTTGAGAAATTTCTAAATTTTTTCAATAAAAGTACGAAAATTATTGACTGCACTTTTGATAAAAATGAGACTCTTGAGGTTGCCATAGATAAAATTACAAAGATTTCAGAAATATCTGTACGCGAAGGAGCTACTCAATTAGTTTTGAGTGATAAAAATATTTCCGAAACAAAATTGCCAATACCTATGCTTTTAAGTGTTGGAGCTCTAAATTCATATTTAATTAAACAAAAACTTAGAGGCTATGTTTCAATCAATGTTCAAACTGGGGAAGCAATGGATACACATTCCTTTGCAACGCTTTTAGGAGTTGGAGCTACCACAATAAATCCTTATTTAGCTTTAGATGGTTTATATCAAAGATTTGAAAAAAAATTATTTGGAAATTACGATTATGAAGAATGTATAAAAAGATACATCAAATCTGTAAACAACGGTTTGCTTAAAATAATGTCTAAGATGGGTATATCAGTTTTAAGTTCGTATAGAGGTGGATGTAATTTTGAAACAGTAGGATTAAGCAGAACTATAGTTTCAGATTATTTCCCAGGAGTCACATCAAAAATTTCAGGGATTGGTTTAACAGGTATAGAAAAAAAACTTAGAAATATTCACAAGGAAGCATTTGAAAACAAAGACTCTGTCTTGCCTATAGGCGGAATTTATAGATATAGAAAAAATGGAGAAGTTCATCAGTATCAAGGAAAGCTAATTCATTTACTTCAAAGTGCTGTTGGATCAAATTCATATGATAAATATAAAAAGTACGTAGAAGGAATATATAATTTACCTCCAATAAATTTAAGAGATTTAGTTGATTTTAGACAAAGATATTTAAAACCATCAATTGATATTTCAAAAGTAGAGCCAGTAGAAAAAATACTTAAAAGATTTGGAAGTGGAAGCATGTCACATGGTGCTTTATCAAAAGAAGCTCATGAAACTTTAGCTATAGGAATGAATAGAATTAAAGGAGCATCTTGCAGTGGAGAAGGTGGAGAAGATGAAAAAAGATTTTTAAAAAAGGAAAATGGAGATAGTGCTAATTCTAGGGTAAAACAAATTGCATCAGCAAGGTTTGGTGTAACAATTAATTATTTAAATAACTGTAATGAAATTGAAATTAAAATTGCACAAGGCGCTAAGCCAGGAGAAGGTGGACAACTTCCTGGGTTTAAAGTTTCAAAAGAAATTGCTAAACTTAGACATTCCACACCTGGTGTAACCTTGATTTCCCCACCTCCACATCATGATATTTATTCAATAGAAGATCTTGCCCAATTAATTTATGATTTAAAACAAGTTAATCCAAATGCAAGAGTTGGTGTTAAACTTGTTGCATCCTCAGGAATTGGAACCATTGCAGCAGGAGTTGCAAAAGCAAAAGCAGATATAATACTAATCTCAGGTCACAATGGGGGAACAGGAGCAACACCACAAACTAGTGTTAAGTATGTTGGTATTCCTTGGGAAATGGGATTAACTGAAGCTAACCAAGTATTAACTCTAAACAATTTAAGAAGCAGTGTAACGTTAAGAACAGATGGTGGTATTAAAACTGGTAGAGATGTAGTTATTGCAGCGATGATGGGAGCAGAAGAATATGGTGTAGCTACTACAGCATTAGTTGCTATGGGCTGCATTATGGTAAGACAATGTCATTCCAATACATGCCCAGTAGGAGTATGCACTCAGGATACTAAATTAAGGGAAAAATTTACTGGAACACCAGAAAAAATAGTTAATTTGTTTACATTTATTGCGATGGAGGTTAGAGAAATCCTAGCTGAATTAGGCTTTGAGTCATTAAACGATATAATTGGTAGAACAGATTTATTAAGACAAGTTAGTAAAGCTTCTGCTAATTTAGATGACCTGGATCTAAATCCCCTTTTTGTTCAGGCAGACGCAGGAAATAATAAAAGATATTGTGAAAATCAGATTATCAACAAAGTCCCAGATACTTTGGATCAAAAAATTTGGCCTGAAATTGAGAGAAAAATTGATAATTCAACAAAAATTGAAAAAGAATTTTTAATTAAAAATACCAATAGAGCAGTGGGAGCAAGAATTTCTCATCATTTATATAATAAGTTTGGAAATAATAAACTCGAAGATGGTTTTTTAGAATTAAATTTTAGGGGCTCTGCTGGCCAATCATTTGGTGCATTTGGAACTAAAGGATTGAAGCTGATACTAAAAGGAGACGCAAATGATTATGTTGCTAAAGGACTATCAGGTGCGATTATTTCAATAAAATTAACAGATCAGAGCAAGTTGATTTCATATGAAAATACAATTATTGGAAACACAGTTTTATACGGCGCAACATCTGGAAAACTTTTTGCTGCTGGTAAAGCGGGAGAAAGATTTGCAGTAAGAAACTCAGGTGCCACTTCAGTAATAGAGGGATGTGACTCAAATGGCTGCGAGTATATGACTGGAGGAACGGTAGTAATATTGGGAGAAGTTGGTGATAATTTTGCAGCTGGCATGACTGGAGGAATGGCGTTTATATATGATATTAGCAATGAATTTGAGAAAAGAGTGAATCCTGAAACAGTAGTTTGGCAAAAACCAGAAACAGATTATTGGATCAATTATTTAAAAAATCTTATTAAAGAGCATTATGAAAATACAAATTCAGCTTTATCAAA
>CACHGH010000024.1 GCA_902579215.1 uncultured Pelagibacteraceae bacterium
ACTGGAACTTCCAATCTATTATTTTTTAAAAAAAATAAAATATATTCACCAATTAATGGCTTTTACAAAGGAACAACTTTCAAGTTTTTCTCAAATAAATTAAGAAAAATAAAAAGGAAAAATATAAGCATCGATTCTCTCAATGAATATGATGAAATTATAGTTATTGGTTCTGGAAAAGGGGTAACTTCAGTCAATTCTATTAAAAAACCTTATTGGAAAAGAAAAAGTTTTAAAAATTATAGAATTTTATCTAAAATCTACTCAAAAGCCGTTACGAACTGTCCTCTATATAACGGTTGATCTATTTAGACAACTGTACTAAAAACTTTCCTCACAGGGAGAAAAAGCAATATGTTATCATTAAATCCATTTTCAATTTTAGCTGAGACTGTATCTCCTATATTTATGCAATCATTTGTTATCCTAATGGTTGGAATGGTTATCCTAGGAACACTTTTAGATATTATCCATAAAAAAAATGTTAAGTATTTTTTTGAAAATGCAAAAAAAGCAAAACTATCCGCTACTAAAACTTTAAGTACAGGGGAAAAAATATCTGTAATTTCAAAAACAATTGTAAGTGATATAGCCACAACTTCTGAATTAGGAGCTGGAAAAAGAAGAGCAGCACATCTACTAGGAATGTATGGTACAATTTTATTTTGGTTGGGTTCAGTTATAATGATATTTTGTTATTCAAGCTCATCAGCAACTACTCCATCCATTTGGCCAATGATTTGGCATGTTGGTGCAATCATGACAGTGTTAGGCGGAAGCTGGTTTTGGTTTTTTCTAAGAGTAGATGTTTATTCAGAAGCACAGCCCTGGTATAGAATTATTAAAGCAGATTTGTTTGTACTTGCATTGGTTGCTTCATCTTTATTTGGATTAATTTGGTCTTATTTACAATCGTTAAATTTAAATGATAGATGGGACGATAAAGTTTTTTTAGTTTTATATATTATATCTAATCTTGTATTATTTGGAGGAGTATATTGGTCAAAATTTGCACATATGTTTTATAAACCTGGAGCAGCTATACAAAAAAATTTAGCGGAGGCTGATGGATCTAGAGACAATTTGCCGCCTGAATCTGATGCCCCAAAACAGTTTGGATTAGGTATAACAAGAGAAGACCCAAAACATTATTAATATGATGATGAAAGGAAAAAAATAAATTATGTCAACTTTCGTATATATGACACGTTGTGATGGTTGTGGTCACTGTGTTGATATTTGTCCGTCAGATATAATGCACATTGACGAAACAATTAGACGTGCAAAAAATATTGAACCAAATTTTTGTTGGGAATGTTATTCCTGCGTTAAAGCTTGTCCAAATCATGCAATAGATGTTCGTGGCTACGCAGACTTTGCACCGATGGGTCATAGCGTTAGAGTTAGAAGAGAAGAAGAAAAAGGAACAATCTCTTGGAAAATTAAATTTAGAAATGGGACGACCAAAGATTTTGTTTCTCCAATAACAACAAAACCATGGGGAAAATTTATTCCAAAACTTGCAGATGGCGACAAACCCAATCAAGGTGAAATAAATTCACAAATTCTTTACTCGGAACCAGAGGGTTTAAATACAAAAAAAGATTTACCCAAAGTAGAAAAAAGTGCATTTAAAAAAGGTGTTTATTATTAATGGCTAGAAAAACTATTTTTGAAGATTGTGATATTCTAGTTGTTGGTGGAGGAATGGCTGGAACTGGTGCTGCTTTTGAAGCAAGACACTGGGGAAGAGATCTAAAAATTATTTGTGCTGAAAAAGCAAATATAGATAGAAGTGGAGCTGTAGCCCAAGGTCTATATGCAATCAACTGTTATATGGGAATGCAATGGGATGAAAATCAACCCGAAGATCACGTCAGGTATGCTCGTAATGATTTAATGGGTATGGTTAGAGAAGATCTAGGTTATGACATGGCTCGACACGTAGATTCAACAGTACATATGTTCGATGAATGGGGTTTGCCCATGATGAAAAATGAAAAAACTGGACGTTACCTAAGAGAAGGTAAATGGCAAATAATGATACATGGAGAGAGCTATAAACCAATTGTTGCTGAAGCTGCAAAAAAATCTGCTGATAAAATATATAACAGAATTATGATTACTCATCTTCTTATGGACGAAGCAAAAGAAAATAGAGTAGGTGGAGCAGTAGGATTTAACATGAGAACTGGTGACTATTATGTTTTTAGAGCTAAAGCAGTAATAGTTGCAGCAGGTGGAGCATCACACATATTTAAACCTAGAGCTGTTGGCGAGGGGATGGGTAGAACTTGGTATGCACCTTGGAGTAATGGTTCTGCTTACGCATTACCAATTGCTGTTGGTGCTAAAATGACTCAAATGGAAAATAGAATTGTTTTATGCAGATTTAAAGATGGATATGGACCAGTAGGTGCATATTTTCTACATTTAAAAACATATACACAGAATGCCAACGGAGAGAATTATGAAAAAAAATGGTACGACCATACCAAAGAAATGGTTGGTGAATACATTGATCATCACCCAACACCAACTTGCTTACGTAATCATGCTTTTATTCAAGAAACAATGGCAGGAGGTGGACCAATTCATATGGTCACAACAGAGGCATTTCAAGACCCACATTTAGAAACAGTTGGATGGGAAAATTTCTTAGGGATGACAGTTGGACAAGCAGTTGTATGGGCATCACAAAATATTGATCCAAAATATACTAATCCTGAATTAACTACATCAGAACCATATGTTATGGGTTCACATGCTACCTGTTCAGGTGCGTGGGTAAGTGGTCCAGAAGATCTTTCACCTCCAGAATATTTTTGGGGATATAATAGAATGTTAACTGTTGAAGGTCTTTTTGGAGCAGGAGACACAGTGGGTGGTAGTGCTCATAAATTTTCATCAGGTTCTTTTACTGAAGGTCGCTTAGCTGCAAAAGCTGCAGTTAAATACATTCAGGATAAAAAGGCTGAAGGAGTGAAAGTATCCGACACTCAATGTGAGAATTTTAAAGAGATTATTTACAAACCATTAGAAAATTATACCGTTGGTAGAAATGAAATTACAGGAGGAACGGTATCTCCAAGCTATATTTCTCCAATCCAAGGACTTCAAAGACTTCAGAGAATTATGGATGAATACGTAGGTGGTATAGCTACTAACTATATGACTAATGCTAATATGCTTAAAAGAGGTTTAGAATTACTTCAATGGCTACAAGAAGATCTGGAAAATGTTGGTGCTGAAGACTATCACCAACTAATGCGTGCCTGGGAGTTAAAACATCGAGCTCTTACTTCACAGTGTGTAACTGAACACACGATGTTTCGAGAAGAAACTCGTTGGCCAGGTTACTATTATAGAGGAGATCATTTAAAATTAGATGATGAAAATTGGCATTGCCTAACAGTATCAAGAAGAGATCCAAAAACTGGAAAATTTACTTTAGAAAAAGTGCCTGTTTATCATATAGTAGATGAAAAAGAGAAAAAACAAGCTTCTTAATAACATAACATCAATTTAATGAGCATTATCGATAAGTCTGATGAAGAAATAATAAAAATTGCTGAACCAATTTGGGCTAATTTAGTAAGATCATCAAATATAAAAGACTATGGTAGTTTTACTAAAGACCTGTCATCACAAATGCTTTATGGAGCTAATGAAGTTGAACTTGGTAAGCAATGGGCAAACAATGAACTTATATCCACATTGTCAGAAGGATGTAAGGCTTTTGGCTGCATTAGAAGAGGTTTGTATGTCACTATCCTATATAAACAGACTAGCACTAAGATTCCCGGAGAGTTTTTAGGTCGACTAGTCCTGGGCGATGAGGGCGATCAAATTAAAGTTTTTGGAGCAACAATATTTTAAAAATTTCTTGAAAAGTCATAAAACTAGGTGTAATTGAAAATTATGTTTAGTGATTTTAAAAATAATTTAAGAATCTACGCTAAACAAATTCCAAACCTACATTCAATTATAACCACAAAATCAGCTATTTATTTTGGTTTAATAGCATATTGGGTCGTTATTATTTTTGGAACTTTTTTAAATATTTAATCAATTAGTTGACTTTAATAATCTAGAAGAATATTTAGAGAATATGGAGTATTTTCTTCCAATAGCTGAAGTAACTATAAACATTCCTTTAATTTTCATTTTAAGCTTAGTAGTTGGTATCCTTTCAGGTTTGTTTGGTGTAGGAGGTGGTTTTTTAATGACACCATTTTTAATTTTTATGGGTGTACCACCAGTTTATGCAGTACCAAATGAAGCAAATAATATTTTAGGAACTTCTATATCAGGTTCAACAACTCATTATTTAAAAGGTACCTTAGATTACAAAATGGGATTAATGATTGTTGTTGGTGGAACAGTAGGAACAATACTAGGTATTTTAACTTTTACTTACTTCAAAGATATAGGAAAAATTAATATAGTGATTTCTTTGGCCTACATGTATGTACTAGCTATTATTGGTTCTTTAATGCTTGTACAGGGTGTCTCTGAAATAGACAGAGCAAGAAAGAAAATTGTTATAAAGAAAAAACTCCACGACCATTATTGGATACATGGCCTTCCTTTTAGAATGAGATTTAACAAATCAAGGTTATATGAAAGTATATTTACACCAATAATAATTGGTCTTATCGTTGGATTTATTGCAGCAATCATGGGTGTTGGTGGAGCATTTATTTTAGTGCCAGCTATGATTTATATAATCGGTATGCCCACGAAATTAATTCCTGGAACTTCTTTATTTGTAACAATTTTTATTAGCGCAATTGTAACAATTCTTCATGCGTTTAATTACGGTTCCATTGATTTAATATTGGTAACAATACTTATATTGGGCTCCATACTTGGTGTTCAAGTTGGACAAAAAATTGGTGAGTATGTCGATAGTTCACAATTTAAAACAATTCTTGCTGTGCTTTTATTACTAGTAGGTATTGCAATTGCTTATGACACTTTTTTTGCAGAAGATATAATTAAAGAAGTTAACAATGGTAATGCTGAAAATTTAGGATCATTGGCTCAGTTTGTAAAAAAACTTTCTGATGATGTGCCAGTTTTATATGGAATGGCTTCTATCGTTCTTGCTCTTGTTTTAGGAGTTGGAGCAGCTATTGTAAGAAAACAAATTTCGATTTTGAGAAAAAAATATGCTCAAAGCATGAAAAAATGAAAAAAAATAATTTCAATATAGTATTTTTTTTTATTTTGATTAGTTTTACCCTAAATGTAAAAGCAAACGATACTTTAAGCATTGGCAAAGATATTTTTTTAAATAAAGCAGTTTGTTCATCTTGTCATATGCTAGAAGATGCTGGATCAAATGGAATGATAGGTCCAAATCTAGATCAAATTAGACCAGATAAAAATAGAGTTATGATGACTGTTAAAAATGGAATTGGAATTATGCCAGCTTATGAAGGCGAATTAACTTCAGAAGAAATTGAAGCTGTTTCAATATATGTTTCTACAGTTGCTGGTAATTAAAATTCTTAATTAGATTTTCCTAATAAATTAACTATCATTACTCCAGTTATAATAAGAAAAAGACCTAAAATTGTATAGAGATCTGGCATTTGGTTAAACTTGTAAATTCCAACAACTGTAGTTGCAATGATACACAAACCAGCAAATGAAGCGTAAGTTACTCCTACAGGAATATTTTTCATAACGATTGATAACGCATACATACATCCAACAATAGAAATAGCGGTCATGGCACTTGGAATCATTAAGGTAAAACCTTGGGCGCTCTTAGCAAACCCATTTGCAGCCGTACCCAAAACAACGGCTATTATTAGAATTATATAAGGTGTAATGTTACCCACAGTTAAAGAATATTATTATTTGGTAATTTTATCTACAAATTTTTTTGTTGGAGGCCCTACAACTAGTGAAGTTATGATTGCTATAGGTAAACTTACAGACCATGCTTTAAAAAACCTTTGACTATATTCATTATCCATTCCTGTATTAATATAAGTAATAATAAGCGTCATAAATAAGCTCATTCCAAATCCCATAATTAATACAAAAATTAAATTGGAATATTTTTTTTTAAACACTACTTTTCATTTATTTTGGTAACTTTGTTGCTCCAGTTTCCTGATAAGCAACTTTACCATCTTTAAATTTATAATAAGTCATAACAGCTTCTTTATTTCCATCGCTATAACTCACATAAGCATGTTCAAATCCAATCTCATCATTTTCAAAAAGAACTCTCACTTTTTCTTTATGAACATCTTTCATTCCTATCCATTTCAAAACATCAGCTTTACCAAGTTTTTTTCCTGATGAATGCATTAAGAATTGATAGTCGTCATGTATTAATTGATCTGCAGCTGCAGTATCAGCATCGTTTAATATTTTTGACATTTTTTCTATAATCGACATATTTTTTCTCCTTTTATTTTTAATTTTATGAATAAATTTTATCAGCTAGACCGTAACACAGTATAGCACTTAATAGAGTCAAAACGCCTGGTGCAATTATTCCTTCAACTGATGTTTTATTATTAACACCTAAGTTGCCTTTTTGATGAGACCATATTGCAAATATAAAAGCTGCCGCATTTTGTAAAAATATTAAATTAAAGAATGCCCATGTGTTCTCTAATCCGTTAGGTCTTATAAAACCAACATATATTGCCATTAAGACAGAACCAACAAAAATAGATCCAAAAAATCTTGTCATGATAGCTGCTCCATCTCCCATACCATACTGGTCAACGAAAGCTTTAGTTGTGAACAAACATCTAAATGCGTAAACTGCAAATGCTCCAAAGTGAACTACAAAAATTATTAAGTAAATTATTCCATTAAATTTTTCAATCATCTTACGCCCCTTTAACTATTATAAAATTTCCGACAGAATTATCTAACCGTATCTGTCTTACCGGCTTGTATTCTTCAGAATTATACCACTCTAAAGCTTTTTCGTAAGAAGGAAATTTAATCACCACTGTTCTTGGATATTTCCATTCACCCTCAAAACATTTAAATTCTCCACCTCTTACTAAGTACTCTCCTCCAAATTTTGTAACGATATCTGTAACCTTAGCTAAATATTCTTTGTAGTCTTCAGGATTAGTTACTTCAATTTGTGTTATCGCGTATCCAGTCATTTTTATATTTCCATTTTAGTACATTCCCAAACATGCATTTTGTTTACACACTCATCATAAATTGGTTTTCCAATTGGATTTTTTCCAGAAACCATCTCTTTCATTTTTTCCATATTATGAACAAATACCTTAAACATAACACCACTTTTATCTGGCTTTACTGCTCCTATAGTTTTTTCTGGGTGGGCTGCTGATTTTCTTACACTCATTCCCTCATCTGATTGCATCCATCCCATAAATTTTTCAAGCTTTCCTTCTTTTAAATCTACGATCACTAATACTTCTTTATCCATATTTTCTCCTTTTTTTATTTATAAATTGTACACAATATAAATAACTATTGTTATGATTTTATTACATTGCAGAATAGCAAAGATTAGTCATCTATTTCGTAATCCCAGGCATCACCACCAACAACTTTTGATATAGCTGAAAAATCTTTATTACTATGTCCTTCTTCACAAAATTTATTGTAAATATCATTTGCCTTTGATCCTAGAGGTGTATTTGCGTTAACTTCTTTTGCAGATTCAATTGCAAGTTTTAAATCTTTATTCATCATACCTGCCGAAAAACCAGGTCGGTATTTATTATTGGATGGCACTCCTTCCATAAGACCAGGTAGAGGAGGGTAAATAGATATTGGCCAACTATTTCCAGACGCGTTCTTCATAATTTCATGAACTTTTTTAACATCTATTTTTAATCTTTTCGCTAACATCAAGGCTTCAGATGCACCAATCATGGAAATTCCAAGTGCCATGTTGTTACAAATTTTTGCGCCATTGCCACATCCGAGTTCTCCTGCGTGAAATATATTTTTCCCCATTATTTCTAAAAGAGGTTTAGCAAGATTAAAGGCATCTTTAGTTCCACCAACTAAAAAAGTTAGAGTTCCATTTTTTGCTCCCATTACACCTCCACTGACTGGAGCATCTATCATTTTAATTCCTTTTTCTTTTGCTTTATTTCCAATTTCTTCGGAGGTCTTTATGTCTATTGTCGAACAATCTATTAAAAGGCATTTTTTAGAAACTTTATTTATTATTCCATTATTTCCTAGATAAACTTCTTTCGAATGTTTTCCTGTAGGCAACATAGTTATTATAGTAGAAACTTCTCCAGTTAAAAGATCATCAATATCATTTGCAATATCAAATTTTTTTTCTTTAGCTTTTTGAATCATTTCTTTTGAGACATCATGGACCCTGACTTTCTTTCCAGCCTTTATAAGGTTTTCAGCCATAGGATTTCCCATATTTCCTACACCAATAAATGCAATTAACTCTGACATATTATAATTGTTCCAAGGTCAAACCTTTTACATTAGCAGGCACCGCAACATCCATCATTTTTGGGTTTGCTAAATTAAGATTATTCATGATTTCTGCATATTGTTCTTTAGAGTTGACTTGTAATCTAGGGTTATTATTTTTTTCACTCTCAATTGTTGAATATTTTTTTCCATTATAATCATGAGCTGGATATACCAAGGTTTTTTCAGGTAATTTTAACAATTTATTAAATATTGAATCATAAGCATCATATGAACTTCCGTTTTGAAAATCTGTTCTTCCTGTACCGTTAATTAATAAAGTGTCACCAGTAAACACTCTATCATTCATTAAGTAACTATATGAGCAGTCCGTATGACCTGGGGTATAAATTGCTTTTATTTCAATATTTTCTAATTTTATTTTTTCATTATCTTTAATTTTTAAATCAATAACCTCTGATTTAGATTGTTCTCCCATAATTCTGGTACAGTTTGTTCTTTTATTTAATTCGTTGAGCGCTGTTATATGATCAGCATGTATATGTGTATCTATTACTTTAACTAACTTTAATTCTAATTTTTCCAAAACTTTTATGTATTCATTTGTATGCTCTATTACTGGATCTATTATTAAAGCCTCTCTGCCTTTACCACTGGATATAATGTAAGTATAGGTTGAAGATTTAGTATCAAATAATTGTTCAAATATCATAGATAGAACTTAATTTATAAAAAATTGCATAGCAAATCAATCTTGCTTATAATAATTAAAAAAAAGGAGATTTATTATGACTTTAAAAATTAATAGTTTAGCCCCAGATTTTACAGCTGAAACTTCTGAGGGAAAACTTTCTTTTCATGAATGGCTAGGCGATAGTTGGGGTGTTTTGTTTTCACATCCGAAAGATTTTACACCAGTTTGTACAACAGAACTTGGTGCATTAGCAAAGATGAAACCTGAATTTGAGAAAAGAAATGTAAAAGTTATGGGCTTGAGCGTTGACCCCGTATCTGATCACCACAAATGGCTTGATGATATTAAAGATGTTTGCGGATTAAAACCAAACTATCCAATCGTAGCTGATGAAAAGTTAGAAGTTGCAAAACTTTATAACATGTTAGAGGGTGATGCAGGAACTACATCAATGGGAAGAACAGCTGTCGACAACGAAACTGTTAGAACTGTTTATGTAATTAGGCCCGATAAAAGAATTGGTTTGTTTTTAACCTATCCAATGACAACTGGACGTAACTTTAATGAAATATTAAGAACAATAGACTCAATGCAAAGAACTGCTAAGCATAAGATTGCTACTCCCGCAGATTGGACACCAGGTGAGAAAGTTATAATTGTTCCTAAAGTTACAAATGATGAGGCAAAAAAAATATATCCAGATGGATGGGAAACAATTAAACCTTATTTGCGTAAAGTTCCTGATCCAGGAAATAAATAATTATTTTTAATTTATGGCCTAGTAAAATTTTCTAGGCCATAAAATTTTAATTAGTTTGAGTAACCGTATTTTCTAAGTCTCGCATCGCCAGTTCTAGCATGCGCTTCCATACCTTCGTATCTTGAAATTCTTGCTGCCGCTGCACCTACTTCTTTTGTAGATTGTTTTGTCATTCTCTGAAAACTTAATGTTTTAATAAATTTTCCAACAAATAATCCACCAGTATATCTTCCTGCACCTTTTGTAGGTAAAATATGATTTGTACCAGAACACTTATCACCATAAGCAACTGTAGTTTCTTCTCCAATAAATAGTGAACCATAATTTTTCAATCTATCATGAAACCATTTTAAATTTTTTGTCTGCACTTCTAAGTGTTCAGGTGCGTATTCATCGCTGATTTTTGCCATTTCTTCATCAGTGTCACAAAGAATAACTTCTCCATAATCTTTCCATGCCGCTCCCGCACTTTGTTTTGGAAGATCTGGCAGATCTTCAATAAGTTCAGGTACTCTTTTCATTACTTCTTCAGCTAATTTTTTACTCTTTGTAAACAACCAAGCAGGCGAGTTGTAACCGTGTTCAGCTTGACCAACTAAATCAACAGCAACTATTTCTGGATCAGCAGTTTCATCAGCAATTATTGCTATTTCAGTCGGTCCAGCAAATAGGTCGATTCCAACTTTTCCAAATAAAATTCTTTTAGCTTCTGCAACAAATTGATTACCCGGTCCAACAAGAATGTCAGCTGGAGCATTTCCAAACAAACCATTTGTCATTGCTGCGATAGCTTGCACACCACCTAAATTCATAATTACATCAGCACCGCATAAATCTGCAGTATAAACTATAGAAGGGTGTACTCCTACATTTAGTTTAGGAGAACTACAAACAATAATATTTTTAACACCAGCTACTTTTGCAGTTGTTACACTCATTACAGCAGAAGCAATATGTGCATATCTTCCTGCAGGAACATAACAGCCTGCTGTATTTACAGGAATTAATTTTTGACCAGCATATAAACCATCTGAAAGTTCTACCTCAAAATCTTGTCCATAATTTTTTAATTGAGCTTCAGCAAATTTCCTAACTCTTTCATGAGAAAATTGAATATCATCTTTGGTTTTTTGATCTAAGTTTTTTTTAATATCTTCAATTTTTTCTTTAGAAACTATTATATCACCATCATATTTATCAAATTTTTTTCCAAGAGCTTTACAGCCTTCTTCTTTTGTTTTTTCAATATCTTTTAAGATATTTTCTACAATTTCTCTTGTTTTTGTATCATCTGTAGAAGATGTTTTAGGTGATTTTTTTAAATATTTAATTGTCATATTTATAATAAAAATTTTAAATCATTAATTAGTCTAATGCAACCACTGCCGCCGCTATTGAAGCCAATCTTGCAGGTGGATCATCTGATCTACTAGTAATTACAACAGGAACTTTTCCACCAACGACCACTCCTGCGGCACACGCTCCCATAAAATAAATCATCATTTTAACTAAACCATTTCCAGTTTCAACACTAGGCACCAATAATACATCAGCTTGTCCAGCTACACTATTTTTGATCCCTTTAATTGCTGCAGATTTTTTTGAAATACTATTATCAAAAGCTAAAGGCCCAAAAACATCTGCATTTATATTTTCCTTAACAGCCAATTCAGAAATTTCTTTAGCATCTAATGAACTAGGTACACTGTCTAGCACTTCTTCAGTCGCAGATAAAACTGCAACTTTTGGTTTGTCAATTCCAATTCTGTTGCAAAAATTTACAACATTTTTAAGTATATGCATTTTTGTTTTAAGATTTGGTAAAACATTTAACGCACCATCAGTGACAATTAAAGGCTTATCCTCTTTATCTAATGTCATGTGCCAGATATGACTTAATCTTGTTTTTCCAATAAGATTGTATTCCTTTTTAATTACTTCTTTCATTAAAACATCAGTATGTATATGACCTTTGATAATAATTTTTATTTTATCTTTTGATGCTAGTTTAGCCGCAACCTTAGCAGTACTATTTTCATCTGGCTCATGGATAATTTCATATTTTGAAATATCGAATTTAAGATTATCAGCACATTTTTGTATTTCTATTTTATTTCCAATGAAAGTAGGCACAATTAAATCCTCTTTTACCGCATCCATAGCAGATAACATTGGAAGGGGAGTTCCAGCATTTACTATCCCGGCAGTAACACCTTTTTTTTTATGAGCTACATTTAATAAATTAATAGGGCAAATTATTTCTTTATCTGAAATCATTTAATTATTCCAAAATGGACATTCGCTTGGTGCAAGAAGGTTTTTTTTTAAATTATCAGACAGCTTTAATGTAGTTATTGACATACCCGACATCTCCATTGAAGTTGCATATCTTCCAACATATGTTTTGATATTTTTAATATTTGATTGTGATAAATTTTCATTTACTCTTTTAGATATTATATATAATTCTTCTAGTGGTGTAGCACCCAAACTGTTTATCATTATGGCAACATTATCATTAGATTTTAAACGTGAATCCTCTATAATTCTCTTATAAAGATCATCAACCAAATCATTAGCTGGCTTTAGTTTCTCTCTTTTAATACCAGGTTCACCATGTATACCCATTCCAATTTCTATTTCATCATCACTTATTTCAAATGTAGGTTTACCTGCTTCTGGTAATATGCATGGTGATAAAGCAACTCCAAGGGTTCTTATATTATTATTTGCTTCACTCGCTGTATTAAAAACTTCATCAAGCGATGCACCAGTTTCTGCAACTGCTCCTGCGATTTTAAATACAAAAATCATTCCAGCTATACCTCTACGTTTTAATTTTTCTGCCTCTTTTGCACTTGCAATATCATCTGCAACAATTATTTTTTTTGTTTTAATCCCATCTGCTTCTGCCATTTCACAAGCCATTTCAAAATTCATCACATCTCCTCCATAATTTCCAATTATGCACAAAACACCATTTCCATTATCTGCATTTTTGATTGCTGAGACCATTTGTTCAACGGATGGAGATGCAAATACTGACCCAATAGCACATGCATCTAAAAAACCTTTACCAACATACCCAGTAAAAACTGGAAGATGACCAGATCCACCACCAGTTACTATTCC
>CACHGH010000025.1 GCA_902579215.1 uncultured Pelagibacteraceae bacterium
CAAAGTGGTTAAACCAATATCAGGAAAACCAAGGTCATTAGCCATAACACCCCCAGATATATAAACCGCATCGTAGCCAATTTCTTCTATAACTTTTGCAGTTAATGGATTGTATGCGCCTGGAACTCTTAAAATTTTATTAGACTTTAATTTTTCAGTTAGAACTTCCCTTTTTTCTTCTGGTTTTTTTTCTACGAAATGCATTAAAATATTCCCTTTTTTAAGTTCCTTTTTAATTTAGATTTTTTTACTTCAATGTTTAATTTTTGCATTTGTCCTGGTTTTAATTTCTTTAAATTTTGAACTGTTTTTAAAAATCTATCACTTTCCTTTTTAGAGATAATATTTTTTGTAAGTACTAAAAATTTATTTATATAATTACTTCTAACAAAAGGTCTTAAGCCATATGGATGTGCGTCTGCTTTATCAAGCTGTTCAATTAACTTTTTTCCATTTTTTAATGTAACAATTACTTTTGCACCAAAAGATTTTTTTTTAGGGTTTGGATCGTGATATTTCTTTGTCCACTTTTTATCTTCGTGGGTCTTAATGGAGTGCCATATTTTAATTGTGCTTTTTCTCTTAGCTCGTGATTTCGTATAAGATTTTACATGATGCCAGTCTGCATCTTCTAATGCTACAGCGAAAATATACATTATTGAGTGATCCAAAGTTTCTCTGCTGGCATTTGGATCCATCTTTTGAGGGTCGTTTGCGCCTGTTCCAATAACGTTATGAGTATGATGACTTGTATAAATATCTATTTTTTTTATTTGGTTTAGATTATTAATTTTTTTATTTAGTTTTTTTGCAATATCTATTAAAGCTTGAGCTTGATACTCAGCTGAATATTCCTTTGTATAAGTTTCTAATATCGCTTTTTTTTCCTCATTCTTTTTTGGAAGAGGAACTTTATATAAAGCTTTTTTACCATCCAAAATTCTTGCTATCACACTATCTTCACCTTCATAAATAGGACTTGGCGCACCTTCGCCTCGCATTGCTCTATCAACAGCTTCAATTCCTAATTTACCAGCATGAGCTGGCGCAAAAGCTTTCCAACTAGATATTTGCCCTTTTCTTGATTGTCTTGTGGATATTGTAGTATGTAAAGCTTGCTGTATTGCTTGATAAATAGTTTCAGTATTAAGTTTTAACATTGTTCCGATACCTGCAGCTACACTAGGCCCAAGATGAGCAATGTGATCAACTCTGTGCTTGTGAAGACAAATACCTTTGACTAGGTTTACCTGAATTTCATATGCGGTAATTATTCCTTTTATAAGGTTTAAACCATTAACTTTTTTTTGTTGTGCAACAGCAATCAAGGGAGGAATGTTGTCTCCAGGATGACTATAATCAGCTGCTAAAAAGGTATCATGAAAATCTAATTCTCTTACCGCTGTTCCATTTGACCATGCAGCCCACTCACAATCAAATTTTAATTTAGAATTTACTCCAAATAAAGTTGCACCGCTTTTTCTAGGGTGTGTTAAAGCCATTTCTCTTGATGATATTACTGCCTTTCTATTTAATGAAGCTACTGCAACAGAAGCGTTATCAATTATTCTATTGACAACCATATCTAAACTTTTTTTATTGATTTTTGAATTGTCACTTGCAATTTCTGCTAATTTCCAAGCCAACTGTTTTTTTTTGGGCAAGTGAGTTTTTGATGGATAAACTTTTATTTTATGAACTATCAATTTTTCTCCTAAAAACTATATTTACTGTAATACAATAATAATAGCAGTTATCAAAAGCAAAATTGCTAAAAAATACTCAATTAGGGCTTTTATTTTATTATTTTTTACTAAATTTCTTATTGCAGAGCCAAACGCTGCCCATGGTGAAATTGATAATGGACAAACAATTAACGCTACAAAGGCAATTGAAAAAATTGAAAAAATTAAATTTCCATCTTCTGGTAAAAATCCAGATGCAGCCATACTGGAAATAGTCCAAGCTTTAGGATTTACTATTTGAAATAATGCTGCCTCATGAAATTTTAGTGGCCTTGAATCGTCTTCTTTAATTTTACTAAAAGATCCAATTATTTTATATCCTAAATATAATAAATATATTGCACAAACTATTTTTAAAATATTTTGAATTTCTGGAAATATGATAAAAATTTGCCCCAAACCAAAGCATACCAAAACAAGTTGAGTTATATGACCAATTGTAATCCCACTCATGTGTGGAATTGTTTTTACAAATCCAAATTTAAGACCAGATGTAAGAACCATTGCATTATTTGGTCCTGGCGTGACATACATTACAAAATAAAAACTTACTAAAGCAATTAAAAGATTAGAATCAGCCATTTAGATATGATGATATTATTTTTTCTATGCCAATAAAATTTTCTATTAAGTGATTATGATAAATTTGCTCAACTTTTTTTTCGGTATATCCATCCTTTAAAAGTATCATTGGTATTTCAGCTAACTTTGCTGCATCAGCATCATTTTCACTGTCGCCAATCATTATACTTTTTTTAATATCTCCACCTAAAATTTCTATTATATTAGTTAAATGTCTAGGATCTGGTTTGCAATACTCAAAAGTATTTCCACCAGCAACAAATTCAAAAAAATCGTATATTTTTATTTTCTTTAAAAGGTCTACAGCTAAATGTTCTTGTTTGTTTGTACAGACAGCCATGGAAATATTTTTTAACTTTGCCCATTTAAGAAATTCAAGAGTTCCGTCAATGAGTTTACTTTCTACAACAATGTTTTTTGAGTAAAAATTAATAAACTCTTTCACCATTTCTTTCTTAATTTTCTCATCTGTAATTTTAGAAAATTCTTTTTTAGCCGAACCCCATAAAGATCTACCTATTAATACCGCCGCACCTTTACCAACAAGACCTCTTATCTCATCTAAGCTTTTCGTAGAATAACCAAATTTTTGCATTACATGGTTGTGTGCCATCATAAGGTCTGGCGCTGTATTCACCAAAGTTCCATCTAGATCGAATAAAATTGTTAATTTTTGACTCATTTTAAAAGTATTAATAAGAAATAATTTGTGAATTAAAGAACATATTCACATAACTATAAGTAAATTTAATAAATGAAACAAATAAATTTACAAGAAAATTTAAGAAATAAATTTAAAAAAAAGGGAGTTAAAATGATTGCTCCTGAAACAGTTTTTTTTTCAAAGGACACAAAGATAGGAAAAAATGTTACTATTGAACCTTATGTAGTTATTGGAGAAAAAGTAAGAATTTTTAACAATGTAAAAATTATGTCATTTTCACATCTTGAAAATGTTAAAATTGAAAACAATGTCAATATAGGACCTTTTGCTAGACTACGACCAGGGACAGTTTTAAGCTCAGGATCCAGAGTAGGAAATTTTGTAGAAATCAAAAAAGGCAAAATTGGAAAAAACTCTAAAATAAATCATTTATCTTACATAGGAGATACTGAGATTGGTCAAAATGTTAACATCGGTGCAGGAACAATTACTTGCAATTATGACGGTGTTAAAAAGAATAAAACAAAAATAAAAGACAATGTTTTTGTTGGATCAAATTCTTCTTTAGTTGCTCCAGTTACTCTTAACAAAAAAAGTATAATTGGCGCTGGATCAGTTATTACAAAAAATGTTAGTAACAACTCACTTTCATTAACAAGATCACCACAATTAGAAATTAAAAACTATAAGAGGAAAAAATAATGTGCGGAATAGTTGGAATTACCAGTAACAAACAAGTTACAAATTCAATAATTAATTCTTTAAGAAAACTAGAGTACAGAGGTTATGACTCAGCTGGAATCGCTACATTAAATAATGGTCATATTAATGAAGTTAAATCTGAGGGAAGAGTAGATGTTTTAGAAAAAAATTTATCAAAAAGTAACTTAAAAGGAAATGTTGGAATTGGTCATGTCAGATGGGCAACCCATGGAGTTCCAAGTACAGTAAATGCTCATCCTCACTCTTCTGAAAAAGTTTCTGTAGTTCATAATGGAATAATTGAAAATTCAACTATTTTAAAAAAATATTTGATTAAAAAAGGTCACCAATTTAAATCACAAACTGATACCGAAGTAATAGTTCATTTGATTACAGAATATTTAAAAAAAGATGATTTAAAAAAATCAATACTAAAAATGTTAAAAAAACTTCATGGAAGTTTTGCACTAGGAATAATTTTTAAAGATGAACCAGATCTTATTATTGGCGCAAGAAGAGGATCTCCCTTAGCTGTTGGATACGGTCCAAACGAAAACTATCTAGGATCCGACTCTTATGCTCTTAAGTCTATGACTAATAAAATATCTTATTTAAATGATGGTGAATTTTGCATTCTTAAAAAGGACAGTGTTGAATTTTTTGATCAAAAAGGAAACAAAGTAAATAAAAAAATTTTAAAATTATCTTCAAATGAACAAAGCTATGAAAAAGGCGACTATAAACATTTTATGGCTAAAGAAATTGATGAACAACCAACAACAATCAAAAACTGCGTTAATGAATATGTCGATAAAATAAATAAAGAAATAAATATTTTTAACTTTCCATGGAAAGCTAATGAAATTTCCTCTGTAGTTCTTATAGGATGTGGGACGGCATATCATTCATGTTTAATAGGTAAATATTGGTTCGAAAAGTTAACAAATTTAGACGTAACAGTAGATATAGCTTCAGAATTTAGATATCGGAGAGTTAAATTTAAAAAAGATGCTTTATATATATTTGTTTCACAATCTGGCGAAACAGCAGACACATTTGCAGCTTTAGATCTTTGCAATAAAAATAAGGTCAAAACTTGCAGTGTTGTAAATGTAGTTGAAAGCTCAATAGCAAGAGAATCAAAGTTTGTGCTACCAATTCATTGTGGGCCTGAAATAGGTGTTGCATCTACAAAAGCCTTTTTAGGACAAATGTTAGTTCTATATATTTTAAGTTTAAAAATAGCAAAAATGAGAAAAGAAATTGATAAGAAAATTTATCAAGAAAAAATAAATTCACTATTTGATTTATCAAAATTAACTAACAATTCTTTAGAAACAGATAGTAAAATACAATCGGTTTGCAGTTCTTTTGTTAATATAAAAGGATCAATGTTTTTAGGAAGAGGTTTGTCTTTTCCAATAGCTCTTGAAGGAGCATTAAAACTTAAAGAGTTGGCATATGTCCACGCAGAAGGTTATCCAGCTGGAGAAATGAAACATGGTCCTTTAGCATTAATAGAAGAAGGTATGCCAGTTGTAGTATTAGCTCCAAGAGACGAGTATTACAAAAAAACAATTTCTAATATGCAGGAAGTTATAGCAAGAGGTGCAAAAGTTTTATTAATCACAAACAAAAGCAAGGATGAAATTCATTCAGAAAATATTTGGGAAAAAATTGAAGTTGAAAATACCTCTGAAGATTTACTGCCATTTTTAATAACTATACCTCTTCAGAAGCTTGCTTATTACTCAGCATTTAAAAAAGGATATGATATCGATAAACCGAGAAATTTGGCAAAATCAGTTACAGTAGAGTAATAAATATGTATTTCTTGGTTTCAAAAATACTTTCTCCATTACTTTTATTTTCAAATTTATTAATACTCTTATTGATAATTACATTTATTTTTAGAAATAAATTTAAAAAAATATTTTATTCATCACTTATATTATTTTTATTTTTAGGACTTCTACCAATTGGAAAAGTTTTAGAATTAGAATTTTTACATAAAGATTTTTATAATAAAAAAAATGTTGATAATTTGGATGCATTATTGGTGCTTGGAGGAGATGAAAGGAGAATTATGCATGCGGTGAACATAATTAAAGAACATCAAAATGTTGCTCTAATTTTTGCGGGAGGGGATGGTTTTTTAATTGAAGATAATGAAAAAAATGAAACTGATGGTTTTAAAAAGTTAGTGAAAAATATTTTAGTTGATCATGAATATTATATTTTAGAAAGTTCGAGAAATACGATTGAAAATCTTACAAAATTTAGGGAATTTAATAATGGTAAAAATTTTAAGAAAGTAGTTTTATTCACAAGCCCTTATCATATGAAAAGATCATTAATTATTTCAAAAAAAATGGGTCTAAATCTATATCCATATTATTGGAAAAAGGAATGGGTATATAAATTTACACCACTTAACTATTATCAAAGTTTCAGTTTCGCCAAGAATATTAAATCTTTTGATATAGTATTTAAAGAAATGTTGGGTATTTTAAGTTTATATTTTATTGATTATAAATATTAGAAATCTTCTGGATGGAAAACAGGGTAAAAAATTTTATCTGAATAATAACTGAATGGTTTATTAATATCTATCTTAGTTGTTATATTTAATTTTCTTAAATGGTTTCTTTTTTTCTCTAATCTGTTTTTAGGTATATTTACATCAATTCCTTGCTCATAATAATCATAAACAAAGGTACTATCCCATGTTACGACATATTCTGAAAAAAGATTCATTGAGTATGTATGTTCGTTTGAACGTACATATCCACCAACTAGCCCAGATATAAGAATAGATAAAATCAAAAACTTTGATAGTGTTTTAATAAAGAAGTTATAGCGAGTATGAAATCCTATTTTAACAAGACTTAGTACAAAAACTGCAATAATTGAAAATGTAAATATACTTGGTAAAAAAATACCAAAAGATCTAGCTACCGCTAGATTAGATGAACACAATATTATAGCTAAAAAGAAAAAAAGTAATATTTTTTTTGAAGATATATATCTTGAGTCTTTAAATAAAATATAAATTATTGCAGATAACGCAACTGAAATAATCCAAACTATCCATGTTATATAAATCAATGAATTTTTTAAGTTTGCATCTTTTATACTTATATAACCCATAGGAAACCAAGAGGCTTTAAAAGCTTTTATTAAATTTCCAAAACTAACATCTTCACTTCCAAACTTGATAGAATCTAATGAAAAACCAATTTGACTCGCCTCTACAACAAATATCTCTCTTAAAACAATATGTAAAATAACTACAAAAGCGAATGGTAGACAGGAAATAATTAAGTTAAACGTATTTATCTTTGGTTTATTTTTTAAGCAAAAAGAAATAACAAATAAAAAGGCTGGTAGTGTGTATAGTTCTTCTCTGCAAAATATTGCTATAAAGGCAAAAAGAAAAGATAGTAAATAATATTTTTTATTTTTTTTTTCTAACCATAATAAAAAACAAATAATTGAAAGAATCGCAAAAATATAACAAAAAATTAAAGCACTAAGGGTCATCCAAGAAACAAGCGCAGTATAAATTTTAGAAAAAGTGATTAATGAAGAAAAAATAACCAAACCAAAAAATCCAAAACCAACTTTTACTAACATTATATTAGTAAAAAGTATTAATAAAAACATCATGAAAAATATAAACAATCTAATTAAATAAGTATTTTCTAGAAATAATGATCCTAAAAAATTATAAAACATAACTGCAGTAGGTCTGTAGCTTGGTGTTTCGACATTATTTAAAACCCAATTGTTACTCCAACTACCAATAAGCTCTTCGAATGGATATACTCTAATAAAGTGTAGATCATCCATAATAAAAGGCTGCCCGATTAATTTGAAACTAAATAAATTAAACCAAACCAAAAATGGGACAAATGTAATTAAGGTTACTAGCAGTAAATCATTCAGACTATTTTTTTCTTTTTTAAACATGTTTCATTAGTCTATTTTATAATCCAATAGATTATAAACATAAATAAGTATAGTATTTAATAGAGATTAAATCTTTTTTATAATAAGAGTAGTAAACTATGAATTTTTTTATTTTAGATCCATACACTAATAACAATTGGAGATTAGTCAAAGATACAGCTGGTGGATACGGCACAGGTAATGATTTTGGGGACAACGTATTAGCAAAAGGGTTAAATAAATTTGTCTCAAAAATGATAAGTATGCCACCCATGTATTCTATGTATGTTTTTTCAATTCTAAAAAATAAAAATTTTCATGTAGAATATTCAAAAGAATTTGAAGAAGAAAAGATTAAAAAAGCAGATTATATTATTTTAACTTCGTCTATTATTTGCCACGAAACTGAAATTGAAACACTAAAAAAATTAGTTTCTTTGAAAAAGAAAACATTTGTTATTGGGATTTTTGGAAATGTGATGAAAGACAAATATAGTTTGGAGAATACGTATATAGTAAAAGGAGAACCTGAGCAGTTTTTTTCGGAAATTGACTTTGAGAAAAATAATTTAGACAACTTTTTTAACAACAATAACGAAAAAATTACAACATCCGCTACTGTAGAAAATTTAGACTCGCTTCCATTTCCAGATTGGAAATATTACTCTGAAAAATACGATTTAAAAAATAATTTTTTAAGTTTTAACTCAAAAATTGCTGTACCAATAGTTGCTACAAGAGGTTGTCCATATTCTTGTTTTAACTATTGTACGTACCCATTGCAACAAGGACGAAAAGTAAGAATGCGTTCAGTGAAAAATGTTGTTGATGAAATGAAATATTGGATTGATAATTTAAAAACTAATAAATTTATATTTAGAGATCCCGTATTTTCAATTAATAGAAAATATACAGTAGAGTTGTGTAAAGCTATTATTGATGAGAATTTAAAAATAAACTTTTTAATTGAAACTCATCTAAAAAATTTAGACGACGAGTTAATCGACTTGTTAAAAAGGGCTGGACTTGTAATGGTTTATGTTGGCATTGAGTCATCAAATTCAGATGTTTTAGGTGATATAAAAAGATTTACAATTAATAATGACGATCAATATAAAATCATAAAAAAATTAGTTGATAAAAATATTTATGTTAAATCAATGTTTATGTTTGGAAATCCAGGGGATAACGAAACTACAATTAAAAAAACAATAGAATATTCTGCTTTTTTACCAAATCAATTTGTTCAGTACAGTGTCTTTACCCCATACCCTGGTACCCCAATTTATAGTCTTTACGAAAAAAAAGTTGTTGAAACCAAATATGAAAAATTTAATCAATACAATTTAATTTATAAGCATGAAAATTTAGACAATCTTAAAATAACGAAGTTAAAAAACTTTGCTTATAGAAAATTTTATTTAAGGCCAAGTAAATTTAAAATAATAGCCAAATCACTTTTGAGTTTAGCAATCTAGCAAATTTCGTTTATAGACCAGGTTTCTTGATTTGAGCATTGCCCATTGTTACTTTCAAGCATTATATAAGATTAATTAAATATTTACTTTTAAGGAATTCAGATATAATACATCTTCGAGTTGAAAATGAAAAAATGGAAATTAAATAGCTGGAGAAATTATCCCGTTAAGCATATTCCTAAGTACGAGGATGAGAAAGAGCTTAATATGGTTCTTAATAAAATTAAAAACTTTCCTCCCTTAGTATTTGCGGGTGAAACAAGACATCTTAAAGAACAACTTGCCAACGTTGTTGATGGAAAAGCTTTTTTATTGCAAGGAGGTGATTGTGCAGAAAGTTTTGCTGAATTTAATCCTGACAATATAAGAGATTATTTTAAAGTTATTTTACAAATGTCTTTAGTGCTGACTTACTCAGCATCATTACCAGTTGTTAAACTTGGAAGAATTGCAGGACAATTTTCAAAACCAAGAAGTGCGCCTACAGAAAAACAAGGAGATAAAGAACTACCAAGTTATTTAGGTGATAATATTAATGGAATTGATTTTACAGAGAAAGCAAGAAAACCAGACCCAAAAAGATTGTTTAAGGCCTACTCTCAAGCCGCTTCAACATTAAATTTAATAAGAGCTTTCTGTCATGGTGGATTTGCTGATCTTAAAAAAGTGCACCTATGGAATTTAGGCTATATAAAAAAAAGCCCACAAGCGAAAAAATTTAAAGAACTAGAAGATAAAATAGCTGATGCATTAGCATTTATGGATGCGTGCGGAATAAACTCAGACTTTAATAGAAGATTAAAAACAGTAAATTTTTGGACTTCTCATGAAGCTTTGTTATTACCTTTTGAAGAAAGTATGACAAGAGTCGATTCAACTACCGGTGAATATCATGACACATCTGCACATTTTGTTTGGATAGGTGATAGAACAAGACAAATAGATGGAGGACATGTCGAATTTTGTAGAGGATTAGAAAACCCTATAGGTATAAAATGTGGACCTACTTCAAAACCAGACGAAATTGTAAAAATAGTAAACGTTTTAAATCCAAAAAATGAAAAAGGTAAAATTACTTTAATTTCTAGATTTGGACACGATAATGTTGAAAAATATTTACCAAAATTAATTCGAGCAATAAAAAAAGAAGGGTTAAATGTTATTTGGTCTTGTGATCCAATGCATGGAAATACAACTAAATCAGTAACAGGTTTTAAAACTCGACCTTTTAACAATGTTTTAAAAGAAGTAAAAAATGTATTTGCAGTTCATCAAAGCGAAGGTTCTTATGCGGGAGGGCTACATATTGAGATGACAGGCCAAGATGTGACAGAATGCACTGGTGGAGCTCAAAAAATTTCTGACCAAGATTTATCAAGTAGATATCATACCCACTGTGACCCAAGATTAAACGCAAATCAAGCCATAGAACTTGCATTTTTGATTTCTGACGAAATTAAAAAGAATTCCATTTACGCAAGAAGTGGAATTAGAGCGGCTTCTTAAACGTTTATAAAAGAAATCCTTTAACGTATATTTGAATTATGGAAGTAAGTAAAAAAATTATATTTATAAAAGATTGGATACTAAATTATGTAGAGAAAATGCCAAAAAAAGCAAAATCTCTAGTAATAGGAATATCTGGGGGTATAGATTCTTCAGTATCAAGCACACTTTGTGCAATGACAGGACTTAAAACTATTGTTTTAACTATGCCAATTAAACAAATAAGCTCACAACATAATTTAAGTTTAAAACACCAAAAATGGTTAAAAAGCAAATTTAAAAATATTGAACCACATATTGTTGAACTTGATGATGTTTTTAAATCTTTTGAAAGTAAATTATCACCGTTTGCAAACGATCATGGGTTTGCAAATTCAAGGGCAAGACTTAGAATGACAACCCTTTATCAAGTTGCAGCAGCTAATAGCGGAATAGTAGTAGGCACTGGAAACAAAGTTGAGGATTTTGGTGTTGGTTTTTACACTAAATACGGTGATGGTGGCGTAGATATATCGCCTATTGCAGATTGTACTAAAACAGAAATTTGGGAAATAGGAAAAGAACTTGGAATTGAAGAGGAGATAATAAAAGCTCAACCTACTGATGGTTTATGGGATGATGGAAGAACGGATGCAGGACAGTTAGGTTTATCATATAAAGACCTTGAGGAGGCAATGGAAAATCCAAATTCTTTAAATAGATCAAAATATGAGTCTATTAGAAAATTAAATTTACACAAAATGGATGCCATCCCTGTATGCAAAATTCCAAAATAAAATGAATAAAGATATATACTTAACTAATACCCTTGGAAGTAAAAAAGAAAAATTTGTACCAATAAATAAAAATAAAATTGGAATGTATGTTTGTGGGCCAACTGTATACGATAATCCACATATAGGAAATGCAAGACCACTTATTGTATTTGATATTCTCTACAAATTATTAAAATGCAAGTTCGGCGAAAAAAATGTTACTTATGTTAGAAATATTACTGATATAGATGATAAAATTATAAAATCATCAATAGAAAAAAAAATATCAACAAACAAATTAACAGAAGATATTACTAAGATATTTCACAAGGACTGTAACTATTTAATTTGTGAAAAACCAACTTACGAACCTAAGGCTACCGAAAATATTTCTTTGATGATAGAAATGATAAGTAAACTAGTTCAAAATGGACATGCATATTCGAATAATCAACATGTTTATTTTGAAGTAAAAAAGTTTAAAGATTATGGAAAATTATCAAATAAGAATTTAGAAGATTTGATTGCTGGATCGAGAGTAGAAGTTTCTGAAAATAAAAAGAATCCAGAAGACTTTGTTTTATGGAAACCATCAAAAGAAAATGAACCTTCTTGGGACTCTCCATGGGGGAAGGGTAGACCAGGATGGCATTTAGAATGTTCTGTAATGTCGAAAAAATATTTAGGTGATAAATTTGATATTCATGGTGGAGGAAGAGACTTGATATTTCCACATCATGAAAATGAAATAGCTCAATCTAGATGTGCAAATGAAAATGAAACATTTGCTAATTACTGGGTTCATAATGGTTTTATCACTATGTCAAATGAAAAAATGGCAAAGTCTCAGGGAAATATTTTAAAAATTAGTGAATTAAGAAAAAAATTGAATGGTCAAGTTTTAAGACTAGCATTAATCAGTGCACATTATAAACAGGCGTTGGATTGGAATGATAAGTTAATTAACGAAAGTCAAAATACAATAAACAAATGGTACGAATGTTATGTTGAACTTAAAAAAAAAATTTTAATTTCAGAAGAG
>CACHGH010000026.1 GCA_902579215.1 uncultured Pelagibacteraceae bacterium
GGTAATGGTCCAGTTCACGCTCTTGATAACGCAATAAGAAATAATGTAGACAAGCTTGCAAAATACTCTCAGTATTTAAAAGATTTAAAATTAGTAGACTATAAAGTCAGAATTCTTAATACAGGGACAGAAGCCGTAACTAGAGTTTCAATTGAGAGCACGGACTCAAAAGGTAAAAACTGGTTTACAATTGGAGTTTCGGCAAACATTATAGACGCATCATTTAAAGCATTAATAGATAGTTTAGACTATAAGCTATTTAAAGATAATGCTCCAGCAAGCAGTTAATGTCTTTCTCAAATATTTCATTTATTTTACACAAACCTCAACTATCAGAAAATATTGGAGCATGTGCTAGAGCAATTAAAAATTTCAACTTTGAAAAGTTAATTGTTATCGATCCCAAACCATCTTTTCCAAATGATAAAATTACTGCCACTTCTGTAGGTGCTAAGGATATTATAAAAAAATGTAAAAGGTATAACAATCTAGAAGATACAATTAATAAATTTGATTATTTAATAGCCACAACTTCACGTTTTAGAAATAAAAATGTTAAACATATTGTAATTGATGATCTTAAAAAAATTGATTTAAATAAAAAAATTGGATTTTTATTTGGCTCAGAAGCATCTGGTCTATCAAATAATGAAATTAGTTATGCTAATTATACTTTACAAATTCCAACAAACGTTAAATTTAAATCATTAAACTTATCACATAGCGTAATAATAATTGCACAGATGGTTTCGAGCCTAATACAAATCAATAAATCTAAATATTCAAAATCAAAAAAAATTAAATTAGCAAATAAAAAAGATGTTCAGTCAATGGTAAATTTTTGTATTTCGAACTTAGAGAAGAAAAATTTTTTTAAGCCAATAGAAAAAAAACCAATAATGCTAGAGAATTTGAGAAGTATTTTTTATAAAATGGAATTATCAGAAAAAGAAACACGCATTTTATCAAGTGTATTTGCAAGTTTATCTAAAAAAAAGGTTGATTGACAAATTTATGAGTAAGTTTATAAACCCCAATATTAAATGACAAAAAGACTTAATTCTAAACATAAAGTAGATAGAAGATTAAAAGTAAACCTTTGGGGCAGACCCAAAAGCCCATTTAACACGAGGGCATATCCTCCTGGCCAACATGGTCAAACTAAATCTGCTAAACCTTCAGACTATGGTATCCAACTTCAAGCAAAACAAAAACTAAAGTCTTATTATGGCAATATAAATGAAAGACAATTTAGAAATATTTATAAAAAAGCAATTATGAAAAGAGGAGATACTGCAGAAAATTTAATTGGATTTTTAGAGAGAAGATTAGATGCAGTCGTTTATAGAGCTAAGTTTTCTACAACAATTTTTTCTGCTAGACAATTAATCAACCATGGTCATGTAAAAGTTAATGGAAAAAAAGTAAATATTTCAAGCTATCAATTAAAAGAAGAGGAAACAGTTGAAATTAGAGATAAATCAAAACAATTAGCTTTTATCGATATAGCTTTAGCCAATAAAGAGAGAGACGTTCCCGAGTATCTTCAAGTCGACGAAAAAAATCGAAAAGTAAAATTAGTGAGAGTTCCAAAATTTGAAGAAGTGCCATATCCGGTAGTAATGGAACCTAGTCTTGTAATCGAATATTATTCTAGATAATTAATTTTTAAAATTTATAGAGCTTTCCTGAAGTTTTTTCTTAAGCTCTCCACTTTCATACATTTCTTTTATAATATCGCAACCACCAATAAATTCATTCTTAATATATAGCTGAGGTATTGTTGGCCATTCACTAAATTCTTTTATTCCTTGTCTTAATTCAGCACTTTCTAAAACATTTATGCCTTTAAACTTAATTTCAAGAATTTTTAAAATATTAGAAACAGTCATAGAAAATCCACACTGTGGAGCATCAGGTGTTCCCTTCATAAAAAGACAAACATCATTGTCTTTCAATTCTTTATTAATTAAATCTTTAATTTCCTGATTCATTTTTCTCCTTTGTTTTAATTGCTAAAGCATGCAGTTCATTACCCATTTTTCCTTTTAATGAAGCATATACTAGTTTATGTTGTTCAATTTTAGACATACCAGAAAATTTTGATGAAGTAATTGTTGCTGAATAATGATTTCCATCTCCTGCTAAATCCTGAATGTCAATTACAGCATCTGGTAAAGCATCTTTAATTAACGTTTCAATTTCTTTAAGGTCCATCGCCATTATTAATTTTCCATATACTCTTTTAGCCAACTATTATTAGAAGTTGACAATTCATCAATTGATATTTTTGTCTTACTATCAATTATCATATCATTTTCTACGATAATTCCCAATTCATCATAATGAACAGAGTTTTTAGCTAATATTTCTTTAACTTTTGCATATTTTTCTTTCTCAATTTCAACAATATATCTGCCTTGATCTTCTCCGAAAAAATATTCAAATTTACTAATAAAATAATTAGGTTTATTTAATTTTATTCCTTTTTTTCCCTTTGATACACATCTTAGCCAAAGCAACGATAATTCCACCTAAAGATACATCGTGTGCACTTTTTATAAGATCATTCATCATTAAATTTAATAATGTTTCGCCATTATTTTTCTCGTTAAACAAATTAATTTCTGGCGGAGGGCCATTTTTTTGATTCAAAATATCTCTATTAAATATACTTTGATCTAAATGACCTTCGGTTTTTCCAATTACAAGAACTATGTTATTTAATTTTTTTAGATCCAAGGTAACCATTTTTTTATATTCTTTAATTAGTCCAACTCCTCCAATTGAGGGCGTTGGTTTTATTCCTTTATCTTTCGTTTCATTGTAGAATGACACATTTCCTGAAACTACAGGGAAATCAAGATACTTACTTGCTTCACCTAAGCCTTGAACGCACTCTACAAATTCTCCCATGTTTTCATCTTTTTCTGGGTTTCCAAAATTTAAACAGTTTGTTATTGCAATTGGTTTAGCACCTACCGAAACTAAATTTCTCCAGCTTTCACAGACTATTTGTTTGCCACCAGTCAATGGGTGAGCCCAACAGTATACTGCAGAAGAGTCTACTGATGCTGCAACAGCTTTATTTGTTCCATGGATTCTTACAACACCTGCATCACCACCAGGTTTTTGTATCGTATCACCCATTACTGTATGATCATATTGTTGCCATATCCAATCTTTGTTACAAATGTTTGGATTAGATAATATTTTACTTAATACGTTAGTAATTTTTAAATTTTTAAATTTATCTTTTTCTATTTTATTTTTTTTTGGAAGTTTACTTTTTTTCCATTTTCTGTCGTACATTGGAGAATTTTCTACCAATGTGTCAACTGGTATATCAGCAACTTTTTCATTATCAAAATATAATTCAATTTTTTTTGAATTAGTCGTTTTACCAATAACAGCAAAATCAAGATTCCATTTATCAAAAATTTTTTTCGCTAATTGCTCTTTACCATTTTCTAATACTATTAGCATCCTTTCTTGGCTTTCTGATAACATAATTTCATAAGGAGTCATTTTAGTTTCTCTACATGGAACTTTATTTAAATTAAGTTCAATACCTAATTTACCTTTTGAGGCCATTTCTATACTAGAAGATGTTAGACCAGCTGCGCCCATATCCTGTATAGATATAATAGAGTCTCCTGCCATTAACTCTAAGCAAGCTTCCAGTAAAAGTTTTTCAGTAAAAGGATCACCTACTTGTACGGTAGGTTTCTTCTCTTCAATTTTATCATCAAAAATTGCAGAGGCCATACTAGCTCCATGGATACCATCTCTTCCTGTTTTTGAACCAACATAAATAACAGGTTTATTCAAACCTGCTGCTTTTGAATAAAAAATTTTATTTTTTTTAACCAACCCAAGTGTCATAGCATTAACTAAAATATTACCATTATAAGATTCATCAAAACAAGTTTGACCTGCTATGGTTGGGACCCCAATACAATTTCCATATCCACCTATACCTCTGACAACACCACGTAAAAGATTTTTAGTTTTTTTATGTTGAGTAGATCCAAAATGTATAGAATTTAAATTTGCAATTGGTCTTGCACCCATTGTAAAAACATCTCTCATAATTCCACCAACACCAGTAGCGGCTCCTTGATATGGTTCTATAAATGAAGGGTGGTTATGACTTTCAATTTTAAAAACTATTGCATCGTCATCCCCGATGTTTATAACACCAGCATTTTCACCTGGACCTTGTATTACTTCTTTTCCTTTAGTCGGAAGTTTTTTTAAATGTAGTCTGGATGATTTATAAGAACAATGTTCATTCCACATTGCTGAAAAAATACCAAGCTCAACAATATTAGGTACTCTTTTTAGAAGTTCACAAATTTTATCAAATTCTTCTTTTTTTAAACCATGTTCAATGGCAACTTTTTGATCAACTTTCATTATTTTAAATTTCCAATTAAATTTTGAAAGAAAATTGATCCATCCTCTCCCGAAAGATACTTGTCAATCATTCTTTCAGGATGAGGCATCATTCCTAAAATATTTTTTTCTTTGTTAAGTATTCCAGCTATATTTTTTATAGCGCCATTCGGATTACTTTCTTTGTTTGATATTCCTTTTTCGTCGCAGTAACTTACGGCAATTTGATTATTATCTTCTATTGATTTTAATTCATTGTTGGTACAAAAAAAATTACCTTCGTTATGGGCTATATGTAACTCTAATATGTTCTTATTAATATTTTTGAAATACTTACTTTCTTTATTGTTAACTTTAATAAACACATTTTTACAAATAAATTTTAAGTATTTATTTTGCTGCAATACACCAGGCAACAAACCAGTTTCTGTTAAAATTTGAAAACCATTGCAAATACCAAGCACCAAACCTCCAGATTTTGCAAACTTCACAACTGAGTCAATTATTTTTGATTTGCCTGCTATACTGCCACATCTAAGATAATCTCCATAAGAAAAACCACCAGGTAAAACTACTAAATCACTTTCTGGAAGATCATTATCATTATGCCATACCATTTTGTTTTTAAATCCAAACTTTGTAAGAGCTACACTCATATCTCTATCGCAGTTTGAACCAGGAAAAATGATTACAGAAGATTTCATTTATGATTTAAATAATTTTATAATCTTCAATGACTAAATTTGCTAAAAGTTTTTTGCACATTTCGTCAGCTTTAATTTTCGCTTTTTTTTCATCTTTTTCGTTAATCTCAACATCAAAATATTTACCTTGTCTTACTTCTTCAATATTATCAAAACCCATACCATTTAATGTCTGCTGAATAGCCTTACCTTGTGGATCTAAAACTCCATTTTTTAGAGTAACAATGATTTTAATTTTCATTTATTTTTTTTCAACTTAACTGATTTTGGTTTTGAAAAATTTACATGGCGTACATTTGCTTCTTCATGAAGTATACCTAGTCTTTTTGCTACTTCTTGATAAGCAGGTATTAAGTTTCCTAAGTTTTTTCTAAATCTATCTTTATCTAATTTTTTATCTGTATTGCTGTCCCACAATCTACATGTATCAGGACTAATCTCATCTGCTAAAATAATTTCAGTTTTTTGACCTGTCTTTAATCTTCCAAATTCAACTTTAAAATCAACTAATTTAATACCTATCCCCCTAAACATTCCAACCATAAAATCATTAATCCTTAAAAGCATATTATCAATTTTTTCTAATTCTTTTTTTGTTGCCCAACTAAATGTTGTAATATGTTCTTTTGAAATTATTGGATCACCAAGTTTATCATTTTTAAAACAATATTCAAAAAGTGGGTTATCTAAAACAGTTCCTTCAATAATGCCTAATCTTTTGGTAAGTGAACCTGTAGCAATATTTCTTACAATAAATTCTATTGGTAAAATTTCAACATGTTTAATTAGCTGCTCTCTCATATTGATGTTTTTGACAAAATGATTTTTAATTCCTATTTGACTTAAATTTTTCAGTATATGTTCAGAAATTCTATTATTTAAGACTCCTTTGCCATCAATTACTGTTTTTTTTTGATTGTTAAAAGCTGTAGCATCATCTTTAAAATGTTGAATAACTAAGCCCTTACTATCAGTTGAATATATTATTTTTGCTTTACCTTCGTAAAGTTTTTTACCTTTTTTCATTTTTTAAAAACTCTATTAAATATAAAATTTATATTTTTAAAATGTTTATCATGTTTAAAAATACTATTAATTTTATTTTCAGACATATGTTTACTAATGATTTTGTCTTTTTTGATTAAATCAATTAAATCGATTTTTTTTAAAAAACTTGTTTTGGAATGTTTTTGTACAAGCCTATATGCATTTTCTCTCGAAATTCCTGACTTTGTTAATTCAAGCATCACCTCCTGAGAAAAAACTAAACCTCTAGTTAAATTGAGATTTGAATGCATTTTTTTTGGATAAATAACAATATTTTTTAATATGTCTGCAAGACGGTTTAATGCAAAATCAAGAGTTATATTTGCATCAGGACCTATATTTCTTTCAACGCTAGAATGCGATATATCTCTTTCGTGCCATAAAGCTATATTTTCTAAAGCTGGCGTAACATAACTTCTAATCATTCTTGATAGCCCTGTTAGATTTTCACTTAATATTGGATTTTTTTTATGAGGCATTGCTGAAGAACCTTTCTGACTTTTTGAAAAAAATTCTTGCAACTCATAAACTTCTGTTCTTTGAAGGTGTCGTATTTCAGTTGCAACTCGTTCAATTGAACCTGCGATTATTCCTAGAACGGAAAAGTAATAAGCATGTCTATCTCGAGGTATAATTTGTGTGGATATAGGTTCGGGTCTTAATTTTAGTTTTTTTGACACAAAACTTTCTACTTTTGGATTTATATTTGAAAAAGTTCCGACTGCTCCTGATATAGAACATGTTGAAACTTCATAAATTGCACTTTGTAATCTTCTTCTGTTTCTTTTAAACTCCTCATAAAATGATGCTAGTTTTAAACCAAATGTAATAGGCTCAGCATGAATACCGTGACTTCTCCCTATACAAGGGGTAAATTTGTGTTTATTAGCCTGTCGTTTTAAAATTTGTAATATTGAGTCTATATCTTTAATTAATATTTTTCCCGATTGCACGAGCTGTATGTTAAAACTTGTATCAAGAACATCCGATGATGTCATTCCTTGATGCAAATATCTAGCTTTAATTCCTGCTTTTTCAGTTAAAGAAGATAAGAAAGCAATAACATCGTGTTTTACATTTTTTTCTATAGCATGAATTCTTTTAACATTTATTCTTGCTCTTTTTTTTACCAGCGAGGAAACGCCTTTAGGTATTAAATTAAGTTTTTCCATCGCTTGAGCTGCGGAAATTTCTACATCTAACCAAATTTTATATTTATTTTCTTCTGACCAAATATCAACGAGTTCTTTTCTAGAGTATCTTTTTATCATTAATTATAAGTACGGAGGTTTATTATAACCTTTAGCAGATTCTGTAAAAATTTCATAACCATTTTCTGTAATTCCAACAGTATGTTCAAATTGCGCTGAAAGGGATTTGTCTTTGGTTACTGCTGTCCATCCATCTTCAAGGACTTTTACCTCGTATTTTCCAGAGTTAATCATAGGTTCAATAGTAAAAGTCATTCCAGGTATTAATTCCATCCCTGTATTCTTTTTTCCATAATGTAAAATATTTGGTTGTTCATGAAAGGTTGTACTAATACCATGTCCACAAAAATCTTTAACAACCGAAAATCCATTTTCTTCAACAAATGATTGAATCTCATAACCTATATCACCAAGTTTTACTCCTGGTTTTAAAATTTTTATTGCTCTCATCATTGCATCGTAAGTTGTCTCGATTAAATTTTTTGCCTTCACTGATGTTTTTCCTAAAACAAACATTCTACTTGTGTCCCCATAATGATTATCAACTATAGCGGTTACATCGACATTAAGTATGTCTCCTTCGTTGAGAATTTTATTTCCAGGTATTCCATGACAAACAACGTTATTTAAAGATGTACATAGGGATTTATTAAAACCTCGATAGAAAAGTGGAGCAGAATGGCCACCGTGATCTTTAATAAATTCATAACCTAGTTTATCAATATCACTTGTTGTGATGCCTGGCTTTATATACTGAGTGATTAAATCTAGTGTTCTAGCTGCTAGATTACCGGCAGTTTTCATTTTATCAAATTTTTCTAAATCATTACTAGTCATCTAAAATCTTAATTTTTTTATCTATTTTAATTTCTTTTGAGCTAACTTTACAGTTATAAGCTAAAAACTTTACTCCTGCTTTTTTTGCTAAAAGATAATTCTTATAATAATTTTCATCAATATCTTTTGCAATTTTAAAGTATTTTATATCCGGAATTTGAGTTAAAAATAAGACATTTGGTGAAAATCCATTTTTTAAAGACTTAACAAGTTTCAACAAGTGTTTAGTACCTCTAGATGTTATAGCATCAGGAAATTCAGCTATTTGATCATTTCTCAATAAAGTAACATTTTTAACCTCAATAATTTTTTTATCACACAAAAAATCAAATCTAGTATCAGAATCAAACTTAAATTCAGGTTTAAGTACTTTTGTATTTTTTAATTCTTTTATTAGATTATTTTTAATTGCGCTTTCCACGATCCTGTTTGCTCTATGAGTGTTAACACCTATTAATTTATTTTTTACCTCTAAAATTTCTAATGTAAATTTTAATTTACGTTTTGGATCAGCAGCTTTTGAAATCCAAGCATTAGAATTTACGTTTAATAGTCCCATCATGGACCCCGTGTTAGGACAATGTGCTGTCACAACTTCATTATTTAGTTTGATATCAACAAAAAATCTTTTATATCTCTTGATAAATTTGCCTTTTATTAACGAGCTGGTAAATTTCATAACTAAATATTTATATTAAAATGAATAATAAAAAAGAAGTAAATGCCGCAATTTTAATAATTGGCAATGAAATATTATCTGGAAGAACAAAAGATTTAAACACAAGTACAATTTCTAGTTGGTTAAATGGAATTGGGATTAGAGTTTTGGAAGTAAGGGTAGTACCTGATGTTGAGGAAAAAATAATTTCTTCTTTAAATGAATTAAAAAAAAATTTTAGTTATGTTTTTACTTCTGGTGGAATTGGACCAACACATGACGATATTACCGCCGAGTCGGTATCTAAATGTTTTGATTTAAAATATGAAATTCATCAAAACGCATATAAAATTTTAGAAAAATATTATGGAAAAGAAAATTTTAATGAAGGAAGACAAAAAATGGTCTGGATGCCATCAAATGCAAACTTAATACTTAATCCAGCAAGTGGAGCCCCAGGATTTAATATTAAAAATGTTTTTTGTTTGCCTGGAGTACCATCAATTTTACAATCTATGTTACCTGAACTAAAGAATAAACTAGTTGGCGGTAATCCTATTTTAAGCAAAACAATTAGTCTTAAAACTATTGAAAGTGAGATTGCTAAATCACTGAAAGATGTTCAAAATAATAATAAAGATGTTGATATAGGGAGTTATCCTTTTTTTAGAAAAGGAAAAATTGGAGTTTCTATTGTTATGAGGAGTGAAAGCCAATCAAAAATTGATATATGCAACTCTCAAATACTAAATTTAATAAATGAAAAAAAAATTGAAATAGTTGAAAGAGACTAATGTTGTATTTTGCATACGGTAGTAATTTAAATTGGAAACAAATGCTAAAAGAAAGATGCCCTGGTGCTAAATTTATATGTAAATATCAACTTAAAGGGTACAAACTCATTTTTAGTAGCTATCAGTCTAAAAGAGTGTTTGGTCATGCAAACATTGTTAGGCAAAATAAATCAAAAACACCAGGTGCGATTTGGAATATAACAAAAAAAAATGAAAAAGTTTTAGATTGGTATGAGGGAGTTCCATATTATTACCAAAAGAAATACCTAAGATGGAAAGGAAAAAAAAT
>CACHGH010000027.1 GCA_902579215.1 uncultured Pelagibacteraceae bacterium
AGGTTTTCCAATAACTCTCATTGTAGTAAAAACTCCATGAGAGTTCCACAGATCATCAAATTTTATTTCTTTAAGATCTTTATGCCGATAAGATTTTTTTAATAATAATATTGCCATTTTCTGTTAAAAATGATTCTGGATGAAATTGGAAACCATATACACTATTTTTTTTATCTTCAATAGCCATTGGAATATTTGATTTTGAACATCTCATTGTTATTTTAAGATTATTTGACTTATATGGCTCATATAATTTCAAAGAATGGTATCGACCAACCTTAAATATTTTATTATTTTTAAATAATTTACTTTCTTTTGTTACTCTTACTTTTGATTGATACCCATGAAAAATATTTTTTTGTTGGACTATTTTACCTTTTTCATTAAATAAAATTTGCTGATAACCTAAGCATATTCCAATTATTTTCTTTTTACCTTTATACTTTTTATAAATTTTTGAAGTTGCTGGATAATCTTTTGGAGATCCGGGACCAGGAGATAATACAATTACATTAGATTGATCTAATTTTTTTTTATCTATATCAAAGTAATTAGAACAATATACTTTATCGAATTTTGAAAATTGATGAACAACATTCCATGTAAAAGAGTCCTGGTGATCAATTATGTATATCATTTGAATAATTCCAATAGTGATTTTGCCTTAATAAAGTTTTCATTAAATTCTTTTTTTGAAGAACTCTCTAATACAACACCTGAGGCAGCAGATATTTCTGAAATTTTTTTATAATTTAATATTGATCTTATAATTATATTAAACCTCATATCTTGATTAAATTTTATATAACCAAAACTTCCAGTAAATATATTTCGATCTTCTATCTCCTGATTGTTTAAAAGTTCCAGAGTTCTAATCTTTGGGCATCCAATGACTGAACCACCTGGCATCATAGATTTTATTATGTTTTTAACTTTAATCTTATTTTTCAATAAGCCTTGAATTGTAGTTACGTAATGAAACAAATGTTTATACTCTTCAACATATTTTTCTTTTGAAATTTTAACAGTGCCAGGCTTACATATTTTTGATAAATCACTTCTTTCCATATCAACAATCATATTATGTTCTTTTGTTTCCTTGTCATTGTTCCTAAAAAAATTAAGTGCTTTAGATTTATTGATTGTTTTATTTTTTTTAAGTGTACCCGCAATAGGTTTGGTTATTATGGTATTGCCTTTTTTATTAATTAATGTCTCTGGAGAACAACTAACTATAGAAAAATCTTTATCTCTAATCATAAAAGACTCTGGGGATGAATTTATCTTCATTAATTTCCAAAAAAAATTAACAGGGTTAATTTGAGATTTGTTTTTATATTTTGTGCAAATTTTAATTTGGTAGGTTTCTCCTTGTCTTATTTTTTTTGAAAATAAGTTAAATATTTTATTATATTTTTTATAATTTATGTTTATTTTAAATGGACTTAAAATTTGAGTTTTGTTGAAGACACTTCTAAAAATTTGTTTTTTTTTGGATGTCACAATTTTTATATCTTTTCTAATCTTTATTAATGTTTCTGGTTTATAAAATATACCTTTATGAAAATTTAATGTTTTTTGTGTTTTGATGTTAACATTCAATAAACTGCAAAGTAGTTCGTAACCAAAAAAACCAATATATAAATCAGTTTCCTTTTTATTTTTCTTTTTACTGAATATTTTAAAAAAACTATTTATATTATTTTTTGTAAGTATAATTTTCTTAGAAAAGTCTGTATACAAATTATAACCATCTTTTACTTTATATATAATTAAAGGCTGATCTGAATTATATAATTTTTCCAGATATGGACTAAATTTTAATTTATGCGAGTTGAGGTCTTTCAATTGCTTTCTCTTTTATAGGTAAATGTATCAAGCCAGCAAATAAAGATAAAGCTATAGAAATGTACCAGGCATAATCCAATGAACCATATAAGTCATGAAACAAACCACCGAGGTATGCTCCTAGAAATGATCCAACTTGGTGACTTAAAAAAACAAAACCATAGAGTAAAGATACATATTTGGTTCCAAAAATATGACTTACTATACCGCTTGTAGGTGGAACAGTTGATAACCACAAATAACCAAATGTAGCACCAAAAATTAATGCGTTAATGGTGCTTGGTGGCATAAGTATAAAGTATAATATTGAAACTCCTCTTAATAAATAAATTACACTCAATAATTTTTTCTTACTAATTCTTGTAGACAAATATCCACTAGTCAAAGTTCCAAAAACATTAAATAGGCCAATTAATGCTAAAATTGCAGTTGCTGTCCAATCTTCAAGACCTTTATCTCTTATGTGCATAGGTATATGTGTTGCAACAAGAGCTATGTGCCAGCCACAAACAAAAAAACCTAATGTTAGATAGTTAAAACTTTTATTTGAAAAAGCTTCTTTAACAGCCTCCATAGCAGTTTGTTCATTTTTATTTTCTTGTTGGTGTTCTTGCATTGGTGTTGATAAAAATAGTGAAATAACCAATCCAGCTAAAATCATGCAGCCAAAAACAACTAATGTTATATTCCATCCAAACTGCATAAGGGTAAATCTTGTATACATAGGTGAAACAAAGTATCCAAAAGAACCAGCGGCAGTAACGATACCTATTGCAATAGTCCTTTTATTAAGTGGAAAATGTTTAGATACAATAGATATAGGGATACTTATTGCAGTTGCCGCAAGTCCAATTCCAATTAAAATTCCTAAATCGAAAGTAAACCAAAACCCTGTATTTGGTCCATAATTTAAAAAATAAATTCCAGCTAAATAAAATAAGAAACCTATGAATACAGCCACTCTTCCACTAAATTTATCAGTAATTATTCCAAAAATTGGTCCTAATAATCCCCAAAAAAATAATTGAATGCCCATTGCAAAACCAAACTCGGTTTGAGTGCAACCCAAGTCAACTTCAAAGTCGAAAAAAAATAAACCAAAAGTTTGTCTAATGCCTAAAGATATAATTACTACTAAACAGGCAGCGATTAGAGTAATTAAAGCTGTCTTATTAGGAATAAAATTTTTTTCTGTCATTTAATAAACCTTAAAGATCTTTTTAAATCTTCAATCAAATCTTTTGGATCTTCTAGGCCTATATGTAGTCTAACTAAATGTTCATCTTTTTTTAAGTTTAAAAATTTTCGATCTCCTAATTCTTTAACATCTTGATGTAGAGCAAGACTTTCAAATCCACCCCAGCTATAACCATATCCAAATAATTTAAGAGAATTTACAAATTTAATAACAGAGTTTTTATTTTTAGCTTTTATTTTCAAACCCATTAAACCTGAGGCACCAGAATAATATTTTTTCCACATTCTAAAGTTAAAGGAATCTTTTTTATATGGATATAAAAGTTTTACGTTTTTATTACGTGATAAAAAACCTGCTACTTTTTTAGCATTTTCTTCATGTTTATCTAAACGAATATCTAAAGTTCTTAATCCTCTTATTATTAAATAAGCATCGTCTGCTCCTATTCTATAGCCTGTAACTTTATTAGCCCTTTCAACTTTTTTGAAAACTTTTTTATTAACAGCTAAGGTTCCACCCATTACATCTGAGTGCCCTGAGTAATACTTGGTTGCTGACACGATAGACATATCAAAACCTAATTTAATAGGTTTGAAAAAATAAGGCGTTGCCCAAGTATTATCTATTGCTGTGTATATTTTATATTTTTTTGCTATTGAAAGAATTTTAGATAAATCTTGAAAATCAAATGAATTACTACCTGGGCTTTCAACAAAAATTAACTTTGTTTTTTTTGATATATTTTTTTTAATTGTATTTAAATCATGAGGATTATAAAAAATTGTTTTTATATTAAATTCTTTTAAAAAATCTTGAGTTAAAAAACGAGTTGGAGAATAAACAGGATCAGAAACAATAATTTCATCACCCGGTCTAACAACGCTAAAAATTGCTAAGAATACCGAACCAAATCCTGTTGGTGTTAAAAAAACATCATAACACTCCTCGATATTTCTTAAGATTTTTTGCAGTTCAAAACTAGTTGATGATCCTTGTCTTCCATAATCAAAATACCCTCCAAGAGGATTTTTAATCTGTTTTCTTTGAGCTTTCCTAATTTCTTGCATTGATCTATAAATAATAGTTGAAGCTCTAACAACAGGTGGATTAACTGATTTATTCTCATAGTCTTTTGCCGTATGTTTCAAGAAAGTTTTTAAGTTTTTTTTCATAAAAAAAATTGATATGTAAATTACAGAGTGCTATATCCTTGGAATAACGTCAATACAAATAAATTATTAAGGAGATAAAATATTATGGGATACCCAAAAAAACATAGAGGTCGAAGAAAAATGGGCTCAAAAAAGAGAAGAGCTAGAAAAAAAAATAAGAAAAAATAATTATTTGACATGAATTTAACCAAAAGTATTCGAAAACTTCGAATATTGGCTTTATTTTTGTTCTTAACACCAGCGATAGGACTGTTAGGTTCGCTGATTTTACACAATTACTTTTTAAATTTTAAATTTGAAAAAACTTGGAACTATAAATTTACTCAAGATAAACCCGGGGAGTCATTTGTAATTCTTTGCGATGAAAATTCTGAATATTGCTCTAACATTAATTTTTTATTTAAAAAATTAGATAAATTAGAAAATTGTTACATGCATAAAATAGAGTTCTTTTTTGTCAATAAAGATGATGAGAAATTGCACTTATACAGACAGGAAAATCCTTGGGACAAAATTAAGGATATTAAAGAGGATGTTTATTTAAAATATCGCCTTGGAAATGAAATTAATGAATTCTGTATATTAAACTCCAAACAGTTATTTTTATACAATATTTTTCCATTTTATTTTGAAACTATTTACAAAATAAAGCACCATAAAAAAACTGCTTTCGGAACAAGCGAAGCAGTTAATCCATTTTTTAAAGGAGAAAGCTCAATAAGTAATATTGTTAAAAGATTTCCAATTAATTTTTTCTTTAAACCTATTTTGTATTTAACTGTTCTTTTGATGGTATTTTATTGGATCTATTATAACACTATAATTAAAAAGCTAGTAGATACTAAAAAAAATTTTAATTTCTTTATTTTTGGAATGCTTTCTGCAGCATTTCTATTTTTGCATGTTATTTTTCTTGGTTGGACTTTTGAGAGTGAATTTTTAACAAAATTAAGGAGAACATTTATAGTTTTCTTCATTTTATTTGAGATACTCTCTCAAGCCTTTTTAATTAAAAAAATATTAACTATTAAAGACAAATTCAATAAATATTTTCATTCTTTAATAGTTCTTTTAAAATTAATATTTGTAATAATAATATGTTCTTCCTCAGTTATAATTTTATCTATTTTATCTTTTTATGATCTCTCACCACAAGTGGATTATATATTAGAGTGGAATTATTTTTTGATACTACTTTTATTTTATTTTTTATCATTTCTAATGTGGAAAAAACAAAAATAATATTACTTAGTTATCCACCCACCACCTAAAAGTTTATCTCCTAACTCGTTTTTGGTATAAAAAACACAAGCTTGACCTGGAGAAATTCCATATTCTTCTTCTAAAAGATGTAATTTAGCTTTTCCATTATTTAAATTTAATTTGGATTTTAATAACTTGCCAGTTGATCTTACTTTTACAAATATTTCCCTATCAAATACTGTTTTATCTTCTAATAAATTAAGATCTTTTAATATAATTTCTTTTTTTAATAAGTCATTTTTTAAACCTACAATTATTTCATTTTTTTCAGAATTTATATCAACTACATATAGGGGTTGTTTAGCAGCAATCTTAATTCCTTTTCTTTGTCCAATTGTAAAATTCACAATACCATCATGAACTCCAAGAACCTCACCCTTTAAATTTTTAATGTTTCCTTTTTTAAAAGCATCTGGTCTAAATTTTTGGATAACAGATACATAATTACCATTTGGAACAAAGCAGATATCTTGACTATCTGGTTTGTCTGCAACATTTAAATCAAGATTTTTTGCAATTTTTCTAGTTTCTGACTTTAAATATTTTCCTAAAGGAAAACGTAAATAGTCTAATTGTTCCCTAGTTGTATTAAATAAAAAATAGCTTTGATCACGATTTTCATCTACAGCTCGATACAAATCGGTTTTACTATTTCTAGTAATACTTTTAACATAATGACCAGTTACCAAAGCATCAGCATTTAAATTTTTTGACTCTTCAAACAAATCGTTAAACTTAACTGTTTTATTACATTGTACGCAAGGAATTGGAGTCTCTCCCTTAAGGTAACTCTCAACAAAGTTATTTATAACCCCAGTTTTAAATTTATTTTGATAGTAAAGAACTTTATGTTCTATATCTAATTTATGAGCTACTCTTTTAGCGTCCATAATATCTTGTCCAGAACAACAAGTTTTTGAATGCGCTACTTCTTTCGCATTATCATACAATTTTAGAGTTACTCCGATAACATTATAACCTTCGTTTTTAATCAATGCGGCAACAGTTGAAGAATCTACACCTCCTGACATAGCAACAACTACTTTTGTATCTTTTGGTTTTTTTTCCAACCCTAAAGAATTAATTTTTGTATTCATATCGATAGTATTTATACTATTTTATATTATAAAATAAGTTAAATGATTTTAAATTTTGAACCAGGAGATAAAGTAATTAATCCCATGAACCGTGACTGGGGAGTGGGTCAAGTTCAAACCATAATAAATGAAAAAGTTACAGTAAATTTTGAAAATGCTGGTAAAAAAGTGATAAATGCTAAAAATATAGAACTAGAAAAAATAGATTAATGAATATAGATGCTAAAAAAATTGTTTTAGAATTAATAGATACTTTTAAAATAGCTGGAGATCTATCTATAAAATTAAGAAAAGATGGTTTAATTAAAGAGATTAAAAAGGACAATACGCCAGTCACAAACGGAGATATCGAAGTAAATAAAATTTTAATAGAAAAAATTTCAAAAGTTACACCAAATATACAAATAGTTTCTGAGGAAACTTCGGTGAATAAAAATAAAGTAAATTTGAAAAACTTTTGGTTAATTGATCCTATAGATGGCACAAGCGATTATATCAATAACAAAGATGAATTCACTTTAAATGCAGCGTTAATAATAAATAATAAACCTGCTCTAGGATTAATAAATGCACCTGCAAAAAATAGAATGTTTTATTCTTATGGAAATAAAAATAGTTTTGAAGTTATAAATAATAAAGAAATTAATTTAAGTAAAAATATAAAAAAAAATAAAGAATTAGTTGCGGTTCACTACTCAAACAGTTTAAAACCAGAAATACAAAGTCTACATGAAAAATTTAATATTAAAAAATTTTATAAAATGAAAAGCTCATTAAAATTTTGTGTACTAGCTGCTGGTGAGTTTGATTTTTATTTTGCAGAACCAAGAGCTAATGAATGGGATATAGCTGCAGGTCATGCTATACTTGAGCATTCAGGTGGCAAATTAACAGACTTTGATGGAAATGAAATTTTATATGGTAAGCCAAATTTTAAAAATCCTAGTTTAATTCTTAGAAGTAAAAATATTTTATAATGGACGATCAACTTAGAATTATATTAATAATTATCGTTTCAGTATCTATTTTTGGCTTGTTAGTTTTTGTTTTCGTAAAAAATTATATTAAAAATAAAATTAATTATTATTTAAATCAAAAAAATAAAAAAACTAAAGAAAATTGATAATTTTCAAATAATCTTCCTTTTCCAAATCCATAACACGTTTAGAGATCTCAAAACTAAACCCATTTCTAGCTAGTATTGCAATATCTTTTTTATAAAAAAGTTCTCTATTATCTTCTGGTCGGGAAGGTCCAATCCTCTTTTTTTTACATAATTTAATTGCAGAAAAAAAGTCTTGATCTTCATTCTTTTCATTTATCTTAGAAATAGTCTCTTTTATGTACTCGTTATTAATACCTTTGGACAAAAGATAATTTCTAATCTTATTT
>CACHGH010000028.1 GCA_902579215.1 uncultured Pelagibacteraceae bacterium
TTCATCTAATGATTTTTTTATGTATGAAATTGCTATTTGCGTAAATGCATTATGTTTTGATAAAAAAAATAGAAAATTTCATTTAAATAAAAATAAAGTAAAAAATTTTATTAATGGATATAAAAGTGTAAGAAAAATAAGCATAAAGGAAAAAAATAGTTTAAATATTCTTTGTAAAGGTGCAGCTATGAGATACCTGCTTACAAGAATTTATGATTATTTTAATACACCCAAAAATGCTTATATAAAAATAAAAGATCCAAAAGAATATTTTCAAAAACTAGTAATACATAATAAATTAAATAAATTTGAAGACTACTTAAGATGATTAAAATTTATACTGATGGCTCGTGTCTTAATAACCCTGGAAACGGTGGATGGGCAGCAATAATTATTGATGATGGAAAGAAAACTCAGTTAAAAGGAAGTAAAAAAAATACTACAAACAATCAAATGGAGTTACTTGCGCCGATTGAAGCTTTAAAAAAAATCCCTAAAGGAAGCAAAGTTCAAATTTTTACAGACTCTAAATATGTAAAGTCAGGAATAACAGAGTGGATTCATAATTGGAAAAAAAATGGATGGAAAACTGCAGATAAACAAGAAGTTAAAAATAAAGAACTTTGGACAGAGTTAGATCTTCTAAATAATGAATTTGAAATAAGTTGGAATTGGGTAAAGGCACATTCTGAAGATAAATTAAATAACGAAGTCGATTTAATTGCTAGAGAGGCTGCAAATTTATAAAATATTTAGAATAAGAATATGCAATATTTTTTTGCCCCAGTAATTGTTTTGATTTTATTCGTACTTATCATGTTGATAGTTTGAGATGTGTCTTTTTTAAATCTTTAAGATAAACTCTTGTTTTTTTTTTTCACTTAAAAATGAAGATTTAAAAGAGTTAATTAATAAAGTTTTTATATCTTCAAAGGAAAGATTCAATGCTGCTTGAGTTTCAATTAAATTTTGATTTAGATAACCTCCAAAATAAGCTGGATCATCTGAGTTAATCGTCACCATTAATTTTTTATCCAACATTTTCTTTAAATTATGATCGTATAATTTATCAAAAACTTTTAATTTTATATTTGATAGAGGACAGACTGTTAAAGGAACTTGATTTTTTGAAAGTTTTTCTACTAATTTTTCATCTTTAAGACATTGAACGCCATGATCAATTCTTTTTACATTAAGAAGATTTAAAGCTTCCCACATATATTCCGGCGGTCCTTCCTCGCCTGCATGAGCAACAGTTATAAAGTTATTTTCAGCTGCTTTTTTAAATAATTTTTCAAACTTTTTTGGAGGATTTCCCATTTCCGAAGAGTCTAATCCAACTCCAAATATCTTATCTTTATGAATAACAGCTTGATCTAAAATTTTAAAACACTCTTCTTCGCTTAGATGTCTTAAAAAACACATGATAATTTTAAAACTTAAGTCAAATTCTTTTTCTGCTTTTTTAAGAGCTTTATAAATTCCATTTATAATAATATCGAAACTAATTCCTCTATTTGTATGGGTTTGAGGGTCAAAAAATATTTCAGTATGGACAATATTATCTTCTTTGCATTTTAATGCATAAGCCCACGTAAGTTCGAAAAAATCTTTTTCTTTTAATAATACTTTTGCTCCTTCATAATATATTTTCAAAAAAGATTCTAAGTTGCCAAAATTATATGCTTTTTTTGCTTCATCAATATTTTTAAATGGAATTTGAACATTATTTCTTTTAGCTAATGAAAACATTTGTTCGGGCTCAAGAGTTCCTTCTATATGTAAATGCAGTTCAGCTTTTGGTGATGTTTTTATAAATTCTTGTATACTAATATTATTCATTACTTTTAACAAAATTTTTTACATCATCAGTATTATTTTTTAATACTTCAAAATTTTCGTCTTTATCAAGTACATACTGAAGTTCTTTAGGTAATTTTTCATGTTTATTTATTGCATTATTTGTAGCATCTGGAAATTTACATGGGTGAGCTGTTGATAAAACTACACAATCATTAAAAGATAGTTTTTTTGCAGCCCCTACTCCAACAGCAGTATGTGGATCTAATATTATATTATTTTCTTCATAATTTTTTTTAATAATGTCTAACGTTTCTTGTTTATTGCAACTTTCAGATAAAAAATCCTTTTGAATTATATCTAAATTTTTTTTTTCAATTTGATAAGAATTTTGCTTAACTTTTTTCATAATATCATCTGTTATTTTAGAGTCAGAATTATTTACGTAGTAAATTAATCTTTCAAAATTACTTGCTAACTGAATATCCATACTAGGTGACAACGTTTCTTTAACCTTTTTTGAAACATAATCTCCCTTTGAAATGGCTCTATGTAAAATATCATTTTCGTTTGTTGCAACAATTAGTTTATCAATTGGTAATCCCATTTTTTTTGCAAGGTAGCCTGCAAAAACATCACCAAAGTTTCCTGTTGGCACTGAAAAAGAAATAGTTTCTTTCCCTAATTTAAAATATGAATAAAAGTAATACACCGCTTGAGCAATAATTCTTGCCCAATTTATTGAGTTAACTCCTGACATATTTATAGATTTAGAAAACTCAAGATCAGAAAACATATTTTTAACTATATTTTGACAATCATCAAAATTTCCATCTATTGCAACATTAAATACATTTTTATCATCAACTGTAGTCATTATTTTTCTTTGAACAGAAGAAATTTTATTGTTTGGATGTAAAACAAAAATATTTAAATTAGATTTTCCCTTAATTGCATCTATAGCTGCTGCGCCTGTATCTCCAGAAGTTGCAACTACTATGTTTATTTTTTTTGTCATTTTTCTTCAAATAATATTCATACAAATTCCCAATAAATTGCATTGCAACATCTTTAAATGCCAATGTTGGTCCATGAAATAATTCTAATAATTTTATTTCTCCAACATTTGAGAGTTTAACCACTTCTTTTTCTCTAAATGTTGAATATGATTTTTTAATTAAAGACGAAAGTTCTTCTCTTGAGATAAAATCTCCTGAAAATTGGCTTATGATTTCAGTAGATAATTCATTATAATTTAAGTTTTTGAGTTTTGATAATTCTGCTGAGCTATATTTTTTTAATGATTTTGGAACATAAAGACCCCCATCATCAGCAAGTCCTTTTAGAAAAACTTCTCCAAAACTGTATTCTTTTTCTTTACTTCTTGTGCTTATATATTTCATCTGCAGTATATAAACACTCTAACGAAATTTTTTTGAGGCGCAATCCTTAAATTAAACTATCGATTAAGAACAATACAAAAATTAAAAATAAATATAAAATTGAATAGCCAAAGACTTTTTTTGCTTTATTTAATTCAAATTCGTTTTTTTTGAATTTAAATAAATCATAGCAAATGTAATTATAATAAATAGTAAGTGACAAAGAGATAATAAGAAAAGTTTCACCAACAAAACCAATAACATATGGCAAAATAACTACAGGCAACATAAACAAGGAATAAACAAAAATTTTCTTTTTCGTTTCTTGAATCCCGTTTGTAATGGGTAGCATTGGAATTTTTGCTTTCTCATAATCATCAGCTTTATAAAGACTTAGTGCCCAAAAATGAGAAGGAGTCCAATAAAATATAATTAAAAAAAATGTAATAGACTCAAAAGTTAAAATATTTGTTGCAATTGTCCAACCTATAACTGGAGGTAACGCACCTGCCGCGCCTCCAATTACAATATTTTGAGGTGTCTTTCTTTTAAGCCAGATAGTGTAAACAAAAAGATAAAAAGTAATTGTTACAAATAATAAGAATGCAGATAAAAAATTTGAAAAATAGTAAAGTCCATAAATTGATATTATTGATAAAACTATTCCAAATATTAACGCTTGTTGTTTATTAATTTTTCCTGTCGGTATTGGTCTAAGACAAGTTCTTGTCATCAACTTATCAAGATCTGCTTCATACCACATATTTAGTGTACCTGCGGCTCCAGCTCCCAAAGTAACAAAAAAAATACTCATAAATGCATTGAGTAAAGGAATTGTGTTTGGCGATGTTAACAAACCAACAGCGCTAGTAAAAACAACCAAAGACATGACCCTTGGTTTCATTAGTAAGATTAGTGATTTTAAAAAATTTCCAAAATTAGGAGCATTAACACTTTTATTTATAACTTTATTCGAAAGCATTAATCAACATTAATTGAAACAAATATAACTAGCAGTATTACTCCAATTATAAGAATATGATTTCCTAGATCAAAAATACCAACTTGCTGGTTTTTTTTATCAATTAATTTTCTAGAAATAGGTAAATTATCATATGGATTTATTTTAATATTATCTTTTTCTTCTTTCTGACTTTCCATTCTTATTGAAGTTCCAAACCACGTTAAGTAGATAAATAAACCAAAAAATATTAAAGCGCCTGCGAGTATAGTATAGCCATCCATCTTTTTATCCCCCTACAAAAAAATATAAAAGCCTTGTGAATAATGTATATTTAAATTCTGCAACCATAAGAAATATAAAACAAGCTATTGCTGTCATTGGCCATAAAAGAACATTAACTAAAGCATATCTCTCCCAAAATAAATGCATAAAAAATGCCATAATTAATCCAGCTTTTAAAAACATAAAAAACAATATCAAAGACCATCTGAGCATTCCTTGGAACTGATACCAATCAACCATGTAGGAGAAGAAACTTAGAACGAATAATAATCCCCATATCCAAAGATAAATACCTATCTTATGAGTTGATGACTGATCTTCTTTTTTTTTTGTTTCTTCCATATTCTAATTTACCATAAATAAAAAAATGCAAAAATAAAAACCCAAACTAAATCTACGAAGTGCCAATATAAACCAAGTATTTCAATCTCTACGTAGTCGCTCTTCATAGTTGTAAACCAACCTCTTTTTCTTTCATCATAATGACCTGCAAAAACTTTATAAGCATAGATAAACAAGAAAAGCACTCCAATTGATACGTGAAATCCATGAAATCCAGTTATCATAAAAAAGAAAGATCCAAATTGTGCTGCTCCAAATGGATTTCCCCATGGTCTTACGCCCTCGTGTATTAATTTTGACCATTCAAAAACTTGCATTCCTACAAATGTTAACCCTCCTAATGCAGTTGCTAAAACAAGCCATCCACACATTTTTTTATTTTTTTCATAACCATACTTCACTGCTAATGCCATCGTTCCACTGCTAGTTATTAAAACGAAGGTCATAATAGCTATTAATAAAAGAGGAACAGGTACGCCAAAGGCATCTAACGCAAATACTTCGCTTGGATTTGGCCATTCTACCGGTGTAGATCCTCTGCCTTTCATATATGAAATTAAAAAACAGCTAAACACAAATGTATCGCTTAATAAAAAGATCCACATCATTGCTTTGCCCCAATGCACTCCTTTGAACATTGTTTGGTCTGACCCAGTATCTGCAGCCATTCCTTTAAAACCTGGTTTTAATTGATATCCTTCTATTTTTGGGTCGGACATATTTATCTTTTTAAGTTTTTTCTACCTTTGTATGAACAACTTCACTTGGTGGTGTTGTTTGAGGAATAAAATCTTCTTTAGATCCTGGAACGCTATAATCATATGGCCATCTATGAATTACAGGAAGTTCATCTCCAAAATTACCATGTTCTGGAGGAACAGTAGATGTATGCCATTCTAGTGAATTTGCTTTCCAAGGATTTTTTCCAGCTGGTTTACCCATTTTTAAACTCACAATTATATTGTAAATTAAAATAAATTGAGCTGCTCCAACCAAAAATGCTGCAAGACTTATAAATTCATTCATACCTACAGCAGAAGTCATATATGGACTATCGTACATTTCAAAAT
>CACHGH010000029.1 GCA_902579215.1 uncultured Pelagibacteraceae bacterium
AGCAAATTTCATCATTTTAATTGCAGAATAGTTTTTACCATTCGAAAGTATGAAATCTTGTGGTTTTTTTTTTAAAAATTTATAAATATATTCAACTTGTTCTGGACACCAGTTCCATTCTCTTGAGATATTAAGATTGCCAAATTCTGTTTTGAATCCATATTTTTTGGCATTGACTGCAGCATTACAAATTTTAGGTATTAAAAAATTTTTATCTCTAAGAATAGACTCAGTATTAAAAATTATTGCATTATAAGATTTCAAATTATTTTTTATTCTATAATTTTTTGTTATTTCGTAGGATTTTAGTTTCGATAGGCCATATGGGTTAACAGGTCTTTTAATTGATGAAACTTTTATCTTTCCATTTATTTTTCCAAAAATTTCACAGGATGTCGCATTTAAAAATTTACAATTTATTTTTTTTTTGTTTATTATATCTAAAAAATTTTTACAACCAACAAAGTTACTTTTGAATGTTTCTTTTTTGAGTTTGAATGACTTATCTGGCGAACTTTGACCAGCATAATAGAAAATGAGATTTGGATTAAATTTTAATATTAGCTTTTCTATTTTTTTTTTATCATAAATATTTAGTTTTTGTAAAATTAAATTTTTATTAGGTTTTAATATATTTAATTTTTTTTTTATCGATCTTGTTGTGATTATAACTTTATAATTTTTACTCAACAATAATTTGCCCGTAAATATCCCATATTGACCAGTCCCACCAACAATAATTGCAACTAATTTTTTCACTGTTATATTTATATAATGAGTTATAAAAAAAAAGTATTAGTTTTTATTGCTACTTACAATGAGGTTAAAAACATTGCAGATATCATAAGTTCAATAAAATCACAGCCAGTAAACCCAGATCTTTTAATTATAGATGACAACTCTCCAGATGGCACATCTATAGAAATAAAAAAAATGCAAAAAAAATTTAATAACACTTTTTTAATTGAAAGAGATGGAAAACTTGGATTAGATACTGCACATAAAGAGGCTTATTCTTTTGCTTTAAAAAAAGAATACGATATTTTAATTACAATGGATGCTGATTTCTCTCATGATCCAAATCAAATAGATTTATTTGTAAAAAATTTAGAAGATTCACCTTTCGTAATTGGCTCAAGATACATTCCTGGTGGAAAATGTTTAATGAAAGGTAAAAGATTATTATTAAGCAAATATGGTAATTTATTTATAAAATTTATCTTAAAAATAGATTGCAATGAATTTACAACTTCATATCGAGGTTTTAATATTAAAAAATTAAACGATTTCCATTTAAATCTTATTAATTCGAAGGGCTATAGTTTTTTTATGGCAACAATTGTTGAACTATTTAGAAGGAAATTTAAAATTAAAGAGATTCCTATAACTTTTAAAGACAGAGAAAAAGGATATTCAAAAATTCCAAAAGCAGAAATATTTAGAACTCTAAAAAATGTTTTGATTTTGAGAGCCAAAAAATAGATAAATTATTTTATTTATAATTTTTTGTGGTGCCCTTACCAAGAATCGAACTTGAAATTTATCCTTACCATGGACACGTTATACCATTTAACTATAAGGGCAATAATCTTAATCTCTAAAAATCTAATATATTAAACAACTTTATTCAAATTATTGCCTTAATTTTTTTCATATAATGATTTATACGTATTTTAGGAAAAATTTTTATGGGAATTCACTACGATTATAAATCTACTAGAGGAATGAAAGCTATGGAGAAGCAAGCAAAGAGAGAGAAGAAACTTGCTGAAAGAAAAGCTAAAAGACTAGCAAAAGAAGGCAATAAAAATGACGTTCAGCCAAACAAACAATTAGACACAACTAAACCAATTACACTTGAAGATTTAACTAATCCAAATAAAGATGAATAATAAAAAAAATACTATTAAACTTGAAATAGCTTTAAAGAAGAATTTGAAAAAGAGAAAAATATTTCAAAAAAAATTAAGAAAAAAAAATAAATAATGCCTGTTTTATCTGATAAGTGGATAACAAAAATGGCGCTGGAGAATCAAATGATCTCACCATTTGAAGGCAAACAAATTAGAGCTGATAAGATTTCTTTTGGACTTTCTTCTTTTGGCTATGATGCCAGAGTGTCTAATGAATTTAAAATATTTACTAATGTTAACTCTGAAATAGTTGATCCAAAAAATTTTAAACCAAGTAATTTTGTTACAAAAAATGTTTCAGAGTGTATAATACCTCCAAATTCTTTTGTTTTAGCTAGCACTGTTGAATATTTTAAAATTCCTAAAGATGTTCTCGTTATTTGTTTGGGAAAATCAACATACGCAAGATGTGGTATCATAGTAAACGTAACTCCTCTTGAACCTGGTTGGGAAGGACATGTAACTCTTGAATTTTCAAATACTACTCCTTTACCAGCAAAAATTTATGCTAATGAGGGCGTAGCACAATTTATATTTCTTAGAGGAAACGAAAAGCCAGAAGTTACTTATTCAGATAGAAAAGGTAAATACATGGGTCAAACAGGGGTCACTTTACCAAAAGTTTAATCGATGGAAAAATTGGAGGTTATAGGATCCAAAAAACTTAAAGGAAATATTAAAATTTCTGGATCCAAAAATGCATCTTTGCCAATTTTAGCGGCAACTTTAATTTCTACTAAAAAAATTAAGATACAAAATTTACCTATAGTTAAAGATATTCAAACAATGATATTTTTGCTTCGTTCTTTAGGCTCCAATATAAAATTAAGCAAAAATAACAATTCAATAGAAATAGATAATTCAAAAAACATAAAAACTTATGCTTCGTATAGCTTAGTTAAAACTATGAGAGCTGGCATATTAGTACTTGGGCCTTTACTAGCTAGATTTGGTAAAGCAAAAGTTTCTTTGCCTGGTGGATGTGCTATTGGAGCCAGACCTGTTGATGTACACTTAAAAGCTTTATCAAAATTAGGAGTAAAATATAAAATTATAAATGGTTATATTTATGCTAACGCCCCTAATGGACTGATGGGTAATATAATTAAATTTTCAAAAATATCAGTAGGCGCAACAGAAAATTTAATTATTGCAGCAACTTTAGCCAATGGAAAAACAATTTTAAAAAATTGTGCAATAGAACCAGAAATAAAAGATTTAATAAATTTTTTAAGAAAAATGGGTTGTAGAATTAATTGGATAGGCAAAAGAACTATCAGAATTATAGGTAACAGAGATTTAAAAAAAATAAATTACCAAGTAATGTTCGATAGAATTGAGGCAGGAACTTATATGATTGCATCAGCTTTAACTGCAGGAAATTTGAGGATTACTAATATTGTACCAAAAGTAATTAACACTGAGATAAACATATTAAAAAAAATTGGGATAAAAATTAAAATTAAAAGTAATGAAATTATTGTAATAGGAAGCAAAAAAGTTAAATGTACAAAAATTAAAACCTCACCTTACCCTGGATTTCCTACTGATCTTCAGGCGCAACTAATGGTCTTGTTGTGCAAAGCAAATGGAAGATCAGAAATAACAGAAAATATATTTGAAAATAGATTTATGCACGTTGCTGAACTTAATCGTATGGGAGCAAAGATTAAGGTTTCAGGAAACAAGGCTATTATTGAGGGCAATATAAATTTTAATTCCGCCGAACTGATGGCAACAGATTTAAGGGCATCAGTTTCTCTAATTCTTGCATCTCTGAGCACAAAAGGAAAATCAATTATAAATAGAATTTATCATTTAGATAGAGGTTACGAAAGAATTGAAAAAAAATTACAAAAAGTAGGAGCAAACATCAAACGAAATTCTAAATAAATGGAAAAAAAATATTTAGCAAAAATAATTGCAAAAGATATTGAAGGCTTAAAATTAATTTCAGCTTGTTGTTCTGGGGCAAAAGTTAAAATAAATGAATTAAAATTTTTAAAAAAAAACCTAATTTTTTTATTTTTTTTAGAGAGGTTCAATAAAGAAAAAAATCTTAAAGAAGATGAGAAAATTAGCAGTGTTTGTAAATTTGAGTTTGTAGAATCTGTAAAATCGAAAAATATAGACCAAAAAGATAAAGATTTAGTTTTAGAACTAATGGCTAT
>CACHGH010000030.1 GCA_902579215.1 uncultured Pelagibacteraceae bacterium
TGGATGAATTATCTGAAGAAGACAAATTAACTGTAGCTAGAGCAAGAAAAATTCAAAGATTTTTATCACAACCCTTTTTTGTTGCTGAGGTGTTTACTGGTTCGCCAGGAAAACTTGTTGATTTAGAATCAACCATAAAAGGTTTTGATGCGATTTGTAAAGGTGAATACGATCATTTGCCAGAAGCTGCATTCTATATGGTAGGAACTATTGAGGAAGTTATCGAAAAAGCAGAAAAAATGGCTAAAGAAGTTGCAGCTTAATGAGCGAAGATTTTAAAATTGAAATTGTAAATCCAGAAAAATCTTTTCTTTCAAAAGAAGATATCACTGAAGCTATAGTGCCAGCTTTTGAAGGCGAAATGGGTATTCTTAAAGATCATATATCGATTATTTCATTTTTAAAACCAGGAATAATTAAATTAATTTCAAAATCAGAGGAAGAAAGTTTTTATGTAGAAGATGGGATAGCAGAATTTAAAGATAATAATTTATCAATTTTAACAAGCAAAATTATAAATTTAAAAGATATGAACAGGAATTTAATTGATGAATTTATTAAAGAGGCTGAAAAAGATTCAAATAAAGAAGAGATTGATGATCAAAAAAGATATTTGATTAATCAAAAAATTGATGTTTTAAAATCTATATCAATTAATTAATTATATCTTTTAGTTTTTCTTGAATTTTTCTATAGACATTTAATTTAAAATCAACAACCGTATCAGTAATTTTATCAGGATTAACCCATTTCCACTCTAAAAATTCAGGTTTTTTTGTTTTCAAATTTATTTCCTGATCTTGACCAGTAAATCGCATGACAAACCACTTTTGTTTTTGACCTCTATATTTTCCTTTCCAAATAATACCCAAAAGATCTTTAGGCAATTCGTAGGCGATAAATTCATCAATTTCCTTTAACAATTCGACACTTTTAATACTTGTTTCTTCTTCCAATTCTCTTAAAGCGGCTGATAAATAATCCTCATTACCATCTATTCCTCCCTGAGGCATCTGCCAATAATTTTTTGGATTATCTATTCTTTTTGCAACAAAAATTTTATTTTTTTTATTTAATAAAACTATTCCTACTCCACTACGTAGTGGTAAATTATTATAGGTTTTATTCATAATTAACCGTTGAAAAGTTTTAAGGCAAATTCTAATTGATTGTCATTTTCGGAGTTAATTTTAAAATCATCAGAACCTTCTGTGACTTCTATATCTGGGGTAACACCTACTTCAGAAATAGATTTCCCAGAAGGCAAATAATACTTTGATATTGTTAACCTAATTGCTCCTCTATTCTGTAACGGTATAACTGATTGTACAGATCCTTTTCCATAGCTATTTTCCCCAACTAATATTGCTCTTTTATGATCTTTTAAAGCCCCAGCTACAATTTCTGAAGCAGAAGCAGAACCATAGTTAATTAATACTATTAAATTTTTTCCATCTATTAAATCCCCATCTTTTGCAAACCACTTTTTATTTTCAGAACTTTTTTTTCCTTTCGTTGATACGATCTCACCTTGATCTAGAAAAAAATCAGAAATTTTTATAGCTTGCGATAGTAGTCCCCCTGGATTATTTCTTAAATCCAAAATATATCCTTTTACTTTTTCATTCTTATTAAGCTCTTTAATTTTACTTTTAATTTGATCACTACTGTTTTCATTAAATGAAGTTAATCTAATATATCCAATTGTATTATCCAAAACGTTCGATTTGACAGACTCTATTTTTATTATTTCTCTAATAATATTAAAAATTAATGCTTTTTTAACTCCTTTTCTTCTGACTGTAATTTCTATTTCAGAACCAACTGGTCCCCTCATTATCTCTACTGCCTCTGTTAAAGATTTACCTTGTACCTGTATTTCATTGATTTTTACAATGTAGTCTCCAGCTTTAACTCCAGCTCTATCTGCCGGTGAATTATCTATTGGCGAAATAACTTTTACAACACCAGCTTCCATTCCGACTTCAATACCTAATCCACCAAACTGTCCACTTGTTTCAGTTTGCATTTCTTTAAGCATTTCTGGCGATAGATATGCCGAGTAAGGATCTAGCGATTGCAGAACCCCATTTATTGCAGCATCCATAATTTCATTTTGATCAATGTCATCAACAAATTCATTGTTAATTTTATCCAAAACTTCACTAAATACGTCGATTTTTTTATAAATCTCATCATTTGCTGAGTAGCCTTTTTCAACAAAAAAAATAAAGAATATACTTATTATTAAAATTTTATTTAGTAATTTCATATTAACAATCTTTCTTTAGGTATTAGTTCAGACCACATTTTTTCCAAGTCATAAAATTTTCTTTTTTCAGGATGAAATATATGGACTATTACATCTATCCCATCTATTAATTTCCAGTCAGTGCTTTCTTTGCCTTCTATTTTACAGTTTTCTATCCCGCTATCCTTGAATTTTTTTAATACTTGTTCTGCTAAAGCTTGTATATGCCTTGAGGAAGTTCCACTAGCTATAATCATAAAGTCAGCCATTGAACTTTTATTTGCAAGATCTATTGAAACTATGTCTAAAGCTTTATTTGAGTCTAAGGTACTTAAAATTGTACTTTTAAGATTGAAAATTTTATGCATTAATTAACGAAAGATTATCAAATTTTTCTTAATTTAGAAGATGAAATATTGACTTTTTTAAATTTAATAAAGTCTATTTTTTTTCGATTAAATTGTTTAAAGGCAATAGATTTCATAGACTTTGATTTATAGCCCTGTCTATCAAAAACTAAAATATTACATTTTTGTAAAATTAGCTTCCATTTATTCCATTTGTGAAAACTTATTAAATTATCAGCTCCCATAATAAAAAATAATTTTGGATAATTAAATTCCATTAATAAATAATTTATTAAATTAATTGTTTTATTAGATTTGATTTTATTTTCATAAAACCTAACTTTAATAAATTTTTTCTCCCCTATTATTTTTTTAGAAAAATTAATTCTATTTGCTAATGAGGTTTTGCTCCTTTTTTTAAAAGGATTTTTCAGTGTAATTGCCCATATCACATAATTAAGTTTGTATTTTTTCTTGGCTATCTGTGAAATTTTTAAATGACCTTTATGAGCTGGATCAAATGTTCCACCTAGTATGCCAATTTTTGTTTTATTTTTTAATAACAATTTATTTCCTAATTTGTCCTTTTCCACTTACCTCATATTTATAAGAAACAAGTTGTTCGAGGCCGACAGGCCCTCTAGGAGGTAATTTGTTAGTTGATATTCCAACTTCACCTCCAAAACCAAATTCACCCCCGTCTGCAAATTGTGTTGAGGCATTATGTATTGCAATTGAAC
>CACHGH010000031.1 GCA_902579215.1 uncultured Pelagibacteraceae bacterium
TTTACAAAATAAAAAATCGATTAGATTGTTATAATAAATTTAGTTCCTTTTTTAAAATATCCCAAATTACATTAGCAAGTATTCTATTTCCTTCAGCATTATGATGACGTGGATCATTATACATATTTCCAGTTGGTCCAACTTCATCAGAAATGTCAAAACAAAAAGATAGTGACTCGCACCGTGGTTTTAGCTCTGTATACAGTTTTCTAATATCTTTTATATACTGCTTATTTAATTTATTTAAAATATTGTAATCATTAGTATTTTTGGGAGGATCAGATTGAACTCCTTCTAAACCTAGAGTTGGTTGCAAAAATACAAAATATTTTGATCCCTCTAGCTCTGCTAATTTTTGCATACGTTTAATATTTATTTCCCACCGTTCAGCTGCACCTATTGCTTTAAAAAAGTTAGATTTAGTTTTAGGTTTTTCTATCTCTTGCTGTAAAACTGTTTTGCCAACTGGACTCTCGCTGCTTGTATCATTTGAGAAATAAACAAAAAGACTATAAATATTAGGAAACAATCTGTTTAAAATATTATTTACTCTTTGTTCAATCCAGATTTGTTTTTCATTCATTTGAAACTGATTTTCTGTTAGAAATGGATAGTCATAACCGCGCAAATATTCTGGTCCATGATAATTGGGAAGCTCATTTGAACCATTATAGCTAATAACAACTTTTAATTTTTTAAATCTAGAGGCATCACGAGCTAGTTTATAAAATTCCTGAAGAGATGAATAAGCACCAACACCACCATTAATTACTCGGAAGTGATCTTTGGCTAAAAAAGCTAAAGCTTTAGGATAGGTTTCTCCAGCAGATGTATGTTGATAGAATCCACTAGTAGTGGATCCGCCTAAAGTTAATATTATTGGTAACTCATTCGAAGATGTTGGGTATAGAACATACTCTCCATCAACTACGCCACCAAGTGGCTTACATTTTCCCTCATGATTAGGTGTATGATCTAATAATGTGTCTGTTTTCATTTCTATGCATGGATGGTGTGGTGAGCCAATATCGAAATCAATATTAAATAATGCTGGTGGCAATCTATAATCTTTGCCTATTATAATTCGGCCTATACCCGCGCTAATTTCAAGAATAATTATAAAAAAAAATAAAACTACTACATTAATTATAGTTATTTTAATCCAATTCATATCTTTCCTTATAATTATCTTTTAGTGAAACGTTTTGATCTTCTTTTGTTAGAAGATAATTTCCAACTGCTAACATGTCCAGCTCTGTACCCATAAAACATTTGAAAGCATCTGTAGGTGAACATATAATTGGTTCACCTCTCACATTAAAAGACGTGTTAACAACAATTGGACATCCTGTCTTTTCATAAAATTTTGATATTACAGCATGGAAACGAGGATTAGTATCTTTATGAACTGTCTGAATACGTGAGGAATAATCAATATGTGTAATAGCTGGCACAGAAGAACGGGATACATTTAATTTTTCAATACCAAATAGTTTTTTTTCTTCATCGGTCATTTTTTTTCGTTTACTTTCTTTTATATCGGCAACTAAAAGCATGTATGGACTGTCAATTTCATGCTCAAACCATTCGCTTAAGTGTTCACGTAATACGCTTGGTGCGAAAGGGCGAAAACTTTCTCTATATTTAACTTTAAGGTTAAGTTGCTTCTGCATTGTAGGTGAGCGTGGATCTGCAATAATGCTTCTTCCACCTAGTGCGCGAGGTCCAAATTCCATTCGTCCTTGCATCCAACCTATTGCTTTATTTTCTGAAAGTGCTGTGGCGACTTTTTCAATTAATTCATCTTCGCTAAGTTTATGGAATTTTGCTCCACAGTTTTTGAGTTCAGTATTAATTTCATTGTCTGTAAAATTTGGACCTAAGTATGAACCATTCATTGAATCTCTTTCTTTAGATACTTTACGATTATTATTATAATGTAAATGCCATACTGATAATGCTGCACCAAGTGCACCCCCAGCATCACCTGCAGCTGGCTGAATCCATATATTATCAAATATTTTTTCACGTAAAAGAATGCCATTAGCAACGCAGTTAAGTGCAACACCTCCAGCAAGACATAAATTTTTCTCTCCTGTTTCTTTGGCAATACTCTTTGCAATCTTAATAATAATCTCCTCGGTTACTTTCTGAATAGAGGCTGCTAAATCCATTTCACGTTGTGTTAGTTTGTCTTCTGATGCGCGTGGTGGTCCTCCAAATAAGTCATTAAATTTTTTGCTTGTCATTGTTAAACCTGTGGCATAATCGAAGTAGCTCATATCTAGCTGAAAGCTTCCATCTTCTGCAACTTTTATAATATTAGCTTTGATTAAGTCTGTGTATTTTGGTTCACCATATGGTGCTAGGCCCATTACTTTATATTCGCCAGAATTTACCTTAAATCCAGTATAATAAGTAAATGCCGAGTATAATAAACCAAGTGAATGAGGAAAGTGGATTTCTTTTAAAACTTTTATTTTTCTTCCTTTGCCAACAGCAAGCGATGTTGTAGTCCATTCGCCAACAGCATCTAGAGTTAATATAGCAGCACTCTCAAAGGTTGATGGATAGTAGGCGCTAGCTGCGTGTGATAAATGATGTTCTGAGAAAAGTAGTTTCTTCTTCCAGTCAACAGAATTGTCTAATAAATTTTTTAATTCCTTAGCAAGCATTGATTTCTGAAATAGTTTTTCTTTAACCCAAATTGGCATAGCAGCAGCAAAACTTTTAAAGCCTTTTGGTGCAAAAGCTAAGTAAGTTTCGAGCAAACGTTCAAATTTAACAAATGGCTTTTCATAAAAAACTACATTCTCAATTTCTTCAGGGGAAATAGCAGCCTCATGTAAGCAATACTTAATTGCGTTACTCGGAAATCCGGGATCATGTTTTCTACGAGTAAATCTTTCTTCCTGAGCTGCTGCAATAATATCCCCGTCTTTTAACAAACATGCAGCACTATCGTGATAGAAGGCAGAGATACCCAAAATATACATTTCTGAGAATTCCTT
>CACHGH010000032.1 GCA_902579215.1 uncultured Pelagibacteraceae bacterium
TGGGACATTTTAAGTTTTCACGTTGATATACCTTAAAATGCTTTTGAAAAAAACCTGAATTACCATCAGTATTAATAAAGTTTTGTATTGTAGAACCACCTTTTTTAATTGCGTTTTTTAAAACATGTTTAGAATAGAAAATCAATTTTTTATAGTCAGCCAATAATAACTTTGAAGATTTTCTGAATGGATTAATTTTGCAAAAAAATAAAATTTCATTAGCATATATATTTCCAATTCCAGATATAAAACTTTGATCAATTAAGTAATTTTTTATATTTTTTGATTTTCCTGTAAGTTTATCTCTTAAATATTTTATATTAAATTTTTTATCAAAAGGTTCTGGGCCATATTTATTAAAATACTTTGTTAAATCCTTCTGGTTAAAAAAAACTTTAAAAAAGCCAAATCTTCTTGGATCATTATAAACTATTTTAAAATTATCAAAAAAAAACTCTACATGGTTATGTTTTTTTGGCAAGAATGGTGAGTGATAAAAACTTGAGTTTGTATAAGAATTGTTTCTCTTTTTTACTATATGAACTGTTCCGGACATACCAAGGTGAAAAATGCAATGAAAGTCTTTTTCGAAATTAATTAAAATGAATTTTGAAAATCGAGAAATATCAAGAATTCTTTTATTTTTAATCAATTTTTCGAAATCCTTGTGAATTTTAAATCTAAGATTTCTGTTTCTAACAATTGTTTTTTTTATTTTTTTAGATTTTATGTTTTTATAGAGTGATTGTTTAACTATTTCTACTTCTGGCAATTCTGGCATTTGATACTATATTACTCTTAATAAAAAAATTAAATACCATGAAACAATATTTACAAAATAAAAAAGGGTTAGTTCAAAACGTATTTAATAATGTTTATGATAAATATGATCTTATGAATGATTTTATGTCTTTTGGAATTCATAGGTTCTGGAAAAAAGATTTAATAATGATGATGTCTCCTAATATTAATAAAAAATTAATTGATGTTGCTTGTGGTACTGGTGATATAGGAAAATTATTTCTTGAAGTAGTAAAAAATAAAGGCCAAGTTTTTAATGTTGATCCAAACAAAAGAATGATTGAACAGGGGGAAAAAAGAATTGGACCTTTAAAAAATATGACTTGGAAATTGGGAAAAGCGGAAAAGCTTGGATTTAAAGAAAACTTTTTTGATTATTATACAATTAGTTTTGGCCTTAGAAACACTAAAGATATTAATAAATCAATTAAAGAGGCTTATAGAGTATTAAAACCTGGAGGTCGATTTTTATGTTTAGAATTTTCAAAAATTGAAAATTCTAATATAAATTTTTTATATAAAAATTACTCAAGATTAATACCTGAAATTGGCAAACTTATTGTTGGTAAAAAGGATCCTTATAGATACTTGCTAGAAAGTATAGATAAATTTATAAACCAGGATGAGTTAATTGAATTTATGAAGAAAAATGGTTTTAAAAAATGCACATATAGAAATTTAAGTGGAGGCTTGGTCGCGATCCACTCTGGCTGGAAAGTTTAATGATTAAAAAAATTTATATTTTATTTAAGTTGGCAAGGAAATTAGCCATGTCAGATGCAATTAAAATTATTTCAAGAATACATCAACCACCACTAATAATAAAAATTTTTTTTAGTATTTTTTCCTTCTCATTAAATAGAGATATAAATAAAAATCACAGTTCCTCAGAGGAAGAAAGATTATGTGAATCTATTCAAAGTATGGGTACTACATTTATTAAATTAGGACAGTTTTTAGCAACAAGACCAGACATAATTGGAGATGAACTTTCAAAACAACTAGAAAAACTTCAGGATAGGCTGCCACCTTTTGAAAACTCAGAAGCAAAACAAATATTAAAGAAAAACCTTGGTGAAGATTTATTCAATTCAATAATTAATTTAAGTGAACCAGTAGCTGCTGCCTCTATAGCTCAAGTACACAAAGCTCAGATAAACGACAGTGGTAAAGTTAAAGATATAGCAATAAAAATATTAAGACCAGATATAAAAAAAGTTTTTAATGAAGAAATAGATGCATTGATGCTTTTAGCTTTCTTTATTGAAAATACAATTGCAAAGTCAAAAAGATTAAAACTTGTAGAAGTTGTTTTTTTGCTAAAAGAAATAACTAATCATGAAATGGATTTAAGATTTGAAGCGGCGGCAGCAAATGAATTTGCAGAAAATACTAAAAACGATATTGGTTTTTATGTTCCAAAAATTTATTGGAATTATACAAGTGAAGAAGTTCTTACATTAGATTGGG
>CACHGH010000033.1 GCA_902579215.1 uncultured Pelagibacteraceae bacterium
TGAAATAGAAGTTTTGGCAAGAAAAGAAGTTTTCATTTTTTGTATTTTTTTACTAACAATAAAAATAAAAAATAATTTTTATATAAATATTAATAAATTTTTAGTTTTACCAGTAGCAGTGCTTATTTGGGAGCCTATTGTTTTTTTCTTTCCTTTTTTTATAGCTTGGGACTTAATAAATTTAAAATTATTTAAATTTAAAGAAATTTTTTTAAAATTATTTCCAACCTATTTACCTTCATTATTTATTGCCTTTTACATAATGATAAATCCAATAAGTGTAGATAATCATAATACAATGAGTGAATTTTTAAAAAATGAATTTGGTGAAATATGCTATATGTCTTGTGCGTTGTTAAAAAGCAAACAATCTTTATATCAACATTTAGAAGCGCAATTTGGAAGATATTCGTTTGAAGTTTTACTAAGATATTTTTTAGTTATTTTAGTTGGATTTGGACCATTATTTTTATTATTAAATAATTCTTATTTGAAAGATAAAAAAAATATTTTTTTTTAAAAATTTCAAAAGTTTATTGTTTCCTTATTTATTATTAATTTCGCCAATAATTCCCTTGGCTGCTTTAGCATATGACTGGTACAGATGGGTAAATGTAAGTTATTTTTTTTCAGTAATTCTGTACTACCAACTTTTTAAAAATGATTTAATTGAAATTAATAATTTAAAATTAAATAAATTTACTAATATTCTTAAAAACAAGAAAGTATTTTTAATAATTTTTATAATTTATTGTTTCGGTTGGAACCCAAAAACTGTAATGACAGGAGATGTTGCTTCACTTCCTGGATACAGAATACCTTACAAAGTATTTAAAATTGTTAATTTAAAATATTTATAATTTTATTTATAAAAAAATTTTCTAACTATAATTACAATAAAAAATAAAACAAAAAAACCAAGTATTGGATAATATATATCTGGAGAAAATAGCATATTGCTGAAAGTTGGCATTGTTTCATTTTTATCTATAATTTTTTCTAAACCACTTCCTAAAGATACCATAATGAATATCTGTGGGATAATTCCTAAAAAAGTTCCAATCAAATAATTTTTAGCACTTATATTAAATAATACTGGCAATAAATTTGCTATTTGAAAAGGAATCCCTCCCACAAATCTATAAATCAAAAAAAAGGTAAATTCTCTTTTTTTAAACCTTTCTTCCAAATTACTAAATTTACCTAAAAATTTTTCTTTTATCAGATCTTTAAAAAAATAATTACCAAATAAATATAAAGTAAGAGCGCCAATTGATAAACCAAAAGCTGCAATAAATGTCCCTATCCATTTTCCAAAAATGAAACCAGAAATTAGTGCAATTGGTGATCCAAAACCAAGTAACAAAACCCATATCACTGTTAAAAACAAAAAGATTATTGATACAATCAATAAATTAGCTTCTCTTAAATTATAAAAATAATCTCTGTTCGATTTAATAAATTCATAACTTCTAACTTCTTCAAGCTCAAATTTATTAAAAAAATAAATTAAAAATAAGGAAACTATGGTCAAATATATTAGGCCTATAGATATTTTAAGTTTTTTCGATTTTTCCATAAATTATTAGATCATTATAAAATCTTCTGTACTTATTTATATATATTTCTTATAAGTACAAAAATTTTAACAAAATTAACACTATCTATGAAACGTACATATCAACCAAGCAAATTAGTAAGAAAAAGAAGACATGGTTTTCGTAGTAAAATGAAAACTAAAGGTGGAAGAAAATTGCTTGCTAGAAGAAGGGCAAAAGGAAGAAAATCTTTAACTGTCTAACATAATGAGCAGTAATAAAATATCTAGTTTGTCAAAAAATGAAGATTTTAGGTTTTTGCTTAAAGGAAAAAAAATCTCAAATAAATATTTCACAATTTTTTTTGATAAAATACTAAATAAAGATAATAACAATTTAAATATTAGTTTTGTGGTAAAAAAAAAAATTGGTAACGCAGTCAAAAGAAATAAAATAAAAAGAAGATTAAAAAATATTACTAATCATGC